>CAKVBA010000040.1 GCA_934725305.1 uncultured Parabacteroides sp. | reverse complement strand
TGGGCATGGGGGGAAACAAAACGAAAAGACAGCATCATTATCATTTCAATGTTGTATAAATCCACCGCACCGCCCTTGAACAATAGGGTTTGCATCACCTCATCTTCTCTGAGCAAACCCTCTTTGAAGACAGATTTGATGTGACTGTTTACCTTACCGGAGAATACTCCGAACAAGGAGGCTATTTCGCAAGCCGACATCCAAACGGGAGCTGTCGGGATATGTACCTTCCCATTCTCTCCAATGGTTATGATTTCTCTTTTCATCGTTCGTCCTCCTTATTATATAGTGATACCATTGAATTGCTCTATCTTGCTCAACTTATCGGAGAGTGCTGCCATATCCCGACTTTCCTTTTCGTGTGTGATTTTGGCATAAATCTGCGTGGTGCGGATGTTCATATGTCCGAGCATCTTGGAAAGGGTTTCAATGGGAACGCCGTTGGTCAGGCAGATTTCCGTCGCCATAGTGTGGCGGCTGGTATGCCACGTGATCTCTTTTTCGATACCGCAGAGTCCGATGATTTTCTTGATGTTCTTGCAGGCGGTAATATACTGCGGAACGGGCAGGAGGTAATCCTCCTTCGCCATGCCATCGTACTTCTCGATAATCTGCTTCGGAATATCCAAAAGCATGATATTGGACTCCACACCTGTCTTTTGTCGCTTGGTCATAATCCAGAGTTTACCGTCAAAGGAAGTCTGAAGGTTATCTTTGGTCAGGTTCTTCATATCGGTAAAGGACAAGCCCGTAAAACAGCAGAAGACGTACAAATCCCGAACCAGCTCCATTGATTTACGCCTGAATTTCAAATCCAACAGCCTGCGGATTTCATCCTTGGTCAGATAGTCCCTGTCGGTACTCTCGGCGGATATGCTGTAATCCACGAACGGGTCACGAACTATCCATCCGTGATTCTGGGCAATGGTAATCATACGGCGCAGGGGCATCATGTAAATCCATACCGTGTTGTTACAGCATTGCTTTTCGGTGCGCAGGAAGATGTCAAAGTCGGTAATGAAAGCCGGAGTGAGTTCTTTCAAAGCAATGTCGCTGACACGGTACCGGGTCTTGATGAACTCCTCCAAATGCTTATAGACCGTGCAATACTTGTGGTAGGTAGATGGGCATCGCAAGCCAGCATCGACCTGTTTGAAAAAGTCCTCATTGTGCTGGACAAAGACTTTCAGCAAGGTTTCGTGCCGCATTTCCAAGCCCAAGAAAGCATTCTTCACTTTTTCGGCTGTGACATAGTTATCCCTTTCGGCAATCTCTTTGTATTTGGCATTGATGCCGACACGTATCTTGTCCAAGAAACGGTTGGTTTCTAATGCTACGGCACTCTTTCCCGAAGCCCGGTTGCTCTTGATGTCCCACAAATCGGGATGGATGTCGCATTTGCAACTGAACTGGGCTATCGTACCGTCTATGGTGATACGGCACATCACGGGAACGGAACCGTTCTTCTTGGGGGCGTTCTTTTTGAGGTAGAACAGAACCTTAAATGTACTACGCATAACTCTGACCTTTTATGGGTTACAAAACTATTTATTGTCAGGTTATTTGTTGTTACGCAAAACATTGTCGTTCAATGGTAAAGAAACCGTGTGCAATTTATTTGCTTCTTTCCTGCCATCAAAGTATCTTTGTCGAAGATAATCCTATAGGGTCAGATCGGATTTTGCTCTATTCGTTGCCACTTTTCCCAATTCTCGCTTTCAAAGGAGAAGGTAATGTTTTGGTAACGCTGCTCTGTCCGAAGTTGGCATAAACCTGTCTTTTCAAGATTTTCTGCCAAATGGCTTGAAAATCAGAACCGACTGACTCACAATTCATTTGCACTGTTCTGCCATTTTCTGGACCTTTGGGATAGATTTTTGGTAAAAGGGTATAGACTATTCGGAAAAAGTCTAGGGACTTTTTTGAAATTGGGTAGGGACTTTTTTCAAAATGGGTAGGTACTCCGTTCGGATTGGGTAGGCACCCAATTTTCGTAGACAAACGACTCCTTTTTGCCCGGGTTAACAGCCTCCTATATGCCCATTGACTTATTGTATTTTATCGATATATACGGTGTCATCGGTATTGCTTTCGGAATTCTGACAAATCGTGAAGGGGCTGCATCAAAACAACCATTTTGACACAGCCCCTTCACAAATATATCACTTTAATGTTCTAAGCTTATTGATGTTCTGCTCTCAACAAGTCGTTAACAGTCTTAACCGGATTAAAGGTTTCAATAGGAACTTCAACGAAGACAGTGTTCCAGTCGCTCATGGCACCGTTCCACAATCCCGGCAACTCCAAAGCCTTCAGCTCGCGGCCATCTTTGCTCTTGAATGAGATGAAGCCAGTGTTCTTATCGACATAGTCGGGCAAATTATATTTGTTACCCTGATAGTCTTTGACAGCACAAACCAAATCAACCGGATTGAAATGAGTGCCCTTTTCAAACATAGCCTTCTTTGCCGGATCCTTCATATCAATCTGTGAGCTCTCCAACACCTGCAAAGAGATGGTTCCATCCGGATTAACGGCAAGGAACGGACCTCCACCCGGTTCGCCTACGTTCTTCACCATACCGCAGACACGCAACGGACGCATCAATTTACTCTTGATGTAAAGAATCAGCTCAGCATCTTCGAGCAGACTGGTATCCGGATTCTTAATGCACAAGTCATCTTGCAAGAAGTAAATCATCTCGCGCACCTGATCGGTCGTATATTTTCCACTTTCAATCAGCTCCAGATAGTTGAATATCTTTTTCTGCAAAGTTACCAACACACCGGCAATCACCTTTTTCCAGATCACTGTTGAGCACTTGAAGCTATCAGGCACAACGTTGTCGATATTCTTGACGAAGATTACATCGGCATCCACATCATTCAGGTTCTCAATCAAAGCACCGTGTCCACCCGGACGGAACAACAGCTTGTCATTCTTATCACGGAACGGAGTGTTGTCCATAGCTGCCGCTATTGTATCGGTGCTCGGCTTCTGTACACTGAATGAAATATCATATTTAACAGAGAACTTCTCTTCGTATTCACCACTCTTGGCAGCTACCAACTGTTCAAACAACGCTTTATGTTCGGGAGATACGGTAAAATGGATATTTACCTCGCCGGCATTGTTCTTCGCATACATAGCACCTTCTGCCAAATGTTCTTCCATGGCTGTACGCTTCTTGTTTTCGGCACACGAATGGAACAGCAACAAGCCCTTAGGCAACTGGCCATAGTTCAGACCCTTCTCTTCCAACAGGTTGGAAACAACAGCCTTGTAACTTCCGGCAGCGATCAATGCAGGAATATCCTTACCCTCGTTTTCGATACATTTGGCATTCAACGCTTCATAAAATGCGAACTTAGTAATCTCATTGAAGAATTTCTGTTCAAAAGCATTCGTGGGTTCGTTATAATCTGCAGACAAGAATTCAAACAGATTCTTAAACATACGACTGGCTGCGCCCGAAGCGGGAACAAACTTCACAATCTTCTTGTTCTTAGCCAAATAAGCATCCCAAGCATCCATATAAGTTGCCTGCTCTTCTTTAGAGATGACCCAAATGCCCTTTTCTACAGAGGCAGAGGCGGCTATTTCGAGGAATGGAAAACCTTTAACAAAACAAGACAATTGTTCTTCAATCTGTGCTTCACTGATACCTTTAGCTTTCAGTTGTTCTAAATCTTTCGCGTTTAACATAGCATAGTATTATTTTTGTACAATATATTCTGTCAGACAAAGCTCTCTTAAAGCGATGTTCTCGCAAATGTATAAAATAACCAGTAATCTACTCGTAATATTCCAATAAAAAAGATACTTTTACAGCAAGTTTTACGCCCTGTCATCTTGTGGCAGTAAAAAGTATAAACAAAATGGATAAACAGCCTTTCTTTACAGAAGAAGAGAAACTGATTTTTTTCTCTAAGTACAGACAATTGTTGCGTAGCCTTTATGAATTTCTACAGAAAGAAGACCTGCGCAAGATGAAGATGTTGATGCGACATGTGGTTGCATTGGATTGTTATGGCAGAGATAAAAACGGGATCAATGGATTGCTTAGAAATATTGATACAGCTCTGATAGCAACGACTGAGATTGGTCTGAAACGAACCTCTGCAATCGCACTCCTTCTCTACCGGCCGGTATTGAAGAAGGTCGTCACGTGTGAAGAGATTGAAGAGATGTTTGATGCAGATGTAACGCTGATCATTAAGCGATTACTGAAGACCTCCGACCTGTATGCACGCAATACGGCCATCAATTCCGAGAACTTTCACCATCTGCTTTTCTCATTTGCCGAAGATGTTCGCGTCATCCTGATTATGATTGCCGACCGTCTGTGTATGATGCGTATGGGCAAGCAGTTACAGGAAGACGACCGTATCCGGCTGGCTACTGAGGCATCCTATCTGTATGCTCCTTTGGCTCACCGCCTGGGATTATACAAGATCAAAAGTGAACTGGAAGATCTTTCCTTGAAATATACCGACCGCAAGCAATATAACTTTATCAAGCAGAAGCTGAACGAGACCAAGCGTTCACGTGATGCCTACATCGCTGAGTTTATTGCTCCGATCAAAAAGAAACTGACGGAGACAGGATTAAAGTTCGACATCAAAGGACGAACCAAATCGATCCACTCTATCAACAATAAGCTGAAAAAGCAGAAAATTGAGTTTGAGGGAATCTATGACCTCTTTGCCATCCGCATCGTGCTGGATACTCCTTTGGAGAAAGAGCGTTCGGAATGCTGGCAGGTCTATTCCATCATTACGGATATGTATCAGCCCAATCCCAACCGCATGAAGGACTGGATTTCTATTCCCAAGACCAACGGTTATGAGAGCCTGCACATCACGGTGATGGGCCCGCAAAACAAATGGGTCGAGGTGCAAATCCGCACCAAACGTATGGACGAGATTGCCGAACGAGGATTGGCTGCGCACTGGAAATACAAAGGCGTGAAGGCCGAAAACGGACTGGATGAGTTTCTGAACACCGTTCGTGCTGCTCTCGAAGCCAAAGAGAAGAATCCGCTGGATCTGATGCAAGACTTCAAGATGGATCTTTATAAAGACGAGATCTATGTGTTCACTCCCACCGGCGAACTGAAGAAACTGGCCAAAGGTGCAACCGTTCTCGACTTTGCTTTTGCCATTCACTCAAAACTGGGTTGCCACTGTGTGTCGGCCAAGGTGAACGATAAGAATGTGCCCATCAAGCATGTATTGAACAACGGAGACACCGTTTCGATTGTAACCTCTCCCACGCAAAGCCCCAAAAGAGACTGGCTGAACATTGTAGTAACCTCAAAGGCGAGAGTCAAGATTAAACAAGCTCTGCGTGAAGAGACAACCAAGACGGTCGATTTTGCCAAGGAGACACTTCAGCGCCGCTTCAAAAACCGGAAGATCGACATTGAAGAGGCTCAGCTGATGCGATACATCAAGAAGAAGGGTTTCAAGACGGTGACCGACTTCTATGTGGAGATTGCCGAAGAGCGGTTAGACGTGAATCATGTCATTGACGAATATGTAGAGCAGGTCAAGAAAGAGAGCGAACCTTCCGAGCGCCAGGAGACACGCAGTGCCGAAGAGTTTATCACAACCACGCCGGTCGAAGAGATCTCAACCAATAAAGATGTGTTGGTGATCGACAAGAACCTGACGGGAATCGAATATAAGCTGGCCAAATGCTGCAATCCTATCTATGGCGACGAGGTGTTTGGATTTGTTTCTACCCAGGGAATCAAGATCCACCGCATGGATTGCCCGAATGCGCCCGAGATGTTCAGCCGCTTTGGCTACCGCATCATCCGCGCCAAGTGGAGTGGCAAGGGCGATAATGGCTATGTGGTCACGCTGCGCGTCATCGGCCGTGATGATATAGCGATTGTCACCAACATCACCTCGGTGATTGGCAAAGAGAGCAATGTGACACTACGCTCGCTGAACATAAATTCAGTAGATGGATTGTTTCAGGGCAACTTCACCGTTATGGTGCGCGACACAACGGCTCTCAACATCCTGACGAAAAAGATCAAGGCGGTCATCGGTGTCAAATCGGTTGACCGACTCAATTCATAAGCTCCTTATTTTCTAATAAAATAAATGTTTATATGAAAAAGCTAATTCTTCCGATTGTGGCATTATGCCTTTCTGCCTCGATGCAGGCCGAAGAGAATCCGCTGTGGATGCGTTATTGTGCGCTCTCTCCCGACGGACAAACCATTGCGTTCTCCTATAAGGGCGATCTGTACACTGTTCCTTCTTCCGGAGGCCAAGCCAACAAACTGACTTCGCATCCGGCACACGACACACGTCCCGTATGGTCGCCTGATAGTAAACAGATTGCCTTTGCCTCAAACCGAGACGGAAATTTCGATGTCTATCTAATCAACAAAGAGGGTGGCGAAGCCAAGCGACTGACCACTCATTCTGCCAATGAGTATCCGGTTGCCTTCAAAGACAATCAGCACATCTTGTATCAGGCCAACGTGATGCAAGAGTCCAGCGATATCCAGTTTCCAGGCAGCCGCTTCATCCAGATCTATGAAGTTGCAACAACCGGTGGTCGTCCTCATCTCTATTCGCCCTTGCACATGGAAGATATGGCCTTGAGTCCGGATGGCAAGAAGATCTTGTATCACGACTATAAAGGCACCGAAGATCCCTGGCGTAAACATCATCAGTCTTCTGTGGCTCGCGACATCTGGCTGACTACCACCGATGCCAAGCCTACTTATCAGAAGATTACAACCTTCAAAGGTGAAGACCGCAACCCCGTTTGGTCTCCCGACGGATCGGCGTTCTACTATCTGAGCGAAGAGAAAGGCAGCTTCAATATCTTCAAGAGAGGATTGAATCAGTCAACATCCCAACAGATTACTCATCACACGACTCATCCGGTACGCTTCTTGTCTATCGATAAGTCGGGAACTATGTGTTATAGCTTCAATGGCGAAATCTATACCGTTAAAGAGGGAAACAAACCTTCTAAGGTGAACATCCAAGTGGTTTCGGACTGGACAGAAAACGAAGTGAACCACCGCACTCTGACACAAGGTGCCAGAAATATGGCTGTCTCACCCGACGGCAAGGAGATTGCCTTCATCGTGAGAGGCGATGTCTATGTGGCATCGGTTGAGTATGGAACAACTCGCCGCATCACCAACACACCGGAGCAAGAACGCAACGTCGAATTCCATCCGAACGGACGTTCTATCGTCTATTCATCCGAACGCGACGGCACTTGGAATATCTATGAAAGCCATTTGGTGCGTGACGAGGATAAACATTTCTGCTATGCTGCCGAAATCAAGGAAGAGCCGCTGGTTGCTACCGGAAAGACCTCTTTCCAGCCTATCTATTCACCCGACGGTAAAGAGGTGGCATTCTTGGAAAACCGCACGACGCTGCGTGTAGTAAACCGTGCAACCAAGAAGATACGCACCGTGTTAGAGGATAAATATCTCTTCTCTTATAGCGATGGAGACCAAGACTATCAGTGGTCGCCCGATAGCAAATGGCTGTTGGCTACCTATATTTGGGAAGGTGGATGGAACAACACCGACATCGCTCTTGTTAATGCAAGTGGTAATGGCGAAGTGATCAACCTGACCGAAAGTGGTTACTCCGACAGAAATGCCCAATGGGTATTGGATGGCAAAGCTATGATCTGGTCTTCCGACCGTGCCGGTTATCGCAGTCATGGTAGCTGGGGATCAGAACGCGACGTCTATATCATGTTCTTCGATGCCGAAGCCTACGACAAGTTCAAGTTGAGTAAAGAGGAGCTGTCTCTGTTGGAAGAAGCTGAAGGTAAAGACAAAGATAAGGATAAGGATAAAGACAAGGACAAAGAGGTTAAAGAGAGCACAGTGGCTCCGCTGAAGTTTGATCTGGAGAACAGACGCGACCGCATCATACGATTGACAAGACATTCCTCTTCACTGGGTGATGCCGTTTTATCTCCGAAGGGCGACAAGCTCTACTATTGTGCCTCATTTGAAAAGGGACCGGACTTGTGGGTTCATGATTTGAAAGATCATTCTACACAAATTCTTCTGAAGGGCATTGGCGGTGAATCATTGATTGCCGATAAAAAGGTGGAAAATCTTTATCTGTCAGCTCAGGGCCAGCCCAAGAAGATCACACTAAAAGACAAGAAGGTCAAGAACATCAACTTCAGAGCCGAATTTGATCACCATCCTGCTGCCGAACGTTCTTACATCTTCCACCATGCTTGGCGTCAGGTGACTGAGAAGTTCTATGACGAAACGATCCGAGGTATCGACTGGAAAGGCTATGAGAAAGCGTATGCCCGCTTCTTGCCGCATATCAATAACAACTTCGACTTCCAGGAGATGCTTTCTGAAATGTTAGGTGAATTGAACGGCTCACACACAGGTGCAAGTTACAGACCGACCTACACCGGTCAGGGAACAGCCTACTTAGGTGCATTCTATGACCATTCTTATAAAGGTGACGGATTGAAGATTAAAGAGGTAGTTGCCCAAGGTCCGCTGACACGCTCAACCAGCAAGATTAAAGCAGGCGTTATCATTGAAAAGATCGATGGTTCTCCTATCTTGAAAGACAACGACTACTATCCTCTATTAAACGGCAAGAGCGGCAAGACCGTATTGTTGAGCTTATATGATCCGGCCAGCAAGCAGCATTTCGAAGAACGCGTCAAGGCTATCAGCTATTCTGAACAGCAAGAGCTTCTTTACAAACGCTGGATCAAGAACTGCGAAAAGAAAGTTGACGAACTTTCCAACGGTCAGATTGGCTATGTACACGTCAGAGGCATGAACAGCGGTAGCTTCCGCGAAGTCTATTCAGCCGTTTTGGGCCGTTGTCGCCTGAAGAAAGCGGTCATCATCGATACACGTCACAACAGTGGTGGTTGGTTGCACGATGACTTGACAACTTTGTTAAGCGGTAAGCAGTACCATAGCTTTGCTCCTCGTGGCAAATATATCGGTCTGGATCCTCACAACAAGTGGACAAAACCGTCATGTGTCTTGATGAGCGAAGGAAACTATTCTAATGCACACGGTTTCCCATGGGTTTATAAGTTCTTAGGCATCGGCAAACTGATTGGTGCTCCTGTTCCAGGAACCATGACTGCTGTATGGTGGGAAACACAGATCGATCCGACCTTGGTGTTCGGTATTCCTGAAGTGGGTGTGAAAGATATGAATGGCGAATACTTGGAAAACCAGCAGCTGGAACCGGATATCGAAGTCTATAACACTCCGGAAGAACAGCTGAGTGGCCAAGACATGCAGTTGAAACGCGCCGTAGAAGAGATGCTACGCACGGTGAAATAACCGATAGATTATAGGTCTAACATAGAAAGGGCTGTGTCGAATGATGAGTTTGGCGCAGCCCTTTTAGCCGCTTGCCTTTATAACACACTGCCTGTTACTCTGCCAACGGACTCGCCGGTTAATTTGTCAACCCCTTTCCGCCTATAAATACAACATGCCTGAAAACAGGCAAACACTTCGAGGGTAAATCCTATTCATGCGACTCTATACCATCAAAGAGAGAGAAACAGACAAAGGACTTTTTCTTCCAATCCCGCTATTCAGCCCATCTTATTAAGAGAAGTATTCAAGAATGTATTGGATACAAATAGGAGGAAGAGTTATACAAAAGGAGATGAATCAGGATGCGAGGAAAGAAGCGAAGTGCTATAAGCAGAAAAAGCCCCACAACGCACTATCAACCAAGACACAGCCACGGGTGACAATGTATTGTGGGGTTCATATAACATATTAGAACGCTTTGGGAGCGTCTTAATATCATCCCAAAATCATACCAATGATAGTGGCAGAAAGCACAGAGACCAAAGCTCCACCAATCATCGCTTTCAAACCAATGCGAGAGATCATACCTTTCTTTTCCGGAGCCAAAACGCCCAAACCTCCTAACAGAATGCCAATAGACGAAATGTTGGCAAAACCACATAGAATATAGGTGGCCATCAAGATAGACTTCTCAGAAACAAACAGACCGGCATCTTTCCATTGCTGCAACTGGAAATAGGCGACGAACTCATTCAAGATGGTTTTCTGCCCCAGCAACGAACCGACCAATGTGATATCTCCACTCGGCACACCAATCAGCCACATAAAAGGTGCAGTGATAACACCCAGGATAAACTGAAAGGTCAAACCGGAAGACTGGCCGTTGGTATATTCAACAATCCACTCATTCAAGCCGGTGTAACGACCGATCACATTCTCTGTTATATAGTTGGCCAATGCTACCAGTGATATAAACACCAACAACATAGCGGCGATATTGGTCATCAGCTTCACGCCCGTTACCGCTCCGTTTGAGATAGCATCCAATATGTTCCCTGACTCTTTCTCCATCTTCAACGCACAATCCACCGATTTTTCCGTCTGCGGACAAAGCATCTTGGCCAACACGATAGATCCCGGAACAGCCATCACAGACGCAGAAAGCAGATGCTTGGCAAACAACACCTTGGCCATAGGATCCGTTCCGCCCAACATACCAATATAGGTGCCCATAACCGAACCGGCAATCGTGCCCATTCCCGACACCATCACCAGGAATATCTCCGAACGGTTCATAGTCGGCAAATAGTTCTTGATCAACACCGGAGACTCGGTCATTCCCATAAAGATATTGCCGGAAGCCACCAGTCCTTCTGTTCCCGAAATGTTCATAAACTTACGCAACAACCAGGAGAACGCTCCTACCACACGCTGGATAAGTCCCCAGTGATAGAACATTGACACCAGCGCCGAGAAGAAGACAACAATCGGCAATGAGTGAATCAAGAAGCTGAATCCAAGCTCTTTGGAAGCATACGGACCGAGCAGAAAGCTCAGACCGGCTTCGGTAAAGTCCATCAACTTGACGAAGATACGTCCTAAAAACTCAAGCATGTTGCCAAAGAAGGGAACATACAAAACGGCTAATGCAAATACTACTTGCATCAACAGACCGCCACCTACCAATTTCCAATCAATATGCTTACGGTCGTAACTCAATCCATAGGCAACGGCTAAAATCATGGCTATACCAATCAAGCCTCTTACCAACGACATCAATCCAAATCCTGCCAGCTGTTCTATCATCTCTTATTTTTGTTTTTCCCGACGAAACAGTTCGTCTTTATAAATTTTTGCATATTCATAATTCTCCGCATCAATCGCTTCGTTCAGACGATTATTCAATTCACTCGTGCTTAAACGCTCAAGCCAAACCTGCATCTGCTCCTCATCGTCAAAGTCTTTGGGGTCCAGACCATCCGGAATCTCATCAAACGGATTCTCTTGGCCGTCTTGATCGTCTGTATATGTCTCTACACCTTCCTCAACATGAATGCCGCACTTCTCCATAATTTCCACACTCGTGTAGATAGGACATTTCACTCGCAATGCTATGGCAATAGCATCCGATGTACGCGAATCCAGCTTTATCAATCGGTCGCCTTCCTTAAAGACCAGCTCTGAAAAGAAAACGCCATCGTCAAATTTATAGATAAACACCTCACACAATTCGACATGAAGCATACTTATAAAATCAGCAAACAGATCATGTGTCAATGGACGTGGTGGCTGGATATTTTCCATAACAATAGCAATAGACTGAGCTTCTGCTGTGCCAACGATAATCGGGATACGGCGGTCTCCATTCTCATCGCCCAGCATAAGCGCATAGGCTCCTGAATGAACCAGGCTATTCGTTATACTTTGAACTCTTAGTTTTATCTTTTTATCCACCCTTAAATAGTTTAAAATATTCACAAAACAAAAGTAATATTATTTCGCGATTTTCCACTCATCCAAACTATTTCTATCGAATAAACCATAAAAAAAGCTCCACAAGACAACCTACAAAAAAAGGGGATGCGCCGAAATCGATAGTTCGACACAATCCCCATTCAGTTTATATCAAAACGAAAGCACTTTCTACCCAAACGGGCGTGTGTCATAATTGCAAACTGCATCTCTGCATTTTACGAATCATGACGTCCCACATAAGAGGCTAATCTTTCAACTCCTCTTTTCCCGAAAAGCCTAAATCCTGACTCTGTTCGGCAAAGCGGATAATCTCTTGCGTAACCTCACTATCCGCCACCTGTCCTTCCAGCTTGAATCGGATATAATCCAAACTATACTGACTATAAATCAAACGATAGGCAAACAATATCTCACGTATCGTCTTTTCGGAGAACTGGCTTTCCCTCAGAATATGCGTGTTGACACCCTGCCATTCACCCTGCAATCCGCCCACACGCACAAAGGGCGGCACATGCTTACTGATGACCGTGTGAGCCGACAGGAATGACAAACGGCCGATGTGGCAATGCTTATTGATCACACACAGAATGCCGACAAACACTCTGTTGTCAATCTTACAAAACGAAGTAACCTTAGTACCACAACCCAACACGCAACGGTTGCCAATTTCTACATCGTGCGACAGATGAACGCCCTCCATGATGAAGTTGTGATCGCCAATCCGGGTGGCATGGTCACGGGCAATGCCGCAATTAATCACCACATTCTCACGGATCACATTGCCGTCACCTATATACAATTCGGTATATTCGGTCTGATGGACATGCTCTTGAGGAACAGCACCAATCACACTTCCCTCATAGATCTGATTATCATTGCCCAAATGTGTGCCCTCCAACAGAGAGACAAACGAATGAATCTCACAATTATCACCAACGACCACACCTTTCTCTATCTTCACAAAGGGATGAATCTTTACATTCTTACCGATTTTCGCTTCGGGATGTATATATACAAAAGCATTGTTATTCTCCATATTATTCATGACTTGCTGGTTTTATAGGTTCATTTTCACGGCCACCGCCTAAGGCTTGATACAGATTGATCACACCCTGAATCTCGTCGAGCTGATCGGCCACTTTACCCAACTGAGCCTGCAAAAGAGATTCCTGAGCCACCAACACCTCAAGATAGGTAGTGTTGCCATGCTTCATCTTTAGCTCGGTACTGCTCACCGCCGTCTCCAAAGAAGCAATCGTCTTCTCGTCCAGCTCTATCCTGCCACGAGCCGTCTGACACTGCACCAAGGCATTATTCACCTCGTTGCCGGCATTCAACAGACTCTGCTGGAATCCCAACATCGCCTCTTCTTGTTGAGCCTTGGCAATCTTCAAGCGGGCTATATTCGTGCCCTTGGCAAACAGAGGCTGCGTGAGTGAGCCAACCGCTGAAAGCAACAATTTGCCCGGATTCACGATGAAACCACCTGCACTATTGGTCCATCCGGCATTACCGGCCAACACCAATGAGGGATAAAAGGCCGAACGGGCAGCGTTCGTCACATAAAAGGCCTGCTTTAGCGATAACTCTGCACTGCGCACATCGGGGCGATTGGCCAACAGCTGCAAAGGAACGCCCACCGTGAGATTGGCCGGCTGCTGCCAATCCTCTAATCGACCGCGCTCAATGGTATGAGGCATCTCGGCCAACAAAGCAGACAAGGTATTTTCCGTCTCCTTGACCTGACGTTTCAGTGTCAAGACAGAAGCTTCTACATTATAACTATTGGCCTCGCTCTGAGCCACGGCATCTTCGGTGGTCATACCGGCCCGCTTCATCGCCCTCATCGTGGCCACATTTTCCTTCCAATGCGAAGAGGTCTGTATAGAGATCTCTAACTGACGATCGAGCATCAGCAAAGTGTAATAGATATTGGCAATGGATGAGACCAGCTGCGTCTGCACGGCCTGCTGATAGACTTTCGACTGCTCATAAGCCGCCTTAGTCTGCTCCTTGGCATTACGCAACTTACCAAAAACATCCACCTCCCAACTGGCAGACACCGGAATCGTATAGGTCTTTGTTGCTTTCGCACCATCAAAGCTACTCAATGTTCCCTGAGGAGCCAAGGCTAAAGAGGGCAGAAACGAGAGACGTGCACTCAACAGAGCCGCCTCGGCCTCTTTCACTCTCAATCGGGCAGTCCGCAGATCGGTATTGTTCTGTAATCCCTTCTCGATGAGCTGCTGTAGCATGGGATCCGTAAAGATCTCACGCCAAGGCAGATTACCCATATTCGTTGTATCCTCTGTAGCTGTAGCCTCTCTAAACAGGCCATCGGTCTGCACTTCCGGCCGTTTATAAGAGTTATAGATGCCACAACTACTCAGCAAAGCCGGAATGATTAGGACTGATATTATCTTTTTCATACGTTTTCTTACAATTTAATAGCTTTATACTGATCAATTTCCGTGCTTGCTGCTTCGTCATCCAGCTCCTCCAGTTTCGGCTTCTTCACCTTTTCCTGCAGATATTGGAACACGATGAAGAGAGAAGGAACCAAGAACAACAAAGCTAAAGTTCCTACCACCATACCACCAACGGCACCGGTACCCAATGAACGGTTTCCGTTTGCTCCTACACCGGTTGATACCAACAACGGGAACAAACCAAAGATCATGGTCAGAGCCGTCATCAGGATAGGACGCAAACGAGCTTTGGCAGCCGACAAGGCGGCAGCCGTCAGACTCATACCCGAAGCACGACGCTCAGCCGCATATTCGGTCAACAGAATAGCGGTCTTGGCCAACAGACCGATCAACATGATCAGACCTGTCTGTAGATAGATATTGTTTTCCAATCCCATTACCTTGGCAAACAGGAAGCTACCCATCAAACCGCAAGGCACACTCAGCAAGACGGCAAACGGAATCAGGAAGCTCTCATACAAGGCAGACAAAATCAAGTAGATCATCAGGAAACAAATACCGAAAATAACCAGTGTTGTTCCGCCCTGCTGATTCTCTTCACGGGTAATACCACCGAAATCATATCCATAACCTTTCGGCAAGGCCACTTCGGCTGTCTCCTTTACGGCACGAAGCGCATCACCGGTACTATATCCCGGAGCCGGCATCGCATTCACGGCGATAGAGTTGTACATATTGAAACGGCTCAACGACTCTGCACCATAGGTGCGGGTCAGTGTGACGAACTGGCTCAACGGAGCCATCTCGCCATTAGCCAGACGCACAAACGTGTTATTCAACGACGACTCATCCAAACGATTCTGTGGGTCGGCCTGAATCATAACTCTATATACCTTGGAAAAACGGTTGAAGTTCGATACATACTGTCCACCATAATAACCGGACAAAACAGCCAAGACGGCGTTGGGCGTTGTGCCGGCTCGCTTACACTTGGCAGCATCTACATCCACCTTCCATTGCGGATAACGGATATCAAACGTAGAATAGGCCATAGAGATCTCGGGACGCTGGTTCAGAGCAGCCAGATACTGCTGTGTCGTAAGGTAGAAGTTGCTTACATCTCCACCGCTCTTGTCCTGCATGTGAAGTTCCAAGGCATTACCCATACCATAACCGGGAATCATACCCGGAGAGATGGCAAAGATCTGTGCATCCTTGATGTCTGCCGTGCGGCCATAGATCTGAGCAATCACGCTCTGTACATGATCTTCAGCCTTCTCGCGTTCGTCCCAAGGCTTCAGCTTAACGATAAACATACCGAAAGAACTTCCCTGGCCGGCCAACAGACCATAACCAGACACCTTTTGCAGACGCTTCACCTGCGGAACCTGTAACAGACGCTCTTCGATACGCGTCATCACATCGTTGGTTGTCTTCAAGGAGCTTCCGGCGGCTGTACTCACGTTGACAAAGACAACACCTTGATCTTCGTCGGGCACCAAACTGGTCTTTGTGGTGTTCATCAACACAACCAGTAAGGCAACAGAGGCAGCCAACAACGACCATGTCAGCCAACGACGACGGATAAAGAACAAGACAATCTTGCTATACTTTTCAACAATGGCATCAAATGCAGTATTGAAGGCCTTACGGAAACGGGCCGCAAAGTTCTGCTTCTGCGTTCCATCTTCATTGATATAGGGTTTCAATATCAGGGCACACAGGGCCGGACTCAACGTCAAGGCGTTCAAGGCCGAGATACCAACGGCCACCGCCATGGTCAAACCAAACTGTGTGTAGAAGGTTCCTGAGGTTCCGCTCATGAATGATACCGGAATAAATACCGCCATAAACACCAATGAAGAGGTGATAACGGCATTACTGATTCCCTTCATGGCATCCACACTGGCCAAATAAGAGGAGCGATAACCGGCATCAAAACGTGCCTGCACCGCCTCCACGACGACAATGGCATCATCGACCACCGTACCAATCACCAATACCAACGCAAACAGAGTGATCAGGTTGATACTGAAGCCGGCGGCCGACATAAAGGCAAAGGTTCCGATCAGTGAAACCACAATGCCAACCAAGGGAATAAAAGTAGAACGGATATCCTGCAAGAAGATATACACCACCAGGATAACCAAAATAATCGCCTCGATCAAGGTCTTGACTACCTCATGGATTGAGGCGAACAAGAAATCGTTGGAGCTGGTCATCTGTGTAATCTCCACGCCTTTCGGCAGGTCTTTCCGAGCCTCTTCCAATAGCGCATCAATCTGCTGGTTCACCTCGGTTGCATTGGATCCAGCTGTCTGGAACACCATACATGAAACACCGGGATGACCATCGACATTTCCCGAATAGGCATAACTGTCTTTGCCCAGTTCAATATCTGCCACATCCTTCAGCTTCAACACTTCACCATCTTCGGTTGAACGGATCACAATGTCGCCAAACTCTTCGGGTGTGGCCAAACGGCCCTTATACTTCATCGTGTATTGATACGTCTCCATGGAGTTCTCACCAAACGATCCGGTAGCCGCTTCGATGTTCTGCTCGGCCAATACGGCTGTCACATCACTCGGAATCAGCTTATACTGAGCCATCACGTCCGGCTTCATCCAAATACGCATACTGTAGTTGCCACCCATAATCATCAGGTCACCTACACCCGTGATACGCTGAATCTGTGGCTTCAGGTTGATGCTGATATAGTTGGCCAGGAAGTTCTCGTCATACGAGTCGTCCGGACTAAACAGAGAGAAGATCTGCAACATACTGGTCTGACGCTTGGATGTGGTCACACCCACCTGCGTTACCTCGGCCGGCAACTGACCGGTTGCACGGGAAACGCGGTTCTGCACGTTTACCGCAGCCATATCGGGATCGGTTCCCTGCTTGAAATAGATGGTGATAGAGGCCGCACCGGCATTGGTTGTCGATGAGGTCATATAGGTCATATTCTCCACACCATTGATAGCCTCTTCCAACGGAGCAATCACACTCTTCTGCAAGGTCTCTGCACTCGCGCCGAAATAGGTAGTACTCACCTGGATCGTTGGCGGCGCAATATTCGGATATTGTTCTACCGGCAGGGCAAACAATCCGATGATTCCCACAACAATGATCGAGATAGAGATCACTGCCGATAAAATGGGACGTTCTATAAAGGTTCTTAAATTCATCTTACGCTATTGTTTTGTTTCACTTTAATGGGAGTTCCTTCACGCAACAGACCAACACCTTCTGCTACGATCATATCGCCCTCTTTCAAACCATCCTCAACGATAAACTCTTTACCGCCATTCACGCGGGTAACTTGTACAGGCACAGAAACGGCTTTGCCCTCTATCACCTTATAGACATATCGCTTGTCTTGCAACTCGAATGTGGCAGCCTGTGGAATCACGAAGCAGCCGCTCTTCTTCACGGGAAGAATCACGTTGCCCGATGTTCCACTATAAAGCAAACCTTTGTCATTGGGGAACACGGCACGAAAACTGGCTGTTCCTGTATTGGCGTCAACCACACCGCTGATGGATTCGATCTTTCCCTTTTCTGCATAGATCGACTTGTCGTTCAGCTGCAATTCTACCTCCGGCATATTCTGCAAAGCTTCATTCTTCGATCCATATTGACGGGTCAAGGCCAACAGCTGGTTTTCCGACATAGAGAAATAGACATACATATCCGAATTGTCCGACACAGTTGTCAAGGGTTTCGGCATATTGGCACTGACCAGCGTTCCTACTCGATAGGGCAATGTACCCACAACACCGTTAGACGGACTCTTCACTTCGGTATAGGAGAAATTATTGCGGGCGCTCAACTCTTGTGCTTTTGCCTGTGCCAGCTGAGCTTTGGCACTCAACCAAGAGTTCTCGGCAGTGCGCAAATCAAACTCTGAGACCACGTTCGAAGCATACAGCTCCTTCTTGCTATCATAGACCAGCTTTGATGTGGCCAAAGCGGCTTCGGCTGTCTGCACATTGGCTTCGGCTGTCTGCAAGGCCGCTTTATAAGGCACTTGGTCAATCACAAACAACACCTGACCGCGACGCACGGTCTGTCCCTCTTCGACACATAGCTTAGTGATGAAACCGCTCACTTGCGGATAGATATCAATATCCTGACGGCCACGAATCGCTGCCGAATAGGATGTGGACAAAGTTCTGTCTGTTGCAAATACTTTCAAGACTGCATATTCTGCTTCTACCTGAGCCTGAGGCTCTTGTTTACAAGAGACAACACTCATTACGCAGCCGACTATCATCATCAGCTGCCACCACTTTTTGTTCACATTTTTCATTAAGTACAACCTTTTTACTTTATTTTCGGGCACAAAATTCATAATAATCCAAGTATGGCCAATTTCCCGATATAACATAAATATGTTCTATTTGGAGTTTATTAATAGTCGTTCATAATCATTATTGATTACCTTTATCCCGCTAATTTAAAAGAGAAGATGGAAGTAACGGGAACAGATGATTTTGGTTTTTCCGATCGACAGACAACGCTTAAAGAGATGGAATCTTTGGGCATCCTCAACAATCCGGAGGAAAAGTTCGTCGTACTTATTTTCGGGAGACAAGGGTTGGCGCACTTGCATATCAATCTGAAGAATCACACTATGCAGGCCGGATCTATCACCACGCTCCTGCCCGACTTCCATATCGACATTGATAACGAAGAGGATTTTCTGTGCGACTATATCTATTTCACCTTCGACTTTATGGCTGAGTTTCCTTTGATACTCAAACCGAAAGGTGCTGAAAAGATCAGTAAGAAGCCGTGTATCGACCTGACGGAACAGGAACAGGAGAATCTGACTCGGTTTTATGCGCTGCTGAAGCAACAATATCATCGAGCTTATCATCCCTCGCGGCTCGAGATTGTAAAGTCAGTTCTATTCATCATCAATGCAGAGATCAATATGATCTATTCGGAGCAGATAGTCAACTTAACCAGTACTTATACGGAGCAACTGACCCGACAATTCTTCCAGCTGTTGCACGACCATGCACAGACGGAACACAAGCCGGCCTTCTATGCCGCCCAAATGTGTCTGACGGTTCGTTATCTGTCGAAGGTGTTGAAGCAAGAGACAGGGAAACCACTCAATCGATGGGTTTCTGATTTCTCCATTCATGTGGCCAAGAAGTTGTTGAAATCGACCAGCATGACATCGGCCGAAGTGGCCGAAGTGATGAAGTTTCCCAATCCCTCCTTCTTCTCCAAGTTCTTCAAGAAGCACACGGGCATTACTCCACTGCAATTCAAGAAGCAGTAGTTAGTTTGTTGGTAAACCAAAGAGGTGCGTCAGATAGACCTATCCGTTCACACCCCAATCCAGCTCTATTCCAATTTAAAACGGAACATATCAACACTCTCACGAGTTCCATCCATGCCGGTTGTTCCATACACATAGGGTTGGCTATAGCCCAATACTATCATTCCTTTCGGCACATCAACATCCCCTATCAAAGTCTGGCCCCGATAAATCTGCAAGCCATCTGTGGCTGAGTCAGGTGATTTCTTATAGGGGCGGAACAGCAGACCCAACTCTTCGATGTATCGGATATCGTGATAGTAGGAATATTCTGAACGTATCTTAGGGCGTTGTTTCAAAAGTGTTTCCCAAGAATAGGTACTATAATCCGTTTTCATCTCCTCGCCCTGCCAGCCAAACGAATAGAGCGGTTGATACTCCTTGTCATAACAATAGATCAACGAGTCGGCATCATATGAGACATAAAAACGCTCTTTCGCCTGATCCACATCGAATGAGACCTGCTGAAATACAGCATGCTTAAGTTCATAAAGAGCGGGATAACCTCCTAACAACTGCTCAACTTGCCCTGTCTTTAAATTCATCTTCATCAAGATCTTTACCTTCCGAAAATAGTCTGTAGTATTAGACATAAAATCTTCCGCCATTCCTTCCCAAGCCACTACATTGTAGTAAAGATAATCGCCCATTTGTCGGAGAAAAAGAAATTCATAATCCTTTGTATAAACCATCGGATTATCATACGACTTGTCTTCACGAGAACCCTCCATTTGTATTCGCATTCGGTTTCCTCTTTCAAAACTATCCGTAAAATAGGTATAACCGGCTCCGGGATCAAGAAAGATCCACCTACCATCCTGCAAATGGCAATATCCATCAATGATTCCACAATCATACTCTTTCGGACCGGCTCCCAATCCTAATTGACGGTCTATGAGCCGGCCCTCTTTCGTAAAGCGAAAAACCCAACAATAACGTTTATCTATCAAATAAATCGTATCATTTCGTAGTTCCAAATAGCCCATATATGATGACTCTATAGTGTCCAACGAATAGGGCTCTATTTCCAAATGACTGATCTCTATCTTTTTCACATTCTGCTCTGTGGGTGTAGGGAACAGTCGGGCTAATTCAGGCTTCACCTCGGAAGAAAAGCAACCGGTCAACAGGCCGGCAAGCAGCAATAAACAAGCTAAAATTCTGTAATTTTTCATATTATAATCATTTTAAAGTGTTTATAAAACAAATTGTCAATCTCGATGCATAATGCTCCTGTTACATTCAAGTGCAAGCTGCTGTTATTTGTAGAAATAGAGTTCATACAAAGTTAGCGATTTTGGAAGATATTTACTTTTTTACTCTCAAAATAAAGCCATATACTTTTCCACAGCATGACACAATGGTAAACACTTTCATGACTTCTGCAAGAAGAATGTTTTTTTAACAAATCACAAAGAAAAGAAACGGTCAAAAGGATGATTCCCTCTTTCTCCTGATAAACATCTCCGTCAGAATCGGTTTTTGACATCTGAGCTACTTGACATCTTGAATATCTCTTGAATGTCTTTTCCGAATGTATAGGAAACACTGAAGCAAGCTGCTGTACGAAACGAATGATCTCGATAACGAACAGCAACGTCCTTACCATCATAATAAGTACCGGATGTAGTAACCGGAACGATATGATAAACATATAGTCCTATGTTCCACTTGTTATTGGCCGTACGGTAGTTGACGCCGCCCCGTAGAAAACCATGTCCGTTTCTCTTGGCAAAAGGAGTTTCATCTGCTCCGGAAAGACTTCCAAACAATGAACCGGTAAATTGCTGTTTTCTGTCAAACACAAAAGCCAACTGAGCTATATGATAGAGATGAAAGGCTTTGATCGACTCCCCTTTAAACCCGTTTTGAGGAGTGGATAGATCACGGCTTACACCTCCCATCCATGTCATTTTAATCCAACGAAGAGCTCCGTAGTACAGCATATAATTCAAACTCCAGGTTGTTTGTTTATAGGCATTACTCCACTTATAGAGAGTGAATCCGTCGTCCGACAAATGACTGACTTCTGCAATCTGATCCTTACCCAACGAATAGGAACCGTTTATTCGAAACATGCCATCCGTAAAACTCTTTTGATAACTCAATTCCACCTTGTTGAAATAGCTCGGACTCAACTCCGGAGTTCCCTCATTGGCTACATAAGGATTGGAATAGAGCCGGAATGGGTTTAGATAATACATCCATGGCCGGATGATTGAGCCTACATAAACAGCTGACAATTGGTTCGTCTTTTTAAACCGGTAAGAGAGTCTTATATCAGGAAACAGCCGTCCATAGTCTTTGTTGTAGCGTTGCAAATGGTTCGACACCCCCTTAGTAAACGTATGCTCATACCGACCTCCTAAGCGTACATCCAAACTGTTCCAATAGGTTTGAGACAGTATGAAATAGGTGGCCAAACAATCTTCATCATAGTTGAAATCATTGTTTTGAGTCTCCATATTCGAGAGATCATACCTGCTGGTATTGGTGACCCTACTGAATGATCCTTTCAACCCCACCTTCATCTCATAGCCCGAAGCATGCCTGCCCAAGAAGTCCAATGCGGAACTAAAACCTTTCAGATGCCTGTTTTCTTGATTGGAAAAATGATAGAACTGTTTCTCCAACAAATTCATCGTGGCGTCATACCGATCAGAAGAAAATAAATAGTCCTGATCCTCTTTTCGGTTATAATAGTCAATGGTATAACTGGTTTTTATATACTCATTCCATTGCCGATCCATGAAAAGGCTAATATCCCAATAGCGCTGGGGCAACTTGCGATGCGATAACGACAGTTGATAGTCATCCGACAAAGAAGAGTCGGTATATTCAGATAGAATTTGATCGGTAGCGTTATGTCTTCCTTGGTTGTCGGAGAAAGAGCCCTCTATGCTCACGGTTGATAGCGTATCAATATGATAGTCTATCCCCAAACGAGCTCTCCATTCATTTTGCCTGTCCCGCTCTTCTGCCCGATTCCTACGGTTTGTGTGCGTATAAAAATAGTCACTCTCTTTCCAAATGTAATTCTTGGCATGATTATAGCCTATGTTTAGATAGGAGACAATTTTATTTCTGTTATATTTCAAATTAAATCCGGTTTCATTGGAGAGATAGTCAGAGATAGTAATGCCATTGGACACATCACCCCCTATAAAATCCTGTTTCGGCTTCTTCATGATGAAATTGAGAATTCCGTAATTACCGGAGGCATCAAACTCTGCTCCAGACACATAAAGGACCTCAATCTTTTCCGCATCCGAGGCATTATAAGATTTAAGAAGGCTGATGATCTGATTGTCCGGCACATTTTTCAATCTACCATTGATCATTATTTTAACACCACTCTTGCCTAAGATGCTGATATGATCTTTATCTTGAATCACACCGGGCACATCGCGCAGCAGGTCATGCAGATGTACTTTGCCCACTTTGATGGAAGTCGCATCCACTACATATCGATCAGATTTCAACGTTACCAGTTTTTTATCAGCTTTCACAATAACCTCTTTCAACAATACAGAGTCGGCAACAGATAATTGTTCCAATTGGTTTTGGGCAGACATGGTAACTGCACATAAACAAAAGATGAAAAATAGAATCGCTGGTTTCATATCAGTATTAATTTACAGAATCCTACTATAGTTTTAACATCAATATTAGAGATGTCTTTTTTATACGTATATGGAATCAGAAATATCTCTGGGTGCATAGTAGCAGCGAGGATCAGGATAATCCCAATGATCTTCGCCATATACCTTTAAAATATTAGTATAACACCTATTCATATAAGAGCTACAAGTTTCAAAAAGTTCACATTTTTTACATACGCTACCTTCCGAATAATCTTTTCTACTCATATTTGCCAAGAACAATGCTCTTGGTGAATTCCATATTTCTTTTATCGATTGCTTTTTCAAATCTCCAATTAAAAAATCTTTGTTCCAATACAATTGTTCACAGATAGAAACTTGCCCATCAGGCAATACAAACATATGTATGCTATTTGCAGAACATCTTGATCCAATAAAGTCTTTACTTCCATTTTTCGATTTAAAGAAATTACTTTCTCTTCCACGTGAAAAAGACAACTCAAAAGGAACTTCTGATTTTGTTTTTTCAACCCATTCTTGTATTTTGTCAATACATGATCTTTCTAATTGTATATCTCTAAAGTCTTGATGAGTATATAAAGAATTAAAAGCAACTCTTATTTCCCATTGCTTAATACGCTTAAACTTCTTAATATGTTCAAGCATATCTTCTAAGTTTTCTATAGACCCATTATGTCTGGTTAGAATTGTTGCTATCTGAAAAGACTGCACCTCATCCACAGCTCTTAATGAGTCAAGCATTCTTCCTGCATAATTTGGGATATATCCAACCATCTTTGTTAAGATGTCTGAATTGAATGAATCAATTGATATTTGAAGTGGTATATTATACACAGAAAAGTCTTTTATTTCATTTTCTGTTAAAGAATACTTTGTTGAAACTAAATTGGGAACATAATCATAACTCTTTAATTCCTTTAAAAACTCTCTCCAAAATGGATAAATAAAAAACTCTCCTCCATCAACAATAATATTCCTAATCTTTAAATTATAAGCCTCTCTAATAATTTCTTTAATATAGCTAAAATCCATCATTGTACATTTATGAGTTTTATTAGCATAACAATAAATGCAATTTGTTACGCATACATTATTCAACATAAATGTAATATCCAATGGAGCTTCAAATAGCCGAATTGAATTACAATCAATTTTATCATATTTAAACATAGTGGGATTATAGTCTTTTATCTTCTGATTTAGTCCACTCTCCTCTAAGTAACTGTTCAAAATTAATTTTACAAATATGAATAATTCACGAATAAGTTCGTACCCACAGACGCCAAGGCCCT
>CAKVBA010000039.1 GCA_934725305.1 uncultured Parabacteroides sp. | reverse complement strand
GAGCGGAAGACGGGACTCGAACCCGCGACCCTAACCTTGGCAAGGTTATGCTCTACCAACTGAGCTACTTCCGCATAGGATAATCAAAACAAATTGTCAATGTACTCGAAGCGGGACTTGAACCCGCACAGCTGCAATAGCCAAAGGATTTTAAGTCCTTCGTGTCTACCGATTCCACCATTCGAGCATCCCTCTCTCTTGAGAAATGAGCGGAAGACGGGACTCGAACCCGCGACCCTAACCTTGGCAAGGTTATGCTCTACCAACTGAGCTACTTCCGCGTTTAGTTCCTTTGCTTTTGCGAGTGCAAAGGTAGTATAAAATTCTATATAACCAAAAGTTTTTGCACGAAAAACACAAAAACTTTTACTTTTTAGTTTGAATAACCCTCAATAGTGAGCTCTTCGCCCTGTTGATAGACGTTGCAGGTGCGTAGATAATACTTAGAAGGGCCTTCAACCGGATAGCCTCCGCTCGCAATCTCATATTTGGTGTGACATTGGGGACAGATGGCATACATACCCGTGGAATCGACTTTTACTTTGATGTCCCTTTGAGCTTCGTGTGGGCAGCATTGTTCATAGGCATAATAGACATCGTTCAGTCCATGCGTGACCAAGATGCCCGAAAAGCCCATCATTTCGCCATAATATCGGGGAGTCGTAAAGATCTTATGCGCTAAGACGGATTTTAGCTCTTTATCTTGAAAGCGCAAATCCACCTTGAAATAGACATGGGCATAAGGGATGCTTGACTGCTCTACCTTTTCGCAAGATAGAACAGTCAGAGCCAATAAACAGAGTAAAGACTTTTTTATCATCCTGCTATCAATTTCTGTTCAGCCTCGTTTATGCGGTTAAATGAGAAACCATCAATAATCTGTTGCATCAGCATCGTTATCTGATCGTTGCACAGATTGCCTATGCTTCCTTCGTGTGTGTGATGGACGGTCTTGTTGGGAATGAACTTGCCGGCCTCGATGTCTAGTCCCACACGTTTGTAGGCATCCCGGAAAGGAACGCCTTCCAGTACCAGGCGGTTGACCTCTTCCACACTAAACAATAATGCATATTTATCGTCATTCAAAATATGCTCGTTCACCTTTACTTCGCGCATCATGTGTGATGTCATGCGCAGACAATCCTTCAGTTCGTCGAATGCTGGCAGGAACATCTCTTTAATGATCTGCAGATCGCGGAAATAGCCCGAAGGCAGATTGTTACAGATTAACGTAATCTGCTGAGGCAATCCCTGAATCTTGTTGCATTTGGCACGAGTCAGCTCAAACACATCCGGATTCTTTTTATGCGGCATGATGCTTGATCCGGTTGTGAACTGATCGGGCAACTTGATGAACCCGAAGTTCTGACTATTGAACATACAGGCGTCGAAGGCCAGTTTAGACACGGTAGCGGCAATACCGGCCAGGGCAAAAGCCACCGTGCGTTCCATCTTGCCACGCCCCATCTGAGCATATACCACGTTGTAGTCCATCGAGTCGAAGCCCAACAGGTCGGTTGTCATCTGACGGTTTAGCGGGAATGATGAGCCATAGCCGGCGGCCGAACCCAACGGATTGCGGTTACAGATTTTATAGGCGGCCTGTAATAGTTGCAAGTCGTCGGCCAAGCTTTCGGCATAGGCGCCAAACCACAAGCCGAAAGACGAGGGCATAGCTACCTGCAGGTGGGTGTATCCCGGAAGTAATACCTGCTGATAGCGATTGCTCTGAGCGATCAATACCTCGAACAACTCATTGACGATATGGACCAATTCTTGGATTTGTGCGCGAGTAAAGAGCTTCAGGTCGAGTAAAACCTGGTCGTTGCGTGAACGACCGCTATGGATTCTCTTACCTATATCTCCCAGACGGCGTGTCAGCATCAGTTCCACTTGTGAGTGTACATCTTCTATGCCCTCTTCAATGACAAACTCGCCACGATCGGCCACCGCATAGATATTGCGTAGTTCGGCCAAAAGTGTGTTTAGCTCGTCTTTCTGAAGCAGGCCAATGCTTTCGAGCATGGTGATATGAGCCATTGAGCCCAATACATCGTATTTGGCAAGGTACAAGTCTAACTCACGATCTTTGCCAACGGTAAACAGGTCAACATCGTGGTCGACCTGCACATTCTTTTCCCAAAGTTTTTGAGCCATATTTGTGTCGTCGTGTTTCTAATAAGGTAAAGCAGCAATTACGGTTGATATTTTATCAACGGCTTCCTGTAGCGGTTTTGAAACCATCGGTTTCAGGAAGGGGTTCAGATCGGCACGCACGGTAATCTTCATGCGTGTATCCATTTCGGCAATTTGCTTGAGCTGGATCCATAAGAACAGAGGAACCGGTGAGTTCGTTGTTTGAAACTTGATGGTTTTGTTGGGTTCACGTTCTACGATCTGGAAGTTGATTTTACCAACGGGATCGACAGCGAAACTACAAGAATCGCTGTCGAATTCAAAATTCTTTATTTTATCTTGAGGGATGCGGTCTTTGATGCGGTCCAGATTAGACAAGTCGGACAGCATCCCGAAAATACGATCATCATTTTGTGGGATCATTTTGATCTCACTAACAAATTCAGTCATTCAGTATGTTGTAATGTTATAAGCTTATTTATCAGGATCCCACTTTGACGGGTCTTTGCGCCATTCCTGTAGGATTGCGATTTCTGATTCATCAATATAGTCGGTACGAACCGCTTCGTCTAAAACAGCATCATAGTTGCTCAATGTAGTCAGAGTAACCTTGGCTTCCTTGAATGCTTCTAATGCGATAGGGAATCCGTATGTGAAGATGGCAACCATACCTACTACATCACAACCGAAGTTGCGTACGGCCTGAACGGCTTTCAAGCTACTACCACCTGTAGAGACAAGGTCTTCGATGATAACAACTTTAGAACCCGGCTTCAATTCACCTTCGATCAGGTTTTCCAAACCATGATCCTTTGGAGTAGAGCGGATATATACGAATGGGAGTCCCAATAGGTCTGCAACCAATGCTCCTTGAGCAATTGCTCCGGTAGCAACGCCTGCAATGGCATCTACATTTTCAAACTTCTCACTGATCACACGTGCCAGTTCCAGTTTGATAAAGCTACGGACAGCCGGATAAGAGAGCGTTTTTCTGTTGTCATTATAGATCGGTGATTTCCAACCTGAAGCCCAGGTGAATGGATTAGCCGGTTGTAGCTTAACGGCTTTAATCTTTAATAATTTTTCTGCTACTAAACGTTCCAGTGCTTTCATATAATCCTATTAAATTTATATCAGTTTGCAAAAATAGTCAAACTCATTGAAATTATCGCCTTTATTGTTAGTTATTTTAAAATCTTTGCTGGATACGTTTTGTTGAGGTGTTTGATTATACGTCTATTCAACGCTGTCGTGTTCTTTTTTTGAACGGTGTTGGAATGCCGTTCCGGCTGAGAGCTTAGAAAACTATTCGGTATCTTATATTCTTATCCATAAAATACAATAAGTCTATGAGAATCGGGGAAGCTATTAACCCGCTCAAAAAGGAGTAGTTTATTGGCGAAGATTGGGTGCCTATCCATTTCCAACGGAGTGCCTACTCAATCCCAACGGAGTGCCTACCCAATTTCAGAAAAGTCCCTACACTTTTTTCAAAAACTCTATAGACTAATTCCGGGAAGTCTATAGACCCTTGGAAAACAGTCTGTAGCATCCTTTAAGAGGCTGTTTGTGCCGTGCCGGATTCATCTGTCAATTCCAACGGATTTGCTCGTTGTTTTAGATGAATTTATCTCTTGTCTTTAGCAATAGCTGTCCTGATAAAAATACAATAACATCTGAAGGCATGTCAGAATTGGTAAAATAGAATCAGCTTCTCTATTTGATAGCTGTGGCCAATGAAAACAGGCTGATACGAATGTCGGGCAGAGAAGATAGAGCCATGGCACATGCGCCGATGGTGGATCCCGTAGTGATGACATCGTCGATGATTAGCAGATGTTTGCCCGACAGATTTTGTGTCAGGTTTACTATAAACATCTTTTCGGGAAGATTCCATCGTTCGTAGCCCGATTTATGAGTCTGGCTTTCTCCGACTTGTGTCCGCCTTAATGCGTCGGGATAGAGAGCGCATCCCCAGACGGATTGTATGCCTTTGGCTATCCATTCGGATTGGTTGTATCCTCTTGTGCGCCTCTTTCGGGGATGAAGAGGAACGGGAATGAGGGCGTCCACTTGGCAAATAGGGTGATTGTCTTGTTGCAATTCCAAGGCGGCTATGCGACCTAAATAGTAGGCCAGCTCTTTGTTGCCATAATATTTAAAGGTGTGAACCACCTTCTGAGTGACACCCTCTTTTTGGTAAAGAAGAAACGAAGTGGCATGAGAGATAACAACCTGGCCATAGTAGCGCCGTTCCATAGGATTTTGGATGCGCCGATGGAATTGGGTGCGTGGAAGGTTGCAAAAACAATTCAGGCAGATGTGTTTTTCGTTCCCGACGAGAGGCCGTTTACAGATGAGGCACAGGTTGGGAAAAAACAGGTTGAGCAGGCTATTCCATACGTTCTTCAAAATCGTCATAGTTGTTTTCGTTGAAAAGCCTTTTCAGGCAGGTGATGGTTTCGTGGCTTTCAAAGCCTCGGCCGGCGGCAAAGCGTAGCAATTTGGTGAACAGATCTCTGTCGTCTTTGCCCTTGGTACATTTCTTCTTGCTCTTCAGCAGGTCGAATAGTATAGAGCGATATGATGTCTCGTCAATGCAATCGAGCGCCTCTTGGCGGATTGCGGCGGGTATCTGCTTGCGTTGTAGCTCATAGGCGATCTTGATGCGTCCCCATTTGTTGAAGCGTAGCTTATCGTTGACAAAGCAGCGGCAATAGCGGCTCTCGTCGATAAACTTCTCTTGGATAAGCCGGTCGATGATGCGCTGGGTTGCATCTGCGGGCAAGCCCGCTTGTTCGATCTTTTTCTCTACCTCCTGGATGCAGCGTTCGGTGCCGGTGCAATAGGTGGCCGCTTTGTGTAGCATTTCTGCTTCGGTATATTCTTTCATAGCGTTGCTTTTATGATACGGTCTTTGTTTGATAGATCGCGGATGAGGGCGACCTCGCTATATCCTTCTGTCTCTAAGAGTTCGACCATCTCGCGTCCCAGTTGGCCGTTGATTTCGAAATAGAGATAACCATTGGGCGCCAAAGCCTTTTTGCCCAACCGTGCAATTTGCCGGTAGAAACGAAGCGGATCGTGGTCGGGGACGAACAGGGCTACATGCGGTTCATAGTCGAGCACGTTGTGATCCATCTCTTGCTTCTCTTTTTCCATGATGTAGGGCGGGTTGCTAACCAATAGTTGCAGGTCGTTGTGGAAGGCAACACGCTCTTCTTGGACCGGGTGAAAGCATTTAAAAGGATGATTGGTCTCCAAAGTTTCGGGAGCCATAATGTCGGCTTTCAGCCATTGCACATTGGCTCCTATTGCCTTGGCATTACGCGAAGCTATCGCCAAAGCCTCCGGCGAAACGTCCAGGGCATAGACCTCGGCTTGAGGCAGATGATGCGCTAACGTAACGGCAATACAGCCGCTTCCGGTTCCTACATCCAGCAGACGCATCGGCTTGGTTGTGTTTGTGGCCCGATGCTCCTTTAGGATAAGATCGACAAGCTCTTCGGTTTCGGGGCGTGGAATCAGCACCGCCGGATTGACTTCGAACAACAATCCATAGAAGTCCGCCTGACCCAATATATATTGTAGCGGTTCCTCTTTTTGGAGCCTGTTGGCAATCTCTTTGATCTGACATTTCTCTGTGTCTGATAATTCTCTATCTTTGTCGAGAAGAAGCTTGTATGGCGGTATGTTGCAAACACGCTCCATGATTAAACGTATGAAACTATTAATTTCGTTTTGCGAGTAAATGTCTTTGAGTAGGTTCTTTATGTAGGAAATGGTGTCCGTCATTGATAGTTTGTTTTCTTAGGGCAAAGATACGTACAAAATGTGAAAAGGAAAATGATAGAGATAGAAGAAAAATATATGTCCCGTTGCTTTGAGCTGGCTCAGAAGGGCAGGGGAAACACGTGGCCCAATCCGATGGTGGGGGCCGTGATTGTGCACGAGGGAAAGATCATTGGCGAGGGCTATCACCGCAAATGTGGTGAGGCACATGCCGAAGTGAACGCAATAGCCGCGGTAAAAAATGAGTCTTTGTTGAAAGATTCAACCCTTTATGTCAGCCTTGAACCCTGTTCGCATTATGGCAAAACACCGCCTTGCGCCGAGCTGATTATCCGGAAAGGCATACCACGGGTGGTAGTCGGATGTCTCGATCCCTTTGTGAAAGTGTCGGGGCGCGGAGTCGGGATGCTACGTGATGCCGGAGTAGAGGTGATCTGTGGCGTTTTGGAGCAGGAGGCTCAGGCTTTGAATGCTCCCTTTATGACGATGCAGCAGAAGCATCGCCCCTTCATCTTGTTGAAATGGGCTCAGAGTGCGGACGGCTTTATGGACAAGCGGCGTGATTCCGTTGCCGAACGTCCGGTTGTGTTGTCCTCTTCGGAAACCCGTCGTCGGGTACATAAGTTACGGGCCGAGTCGGCTGCCATATTGGTGGGCACTCGTACGGCCTTGCTTGACAATCCTTCGTTGACGGTGCGCGACTGGGCCGGTGCTTCTCCGATACGGGTTGTCTTGGATCGGCATCTTGCGTTGCCCGATACCTTGCATCTGTTGGATGGTAGTGTGCAGACCTTGGTCTTTACCGGCAAAAAAGCGGCAAGCCGTGAAGGGGTTGAGTATATCACGATCGACTTCGATGGCTCTATTTGGGCGCAGATATTAGACGAGCTGGCCGGCCGGAAGATAGACTCTCTGATGGTTGAGGGCGGAGCCAATGTGTTGTCGCAACTCCTCGAGGCCGGATTGTGGGACGAGGCTCATGTCGAGACGGCGCCTTGTTGCCTCAGCGGGGGCGTGAAGGCTCCGGTCATCACTCGTGGACGCGTGGTTTCAACCGTGCGTTGTGTCGATAAGGGGCGGTTCGTAACGATTTATCGCTCTTGAGGTGATAATGATAAAGATATAATGGGAACTAAAATATTATAAATATTGGTTGGTATTAGGGATAAAGCAAAAATGTTTCTACTTTTGTGCCTTTATATGCAACAAACTTATGTTTTTGATGAAAAGTAAAATAGTACTATTTGTAGCAGGATGTTGTGCGTGGTTGTTTTCGTCTTGTTTGGGTTCGGATGACTATACGCCAATAGGGATAGCACCTAATTGTCAGATTTCCTCTTTCTCTTTGAAAAGTGATAGTGTGGCATCGGTTGAAAAGTTGAAATTTACGATAGACCAGTTGAATGGCCTTATCTTTAATGTTGACTCATTGCCGTGTGGTACTAAGTTGAAAGACAAGATGATTGCTACAATTGGATATAAGAACTCCTCAGCCATTCAAAGTCTGCAGGTTCGTCCTATGGCAACCAACGACACGATTTGGTGGAGCGGTTCGGACTCGTTGGATTTTTCTAAGCCTGTCTATTTTAAGGTGCTGGCCTTTGACGGAATGACTTCCAAAGAATATAAAGCCTGGATCAATGTGCATCAGCAGGTGCCCGATTCCATGGAATGGGGAATGTTTGCGACTCCTCTGCCCAATGAAACAATTGCCGAACAGAAGGTTGTTGCCTTTACCCGTAATAATGAGGCTTCTTATTATATGTATATGCGTCCGGCTAACGAATCGGGATATAAATTGTTCCAAAGCTCTACGAAGGATGTGAAGAATTGGAACGAGCTTTCGTTGCAGGGTCTTCCTTCGGCCGACGTATGTATCGCCCAGATTATGGAATATCAGGGAGCAATGTATGTGCCGACCCGTTCGGGCGCACTCTATACATCTGTTGACGGACAAGAGTGGAAGCAGGTCGAGAATGCACCTGTAGTGAAGTATCTGTTTGGTAAGGTGAATGCCGGAGAAAAGCAGAAGTCCGTTATGGCAGTTGCCGTTGAAAGTGAGGGTCGTCTTTGCTATGCCGCCATGGATGAACATGCGGAGTGGGCAATGGGTGAAGAGATCTCTGCCGGTTTCCCGTTGACTGGTTTTGGCGTGGCTACCTATTCTGCCATGTATCATGAATATTTGTTGTTGGTGGCTGGCCGTGACAAAGACAATCAGTTGTTGAATACGGCATGGGGCACGATGGACGGTTTGAAATGGAGCTGTTTGTCGAATGAGGATGTTGATACCTTTGTGCCACGTGAAGGAGTCATGCTGACACCTTATGATGATAAGCTTTATCTGTTGGGCGGTATGGACGCTTCGGGTAAGGGATATAAAGATATGTACACTTCGACCGACTATGGCGTTACCTGGTCGTTGGTGGATACGTTGGTGGTGTTGCCTAAGGAGTTTGAAGGTCGTGGATTCTCTTCTGTTCAGGTGAACGAAGATCAGTTCATGTTCATTTTTGGCGGTAAGACTACCAAAGGTCAGGCCGAAGAAAATGAGATCTGGCGGGGACGAATCAACCGCTTAGGTTTCGAGAAATAGGCCTTAGGGAATCGAAAGTTCGGGATGTAATATAATTTTATGAGGTATTCAGCGTTGAAAAAGAGGTGTAATGTTTTAAATTCGTCGGATATGGCATCAAGTTTTTTGCAACGAATACTACTCGTGATTTTACTGATCGGATGTGTGCCTGTGCTTCGAGCTCAGGAATATAAATATGAAATAGGAGGCCTGGCCGGCGGAGCCTATTATATGGGTGATGCCAATAAGAACGGCTTCTTTAAAGGTTTGAATCCGGCATTGGGTGCGGTGTTCCGTTATAACCTGAACTTCAGATGGGCTTTGAAGGGCGATCTGGCATGGGGCAGGCTTTCGGGTAGCACAGAAGGGTTGGAGAATGTGTTCCCCAATCAGGCCCAGACCTCTTTCGATACCAATGTGATCGAATTGGGCGGACAGGCGGAGTTTAACTTTTTCCCCTATAGCGATAAGTTTGCTTATGCGGGGGCAAGGCGTTTCACTCCCTATCTGTTGCTCGGATTGGGAGTCTCTGTTGCACCGGGTAATGGAAGCACCATGACAAGTTTGCATTTGCCGTTGGGCGTTGGCGTGAAGTATAAGTTGAAGAATCGCATCAATTTGGGATGTGAATTCTCATTCAGGAAGTTGTTTGCCGATAATCTTGAGGGCGACGAATTGTTGGACGATCCTTATCATGTGAGTGGCAGCTTTCTGAAGAACAAAGACTGGTATTCATTCCTGTTGTTTTCTGTTACATGGGATTTTGGACCGAGGACAAGACCCTGTAACAATATGAATAGTATAAGTGGTTATTAAGAAGATACGAAATATAGACATGTCGTTGATTGAACAAATAGATAGACATCGATTACCACAACATGTGGCAATCATAATGGATGGTAATGGACGTTGGGCCAAAGCTCGAGGGAAAGACCGGTGTTTCGGACACCAGGAAGGTGTTGTTTCATTGCATAAGGTGGTAGAAGCAGCTACAACTTTGGGTTTGAAATATCTGACGGTATATACTTTCTCTACGGAGAATTGGAACCGCCCGAAAGCAGAAGTGTCTGCGTTGATGAGTTTGCTGGTTTCTGCTATTCATCAAGAGACTCCTATCTTGATGGAGCATAATGTGCGTTTGATGGCTATCGGTGATCTTTCTCGTCTGCCGGAAGATGCTCGCAAGACCTTGGATGAGTGTATAAAGATAACATCGGTAAATACCGGAACGGCGTTGGTGTTGGCTTTGAGCTATTCGTCACGTTGGGAAATTATCAATGCCATGCGTCAGCTGGCCGGCGAGGTGCTGGAGCATAAGATGCATCCGGAAGAGATTACGGAAGAGGTCATTTCAAGTCATTTGACGACAAAGGATATTCCAGATCCCGATTTGTTGATCCGCACGGGAGGCGAACAACGCATCAGTAATTTCTTGTTGTGGCAATTGTCATACGCCGAGCTTTATTTTACAGATGTGTATTGGCCCGATTTTAGAGAAGAAGAGTTGTATGAAGCTATATTGTATTATCAGCAGCGCGAACGTCGCTTTGGTAAGACAAGTGAGCAATTAATCTTATAAACAATAGCCGTATATGTACAAAAGAATTGTGCTGTTTTTGTTTTTTCTTGGGTTTACAGGAGCATTGTTTGCTCAGGAAAGTGACACTACGCAGGTGGAGAAGCAGGCCGAGTTGCCTGTGATTTCCTATTCGTTATCTCCAAGAAAATATAAGATTGCAGATATTAAGGTAACGGGTGTAAAGAATTATGATGATTTCGTGTTGATTGGTTTCTCCGGTTTGTCTGTAGGAGACGAGGTGTCGGTGCCTGGCGAAGAGATCACAACAGCAGTGAAGCGTTTCTGGAAGCATGGTCTGTTTTCGGATGTGAAGATCTTGGCCAATAAGATTGAGAACGATTCTATTTGGCTCGAAGTGCAGCTGAAGCAACGTCCGCGTATCTCACAAGTCAACTATTATGGCGTCAAGAAGGGCGAGCGTAAAGACCTGGAGGCCAAGTTGGGCTTGAAGAAGGGCTTTCAGGTGACTCCCAACGTGATGGACCGTACGAAAATCGTTATTCAGAAGTTCTTTGATGCCAAAGGCTTTAAGAATGTGGATGTAAATATTGTCCAACATGACGACTTGACAAACGAGGGTGAGGTTATCGTTGATATTCATATCGATAAGAATGAGAAGACCCGAATTCACCGTATCTATTTCGATGGTAACAATGCTTTGTCTGCTCGGGATTTGAAGAAGGCCATGAAGAAAACGAACGAAAAGTTTAGCTTCTATAATGACTGGAAGACAAGTTTGAGAGAGATGTTCAGCACAAAGAAGTTTACAACCGAAGAGTATGAGAATGATAAGAAGAACTTGATCGACAAGTATAACGAACATGGTTATCGTGATGCCGTGTTGTTGTCTGATAGTGTTGTAAACTACAACGAGAAAAAGGTAGATATCTTCTTGAAGGTATCGGAAGGTCAGAAATATTATTTGAAGGATATCCGCTTTGTGGGTAATACAAAGTATGCAACCGAATATCTCGAGGCGGTTTTGGGTATGAAGGCCGGTGAGGTCTATAACCAAAAGAAGTTGACAGAGCGTTTGACTACCGACGATGATGCCGTTTCCAACGTCTATTTCAATAATGGTTATCTGTTCTTTAGTGCCGACCCGGTAGAGGTGGATGTTCAGAACGACTCAATCTCATTGGAGATCCGTATCCAGGAAGGTCCGCAGGCCACTATCAACCGTATTATCATTAATGGTAACGACCGTTTGTATGAAGACATCGTGCGTCGTGAGCTTCGTACCAAACCGGGTATGTTGTTTAGCCGTGAAGACTTGATGCGTTCTGTTCGTGAGTTGGCTCAGATGGGACATTTCGACCCTGAAAACATGAATCCCGTTCCGCTACCTGATGCAGAAAACGGTACCGTGGATATTGAATATAACTTGGTGTCTAAGGCCAACGACCAGATTGAGTTCTCTGCCGGTTGGGGTCAGACGGGTGTGATTGGTAAGTTGAGCTTGAAGTTTACCAACTTCTCTATGAAGAACTTCTTGAACCCAAAGAGCTATAAGGGTATTATTCCTCAGGGGGAAGGACAGACTTTGACATTGAGTGGTCAGACCAACGGTCGTTACTATCAAGCTTATAGTATCTCGTTCTTGGATCCGTGGTTTGGTGGTAAACGTCCGAATTCTTTGTCTATCGGAGCTTACTTCTCTAAGCAGACCGACGTGAATAGCCGTTACATGAGCAATAACTATTATAACAATTATTATAATAATTACTATAACAATTATTATAGTCCATTGTATAATGGTTATGGAGGTTATAATTATGGCTATAACAATTATAACTATGAATTTGCTTATGACCCGGATAAGTCAATTAAGATGTTTGGTTTGTCTGTCGGTTATGGTAAGCGTCTGAACTGGCCGGATGACTACTTCCAGTTTATGGCTACATTGAACTATCAGTTGTATAAGATGCATGATTGGGACTACTTCTTGGTTCAGAACGGAACTTGTCATAACATCAACTTGGAATTGTTGTTGCAGCGTAACTCTATCGACAACCCGTTGTACACTCGTCGTGGTTCAACCTTCAGCTTGTCGGTAAGTGCAACACCTCCTTATTCATTGTGGGACGGAAAGGATTATGCCTCAATGAGCGACCGTAATCCGGATAAGTTCAAATTCATTGAATATCACAAGTGGGCGTTCCGCGCCAAGATTTTCTCTCCGTTGGCACCGCTGACCATTAAGCGTACACCGGTATTGATGAGTCGTGTTGAATATGGATTCTTAGGAACCTATAATAAAGATAAGCGTTCACCATTCGAAACATACTATATGGGTGGTGACGGTATGACAGGTTATTCAAGTACTTATGCAACCGAGACCATTGGTTTGCGTGGTTATGAGAATGGTAGTATTGCCGGTAATGGTAGTTACAGCACCTATGGTTATGCTTATTCACGTTTGGCCATGGAGTTGCGTTATCCGTTCTTGCTTGAACCTTCTTCTACTATTTATGGTTTGTTATTTGTGGAGGCAGGTAACGCTTGGACTACCTTGAAGAACTTCAATCCGTTCGACTTGAAACGTTCTGCCGGTGTGGGTGTTCGTATCTTCTTGCCGATGATTGGTCTGATGGGTATCGACTGGGCATACGGTTTCGACACGCCTAACTTTGGTAATGGCGAGCGTAGCGGTAGCAATTTCCACTTCATTATCGGACAGGAATTCTAATGAGTTCCTGTGCGTATAGTTTACAAGGTTAATTAATAAAAAGTAGTGAGTATGAAAAAAGCGATTATTTTAGGCTGTTTGATGTTGCTATGCTCTTGGGCAGCTGAGGCACAAAAGTTTGCCTTGATTGATATGGAATATATATTGAAGAATATTCCCGCTTATGAAATGACGAACGAACAGTTGAGCCAAGTGTCTAAGAAATGGCAAAACGAAGTAGAAGCCATTCAGCAAGAGGCTCAGAATATGTATAAGAACTATCAGAGTGAATTGGTCTTCTTGTCTGCTGAGATGAAGACTAAGCGCGAAGAGGAGATTGTCAAGAAAGAGCAAGAGGCACAAGACCTGAAGCGTAAATATTTCGGTCCGGAAGGTGAGTTGTATAAGAAGCGCGAAAGCCTGATGAAACCTATTCAAGACGAAGTTTACAATGCTGTGAAGGAGATTTCCGAAGACAAAGGTTATCAGTTGGTTATTGATAGAGCTTCGGCCATGAGCATTATTTTTGCCTCTCCGCGCATTGATATTAGCAATGAAGTGCTGATAAAGTTAGGATATTCAAAATAAATGCTTACTTTTGTGTGCTTTATGTAAATAGTATTCAAAACATTCGAATAGTAACAAGTAATTAGAAATAGAAAATGAAGAAACTGTTTGTTTTATTGTTTATGTTGCTCCCGTTGGGAGTTTTCGCCCAGGAAGTAAAGATTGCATTTGTTAATACACAGGAGGTATTTATGGCTATGCCGGAAGTATCTAATATGGAAAAGCAGATGGCAGACTTGAATGAAAAGTACAAAGTTGAGTTGAAGCAGATGCAAGATGAATATCAGAAGAAATATTCTGATTTTGTAGCTCAGCAGGATTCATTGACAGAAAACATCAAATTGAGAAGAATGCAGGAAATTCAGGATATCCAGGCTCGTATGGAAAACTTCATGCAGGTAGCTCAGCAGGATGTTCAGAAGAAGCAGCAAGAATTGCTTCAGCCGATCCAGGCTAAGTTGCAAAAGGCTATTCAGGATGTTGGCTCTGAAAAGGGTTATACTTACATCATTGATCCGGCAGCTTTGTTGTTCACTGGTTCTAACGCAATTGATGCAACACAGTTCGTTCGTGCTAAATTAGGTTTGTAAGAAAGTCTTATTCCAACGAATTTATACTATAAAAAGGGCTGTTTCGAAATGTGATTTCGGTGCAGCCTTTTTTGGTTTGTTCTATTTGCAAACAGCTTCGTTACTTTCGGAATACATTAAAAGATATGGAGATTAAATTGTCACAGGTAGCAGGTCCTATCGGAGTCTTCGATTCGGGTTATGGAGGATTGACGGTATTTGATGAAATACGTAAGCGATTGCCGGCTTATGATTATATCTATTTAGGTGATAATGCTCGTTCGCCTTATGGCTCACGCTCCTTTGAGGTGGTTTATCAATTCACCAAGCAGGCCGTCATCAAGTTGTTTAGTTCCGGTTGTCAGTTGGTCATTCTGGCTTGCAATACCGCTTCGGCCAAGGCTTTGCGCACGATTCAGCAATGTGATTTACCGAACTGGGATTCCACCCGTCGAGTGTTGGGTGTGATTCGTCCTACGGTGGAGCTGATGGATTCGATGAGCCGAACCAAGCATGTTGGCATCTTGGGTACGACCGGAACGATCTCTTCCCAATCGTATGTGATAGAGATCGAGAAGATGTTCCCACATATACAGGTGACCGGTGAAGCCTGCCCTATGTGGGTGCCGTTGGTCGAGAATAATGAGTTCGACTCGCCGGGTGCGGATTATTTCGTACAGAAGCATCTTGACCATATTCTTTCCGTAGATCCTCAGATTGACACCTTGATATTGGGTTGTACGCATTACCCGTTGTTGCTACATAAGATTAAGGCCTTCTTGCCCGAAGGTATCCGCCTATTGCCACAAGGCAAATATGTGGCAGAGAGTCTTGAGGACTATTTGAAGCGTCATCCCGAGATGGATCAGAAGTTGACGAAAGGGGGAACTTGTCGTTTCCTTACGACAGAGTCAACTACGAAGTTTTCTGAGATTGCTTCCGTCTTCTTACAAGACTTAGTGGATGGTGTGGAGCAGGTGACGATTGATACCTTATAAAAAGGTGTATTCCTTTCCGTTGCCATGCGGTCAATAGATTGTCTTTCCGAACGGAGTCAATGCTAATGATGCCAATTTGAAGTGCTGGCGTCCGAAAGGAATACCAATAATCGTGATACAAAGAAGCAGACCAAAGAACAGGTGAGTCACACAGATCCAAAAGCCACCGATGAGGATCCAGATAACGTTCATGATTAACGACAGGCAACCGTTCGCGTTTCCGCCATTTTCCACTTGAGTGCCAAACGGCCAAAAAGCAACCAATGCCAGTTTTAGTGTTTGCAGGCCAAAAGGGAAGCCAATGATTGTTATCATTAGCAATACACTGGCGACGATGTATTCAATACCTGTAGCAAAGCCGCCGAAAATTAGCCAGATAATGTTTCCTAAAAACTTCATAATGTCTAATGTTTATTGTTGAGGTTTATTGTTGGATTGTCTGTTGGCATAACTCCTGTTCCTGTTCGCCTTGTTCGTAAGCCTTATGCAGACTATCTATCTCGGCTATCAGTTGTTGCTTAACCAGCATAAACGAGTCTCGATAGGCAGGCTTGATCGGTTCGGAAGGTGGCGCCTCCATGTTCAGCGGATTGATGGGCTGGCCATTCTTATAGACCCTGAAGTCTAAATGTGGACCGGTTGAAAGTCCGGTTGATCCAACGTAGCCGATCACTTCGCCCTGCTTAACATGTGTTCCAACGGCCAGATCTTTGGCATATCGGCTCAGGTGCATGTAGCTGGTTGTATAGGAGGAATTATGTTTCACCTTGATGGTGTGTCCGCCACCATTCACAAAGCCTTTTGCAACAACCGTGCCTTCACCGATACTACGTACGGGCGTTCCAACGGGCGCTGCATAATCCACACCATGATGGGCACGATATCTTTTTAAGATGGGATGATAACGGGCGTGCGAGAAGCGAGATGTGATGCGGAAGAAATCCAGCGGAGCTTTGAGGAACGCTTTGCGCAGACTATTTCCTTCGGTATCGAAGTATTCAAAGATACTATCTTGAGTGAAGGGAATCGCAACGAATTCTTTACCCTGATGATTGAATATAGCACCTTCGATGGAGGCGATATGCAGAGCCGTTGTGTCATCCATATAGGCTTCGTTGTAGATTACCTTGAAAGAATCTCCATCTTTTATATCGAAAAAATCGATCTGCCAGGCATAGACATCAGAGATCTTGATGGCCAATAGTGGATCGTGACCGCTCTTTTTAATCATATTCCATAACGAACTATTCAAAGTGCCCTCTACATATTTCCGCTTCAAGGTGACAGGCTTGTTGAATTCATAGGCTTGAATAGGCGCTTGAGTCAGGTCGATTACGGCATAATCAATCTGAGTCTTGGCAAAGGCAATATACTGGATTTGCGGAATGGTGTCGAATGTCGTAAAGGTATAGTAATTCATTCCGGCTCTCAGCTTGGTCGGATCCAATACATTGGCAGAAGCCTTTGAGATGCTGTCTGCCATTGAAGGTGAAAAACCCAATTGTGCGAAGATGGATGCCGGATTAGCACCGTTTTGTATGGTATATTTCTGCATGTCGAGTGAATCGACACAGATGCCATAAGCATAATTGTGTTGTAAACTATCAATCTGTTCGCCATCCGTAAAGCTTGAATTCTCCTGCTGACGTGGTCGGGTGCAAGAATAGCTAAGCAAAATCCCTGCCAATAATAAATAATAATAGATGTATCGTTGTGTCTTCATTTAGCAAATATAATGCTTTTTTCTTGTGGTTATTACACATTGTTTCTGTTGTTTTGTCACAATCCGTAGGGCTTTTGTGGACTACTATGCGAGTAAATTCGCTTTTTATCGTACCTTTGTCGCCTGCATATGTGATGATTCTTGAACAATGTTACCGTAAGTAGCAGAAAAATTAATGGTTAAAAGAGTTTAAATAGCTGATGCAATGGGAGCGTTTTGTTCCCAGATTGCATCATGTTAAGAAGAGAGAGAAAAAAACAAGTTTTTATTAATATAGACAAGTAGTTTTAAGTCGGTTATATATACTTGTCGTAAACTGTATTTATAATGAAGAAAATCTTTTTTTATGCGTTAATGATCCCCGCTTTCGTTGGTATGTTGAGCTCATGTTCAGAAACCAAGACCGATGTTAAATGTCTGGAAGGTAAGTGGAATATCGCTGAAGTAAAAGGCGAAAAAGTAGTAGTTGAAGAAGATGCTCCTGTGATGGAGTTTGATATGACAGAGAACAAGGTGTATGGAAATGCAGGTTGCAACATCTTTAATGCTTCTGTTGTGCTGGATGCAAATGATGTTTCTGCTATTGCTATCGACGATGCGGTTACAACCATGATGTCTTGTCCTAACATGGAGTTGGAAGACAAAGTGTTGAAATCGATGGATGAAGTAAAGGCCGTAAAGGCCGGTAAGAGTGCGGATGAAGTGTTGTTGGTTGATGCAGCAGGAAACGTGTTGTTCGTTTTGTCTCGCTAATAGTGCTTGGATAGTATAAACTTTAAGGAGGTGTGTCATGCTTAGCAAGTTGTTTGCAATGATGGCACGCCTCCTTTTCGTTTTATCCCAATTCAGTCATTAGATTACAATTCTTGTTGGTGCTTGTTTGGAACAGATTGCAATGGTTACGTTGAAGGCACATTTATCATCCATAAAAATACAATAAGTCAACAGGCTGACAAGAGACTGCTAATCCGGTTAAAACGGAGTAGTTATTCCGTCAAAAATGGGTGCCTACCCAATCCGAACGGAGTGCCTACCCAATTCCAACGGTGCTACCCATTTTCAAAAAAGTCCCTACCCTTTTCCCGAAAAGTCTATACCCTTTTTCCGAAAACTCTATAGACCTATTGAAAGATAGGCTATAGCCCCTTTTTTCAGGGTGTTTGGGCCGAGACAGATTCGTCTGTCAAGTCCGGCGAAGTTGCCCGTTGTTTCTGCCGGATCCTTTACCGTTTTTAGTAAATAATAATCCGGATAAAAACACAATAACTATCTCTCAGCGCGCATATTTAATTCAGAGAGGATAGACTATTCATTTATATAAACAGGGAAGTTGATGTTTATCTACTCTTCTTCGTTTTCTGTTGGATAATCGGGATATAAGAGGTATTTCTTTCGCATCTGTTTATATTGTTCCAAAGCCGGTTGCCAGCTGGCTCGAATCTCATCTTCCGATAGTCCTTGTAGAATCTGTTGACGTAGTTTCTTGGTGCCGGCCAACAGATCGAACCAATGAGCACGGCTAAAGAACTGCGGGCTTTTACCCGATTTCTCAAAAAAGGAGAGGAAGAAACGAAGAGTCAATCCGCCTTCGAAGGGATACTCTCGCAAGTCCACACCATAGCAGATGCGATCTTTATGTAGCGGATTGGTATCAAATCCTTTCAGTGAAATGGGAGTGAATCTGAAATCGCCATACTGCTTTTCCGGTGCACCAATCACTTGGAAGGGTGAATAGGTTCCGCGTCCCACACTCACATTAGTGGCCTCGAAGAAGCAGAGTGAAGGATATAGACGAACCGCCTGATCGTTAGGTAGATTGGGCGAAGGTTTGACCGGCAGCCAATAGGGATCGCCATGTTTCCAGTTCTCCATGGCCACCACCTGTAGTTTGCAAGAGTCCGGATTGCTTTTCAACCAGCCTTCGCCATTGATCATCTGTGCCAGTTCGCCGATAGTAAGGCCATGCAACAAGGGTAACGGATCCAAGCTGACAAATGATTCCAGACCCGCTTCGCGAATAGGTCCATCAACAAAGTCATTGGGATTGGGACGGTCAAGCACAATCATCATCTTGCCGTTTTCGGCACAAGCCTCCATCACATAGTGCATGGTGCTGATATAGGTATAGAAGCGTGCGCCCACATCCTGAATGTCGAATACCACCACATCCAGATCGGCCAATTGTTCGGCCGTGGGTTTTTTATTTTTTCCATAGATTGAATAGATAGGAATGCCCGTCTTAATGTCGCGGCTATCATTAACCTTTTGTCCGGCATCGGCTATGCCACGGAAACCATGTTCCGGTGCAAACACTTTCTTTACGTTGATCTTTTCGGCCAGTAAAGCATCCAATAGATGAATCTGCCGGCTTTCCAAGATTGACGTTTGATTGACAACCAGCCCCACCTTTTTATCCTTGAGCAGCTGAGTGATCACATCCAATCGTTCGGCGCCCAGTTTCAATGGCGCATCTGATGTTGTTGTTTGCGCTTTAACATCTGGCATACAGACCAGAAAGATCCATATCAGATGGATCCAGTAAAGAGTTTTCATAATGTATATTGTCTATGTACATGTGTAGCAAAAATAGTTTGTTTTTTCCGGAAAACAAAATGACTTTCCGGGAGCATTTATGGGAGAAAGCCTTGTGTTTATTTTCCGTAAAGAATACTTCGTGTTAGTCCTCGCAATGTTTGATTAAGGAGTGGGAATTTGTACCTTTGCGGCGTTTAATCATTAGTAGTGTATATCAACATGAATCCATTGGATATTATTGCAAAATATTATCGCCCGGATTCCGAAGCCTATCGGATCTTGGTAAAACACAGCCGTAGTGTGGCAGACAAAGCATTGGCCATTGCACGAATGCATCCGGAGATGAATCTGGATTTACAATTTATTGAAGAGGCTGCTATGCTGCATGATATAGGCGTCTTCAAATGTGATGCAGCTCCTATCGGTTGTGTGGGCGATGCCCCTTATATCTGTCATGGTTATTTGGGAGCTGAGTTGATGCGTAAAGAAGGCTATCCTCGTCATGCGATGGTCTGTGAGCGTCACACCGGAACCGGTTTGTCGTTGGCTATGATTGAAGAACGCGATTTGCCTGTGCCCCATCGTGATATGCGTCCGGTAACGATGGAAGAGCAACTGATCTGCTTTGCCGATAAGTTCTTTAGTAAGACAAAATTGGACAAAGAGAAGTCTATTGAAAAGATCAAGCAGGGACTTTCCAAGTATGGAGAAGAGACGGTGAAGCAGTTTGAAACCTGGTGTAAACTCTTTTTAGATGTATAAAAGCGGTGAGGCTCGTTTATTTGTTATACATTTGCAAGTTGAACCGGAATGGTTGGAATGATATGTTGACGAATAATAGAGTCTTAATAATCCTATTTTGCTTTTTGGCGAGTGCTTCGTTGTTGCATTCGCAGGAGTTGGTGTCTTCTGCGGACAGCCTTGCTATGCGTAAAGATTTGTTACAGACGCCGGTAGATAGTGCGGCTCTGTCTGATAGTACGAAGACCAGGAAGCAGGCATTGGATGCACCGGTTGCTTATCAGGCGGCCGACTCAATAGTGATGACGGCCGGAAATATGGCATTTCTATATGGCGAGGGTAATGTGAAATATCAGCAGATAGAATTGCAGGCCGAGAAGATCGAAATGAATATGGACAGCAGCTTGGTGTATGCCAAGTTTGGTCTGGATTCAATTGGCGCGGAGTTTGGCTATCCGCTTTTCAAGGATGGCAATCAGGAGTATGAGTCTAAAACCATGCGCTATAACTTTGGTACCAAGAAAGGTTATATAACCAATGTGATTACGCAGCAGGGCGAAGGATTCGTGACCGCCGGGCAAACCAAGAAGATGGAAGACGATGTGATGAATATGGTGGGTGGTAAATATACGACCTGTGACGATCATGAACATCCTCACTTCTATATTCAGATGACCAAAGCCAAGGTGCGTCCTAAGAAGAATATCGTGACAGGTCCGGTTTATCTGGTGTTGGAAGATGTGCCTTTGTATCCGTTGGGTCTTCCTTTCTGCTTCTTCCCTTTTTCAAGCACCTATTCATCCGGTATCTTGTTCCCCACCTTTGGAGATGAGAGTTCGCGAGGCTTCTTCTTGCGTGATGGTGGTTACTATTTCGCATTGAGCGATTATATGGATCTTGCCTTGACCGGAGAAATCTATACGAAAGGTTCGTGGGGTTTAAAGGCTCGTTCCAACTATCGTAAACGTTACAAATACTCAGGAAACTTTGATGCTTCTTATCTGGTTACCAAGTTGGGCGATAAAGGTTTGCCGGACTATAGCTTGGCGAAAGACATGAAGTTGAGCTGGACGCACTCACAAGATCCCAAGGCCAATCCCTTCTTGTCGTTCTCGGCCAGTGTGAACTTCTCAACAAGTAGTTATGACCGTAACAATACACAGAGTCTCTATAATAGCGACATCAACCAGAATACCAAGAGTTCTAGTGTGAATATCACGAAGAGATTCCCTAACAATCCCTTTACGCTATCGGCCACGATGAATGTCAATCAGGTGACTCGCGATTCATCTATCTCTATGACGTTGCCCGACTTGACAATTTCGATGAGCCGTATCTTCCCCTTCAAGCGGAAACATGGCATGGGTAAAGAGCGTTGGTACGAAAAGATCTCGATGAGCTATTCCGGTATCTTCACCAATAGCATACAGACAAAAGAAGATCTGTTGTTCAAGTCAAACCTGATTAAGGATTGGAAGAATGGCATGCAGCATACGATTCCGGTGAGTGCCACGTTCCAGTTGTTTAAATATCTGAATATCTCTCCTTCGTTTAACTATAAAGAACGTTGGTACACCAATAAGATTACGCAAGGTTATGATGAAAGAACTCAGCGCATAACACCTCAGGATACGACTTATGGATTCTATCGGGTGTATGATTTCAATACATCCATTTCTGCTTCGACAACACTTTATGGATTCTTTAAGCCGTTGCCATTTTTGGGCAACAAAGTGGAGATGATCCGCCATCGTTTCGAGCCTTCAATCAGTTTGAGTGCTCAACCCGACTTTGGCTCTTCTCATTATGGCTACTATGACGAGTTTGTCTATACCGGAGCCGATGGACGCGATGTTCATTATGTCTATTCTCCTTACCAGCACAATGCTTATGGTGTGCCGGGGCGTGGCAAGTCCGGTAGTATTAACTTCAATGTTGATAACAACATTGAAATGAAGGTGCGTTCAGATAAAGACTCTACAGGGTTTAAGAAGATCAGCCTGGTTGATAAATTGTCGTTGGGTATGAGTTATAACATGGCGGTCGATTCATTCCAATGGAGCGACTTGAATGTGGGCTTGCGCTTGAAGTTGTCAAAGAGCTATACCTTGAACCTGAATGGTGTCTTTGATACCTACACCTATGATGTCGATGACCGAGGTGTGGTTTCCCGTAAGAATGTGACTCGTTGGAAGGCTGGCAAAGGTATTGGACGTTTGCGTTCAACGGGAACCAGCTTCTCTTATACGCTCAATAATGATACCTTCAAGAAATGGTTTGGCCGGGAAGATCGTTCATCGGATACGAAGAATAAGAATAAGACTCCCGATGGTGGATCAGAGTTTGAAGATGGCATGGATCCGGAGGGTAATGAACAGAAATCTGAGCGTCTGTTGGGCCAGAAGAAGAAGACCGGCGAATATGACTCTGATGGCTATTTGGTTTGCAGCATTCCGTGGAGTCTTTCGTTCAGCTATAGTATGCGGTTGGCTTATGATTATAGTCGTTTCGATGAAAAGAAGAAGGAATATAAGTATGCTGTCACCAATTCATTGAGTTTTAATGGAAATATTCAGCCAACGAAGAATTGGCGTATCAATTTCAATGCAACATACGATTTTGATGTGAAGAAAATCTCTTATATGACTTGTAACGTTGTTCGTGATATGCACTGTTGGCAGATGACTGCTAGCTTTGTTCCGGTAGGTCCTTATAAGTCATACTCGTTTTCTGTTGCGGTAAGCTCATCCTTGTTGAAAGACTTGAAGTATGATAAGAGCAGCAACTTCCGCGATGGACAGAAGTGGTATTAATTCCAATCTCCCTATCAGAATATAAGAAATCCCTGCCAAAAGCTCTGTGAAGAGATTGGCAGGGATTTCTTATGATTGTCCGTTACGTTCGTTCTGTCTCTTATCTCGCAACTATTACCAGTCGATAGGCGTTTGTCCTGTCGCAATTAGATAGTCATTCGCCTTGCTGAAATGTTTGTTCCCGAAGAATCCGCGGTAGGCAGATAGGGGAGAAGGATGAGCCGACTTGAGCACAAGATTGCGTTGTGTGTCAATGATGGCTCCTTTCTTTTGGGCATAAGCGCCCCAAAGGATATAGACGATGTGGCTCTTTTGGGTTGCCAGCTTTTGGATCACCGCATCGGTAAAAGTTTCCCATCCTTTGTTCTGATGAGATCCGGCCTGATGAGCTCTTACCGTGAGTGTCGCATTTAGCAACAATACACCTTGGTCGGCCCAGCGCAGCAAATTGCCAGACGAGGGAATAGGTTTTCCCAAGTCGTTTTGTATCTCTTTGAATATATTCACCAGCGAAGGCGGAAAAGGCGTTCCGTCTTGTACTGAAAAACATAGGCCGTGAGCCTGACCGGGTTCATGGTAAGGATCTTGTCCCAAGATAACCACCTTTACTTTGTCGAAAGGACAGTGGTCAAACGCATTAAACATGCACGATCCCGGCGGATAGACCATTGTTGTCTTATATTCTTGTCTGATAAAAGTAGTCAGCTGTGAGAAGTAGTCCTTGTCAAACTCTTCTCTCAGCTGTTCTTTCCAGCTCTGTTCAATCCTGACTTCCATATCTTATTAAATAAGTGTCATGCCCGCTTCACGTGCTTCGCGTCTCATTTCTTCGGGCCAGATACTTGCCTGAATCTCGCCGATATGAGCCTTGCGCAGGTAGAACATACAAAGACGGCTTTGGCCGATACCGCCACCGATACTTTGAGGAAGTTCACCGTTGAGCAGACGTTTGTGGAAATAAAGTTCTTTTTTCTCTTCGGCATTACACATGCTCAGCTGTCGAAGTAATGTCTCTTTGTTGACACGGATGCCCATAGAAGAAAGTTCCATGGCGCGATTTAATACATCGTCCCAAACCAACAGGTCGCCATTCAAGCCACACAAACCATTCTCTGTAACCGTAGACCAGTCATCGTAGTCCGGAGCACGTCCGTCATGCTTCTTTCCGTCGCTTAGTTTACAACCGATGCCGATAATGAAGACTGCGCCATACTTCTTGGCGATGGCATCTTCGCGTTCTTTCGGTGTGAGTGTCGGATACATCTGTAACAACTCTTCGGCATGGATAAACTGGATATGTTGAGGCAATGTGGGGCGGATTACAGGAAACATTTCATAGACTAAGTATTCTGTACGGACCATAGCTGCATAGATGCGGACCACAATCTCTTTCAGGAAGTCGACATTACGCTCTTTTTCGCTCATTACACGTTCCCAGTCCCACTGGTCCACATACAATGAGTGCAGATTGCCCAATTCTTCGTCTGAGCGGATAGCGTTCATGTCGGTATAGATACCATAACCTTCTTCAATCTGATATTCAGCCAATGTAAGTCTTTTCCATTTAGCCAGCGAGTGTACAATCTCGGCTTTAGAGTCGTTCAAGTCTTTAATAGGAAAAGTAACAGCTCGTTCAACACCATTCAAGTCATCGTTAATACCCATGCCTTTTAATACAAACAAAGGTGCGGTCACTCGTCGTAAGCGTAATTCAGAAGAAAGGTTCTGCTGGAAAAAGTCTTTGATCTTTTTAATACCCATCTCGGTTTGAGACAGACTAAGTAGAGATTTGTATCCAGCAGGTTTAATTAAGTAGCTCATGTTTTGTATTACTTAGTATTTGTATATTCTGCGGGGCAAAGATAATGATTACAGTCAAAGTTGCAATTATTGATGTGATTTATTTGCAAAATGGAAGTTTTTTCAGTTAAGAGCGACAATTTATCATATTGGAAATATTTAGTAGTTACATTTGTGAAACTAAAAGATTATGTTTACTTTTGTCATCGTTTTGGTTCGATAGCTTAGCTGAATAGAGCGTCAGATTCCGGTTCTGAAGGTCGTGGGTTTGAATCCCACTCGAATCACAAATAGCAGGAGGCTGTGTCAAATTAACTATTTTGATGCAGCCTCTTTTTGTTAGAATTAGTAAAAAGCAAGGCGCAGCATGAGGGTTCAGTAGATTTTTCGTGGGGATAATTTTTTATCCTCGAGAAGTATTGCTTACTTCGTATTATGAAAAACGATTATTTGAACTCATGCTTCGAAAAAAAGATGCCGGCCTTTTTTCAAAAAGGGTGCGCCCTTTTTCAGAAAAGATGCCGACCTATTCCAAAAACAGCTTTACCAATCCATCCCAACGGAATAGTCCTGCCAGAGGGACAACACTTATTCCGTCAATGAGCTGAATAAATATCCTTCTTTTAGATTGTAATAGGTTTCCGGAGGAAAGTTGATAGGTATATATACAAAAAAATCAGCTAGTTTCTCAACTATCTGATTTTCGGTGGGCGTTGACGGATTCGAACCGCCGACCCTCTGCTTGTAAGGCAGATGCTCTGAACCAGCTGAGCTAAACGCC
>CAKVBA010000038.1 GCA_934725305.1 uncultured Parabacteroides sp. | reverse complement strand
CCTTGGCGTCTGTGGGTACGAACTTATTCGTGAATTATTCATATTTGTAAAATTAATTTTGAACAGTTACTTATAATCAAATTTTTATACTTGTATATTCCTCCTTTTATACTAACTTTGCTAACTAAATTTAAAACAGGCAACATTATGGACGAAAATAAAAGCTTTTTACTAAAAGGGGCTATGACCTATGGTTTTGCATTAGGAATTTATTGGGTCTTCAAATACATATTCTTGATACTTAGTTCATCGATGATCGGGCTTAGCTTCGTTTACCTGGCCTTGACATTGGCGGTTCCGTTTATTGCCTACTTCCTGACAAAGAAATATAAGCAGGTGATTGGTGGAACTATCAGCTTTTTCCACGCGTGGCGCTTCGGTGTGCTCCTCTATTTCTTTGCAGCACTCATTGTGTCATTGGCTCATTTTGCCTATTTCCAGTTTCTGGCACCGGAAGATTTTCTGCTCAATGCAACATCTCAGCTGGTGGAGCTCTTGAAACAGTCCAATATGAACACCGATCTTATTGAATCAATCAGTCACATGCAGACATCTCCTATACACATGGCTATCCAGGGAATCTTCAACAATGTATTCTATGGCATTGTCTTTTCGATCCCGGTTGCTGCTATCATCAGCCGAAACAACAACAAGGAAACCATCGCTTAGGAGAATAACAAAGAGAAACTATAACATAACAAATGGATATATCAGTCGTTATCCCGTTGTACAACGAAGCAGAGTCGCTACCGGAACTGTTCGATTGGATTGAACGGGTTATGAAAGCCAATAACTTCAGTCACGAAATCATCTTTGTCAATGATGGAAGTACTGACAATTCATGGGATGTCATTCTGGAACTTCAGAAAAAGGCTCCCGACATTGTAAGGGGAATCAAATTCAGACGCAACTATGGCAAGTCGCCCGGCCTGCATTGCGGTTTTCAGCGTGCTCAGGGTGATGTGGTGATTACTATGGACGCCGATCTGCAGGATAGCCCGGACGAAATACCGGAACTGTATCGCATGATTACAGAAGATGGATATGATCTGGTGTCGGGATGGAAGAAGAAGCGCTACGATCCGTTGTCAAAGACCATTCCTACCAAACTGTTTAATGCGACAGCTCGCAAGTTCTCGGGCATTCATAATCTGCATGACTTCAACTGCGGACTGAAGGCCTATAAGAATATCGTTATCAAGAACATTGAGATCTATAATGATATGCACCGCTATATTCCATACTTGGCTAAGATTGCCGGTTTTACCAAGATTGGCGAGAAAGTGGTACACCATCAGGCCCGTAAATATGGCACCACCAAGTTTGGTCTGAACCGCTTTGTCAATGGCTATCTCGACCTGATCACCTTGTGGTTCACCTCTAAGTTTGGCAAGAAACCGATGCACTTCTTTGGCTTGTGGGGCAGTTTGATGTTTTTGATCGGCTTCATCGCCCTAAGTGTTGTGTTAGGCATGAAACTAATCTCCATCATTGAAGGAGATTTGCGTCCGCTTGTGACCAATTCGCCCTACTTCTACATCTCGCTGACCTCGATGATCTTGGGCACACAGATGTTCTTGGCTGGCTTTATCGGAGAACTGATCTCCCGCAATTCACCCAATAGAAACAACTATAAAATAGAAACGGAAATATGAACTTACTGGAACTGATTAAAAAGCGCTGTTCTGTACGAAAGTATGCGCCTACTCCTGTAGAAAAGGAGAAAATCGACTACATATTGGAGGCTGCCCAACTGGCTCCGTCTGCCGTTAACCGTCAGCCTTGGTATTTCTTATTGGTAACAGAACAGGCCGGATGCGAAAAGATTTATGCCTGTTACTCACGTGAATGGATTCAGACAGCCAAGAGCTTTATTGTTGTCTGTGGCGACCATGCACAATCGTGGAAACGAGCTGGCGACGACAAAGACCATGTAGATGTGGATGCAGCCATTGCAACCGAACATATCTGCTTAGCTGCGGCTGAACAGGGATTAGGCACCTGCTGGATCTGCAACTTTGATGCCATTCGTTTCCGTGAGCTGTTTGAATTGCCCGACTCCGTTGAGCCCATCGCCATCGTGCCTATTGGCTATCCCGATCCGGCCGACACATTCGAGACAAACACCAAAAAGCGTAAGGAGTTGCAAGAGGTACTTAAAAGAGAATCTTTCTAACCGATTATGCTTTTTATTGAGATTATACTTTTAGCCATTGGCTTGTCGATGGACAGTCTGGCTGTTTCGGTTACCGGTGGTGCAGTGTTACGACGCTGTTCCATCGGTAACATTATTCATATAGCTGCCGTCATGAGTCTGTTTCAAGCCGGATTCACGGCATTGGGCTATGTCACCGGCATGGGATTTCAGAAATACATCTGTGCCTTCGACCACTGGATTGCTTTCCTGCTGCTAGCCTATTTAGGAGGGAAAATGATCTACGAAAGCCGAAAAGAGGAAGAAGATCAGCACAAAGTGGATCTGCTGAAGATCCGAACACTCTGTGGACTGGCTGTTGCCACCAGTATTGATGCTTTGGCTGTAGGCATCTCATTGGCTCTGTTGCAAGAGCCGCTGTTACTACTGACACTGACCATCGGTATTGTCACCTTCATCTTTTCAGCTTCCGGAGTATTTATGGGTAACCGATTCGGCGAACGGGTCAATCTGCCCCTCGACCTTATCGGTGGAGTTATCTTGATTGCCATCGGGCTCAAGATATTGATTGAGCACCTTTACTTCAGCTGACGAACTGCTTCAGCTCATTGTAGAGTCGCTGCACCGGCAAACCCATCACATTATAGAAGGAGCCGTTGATCGACTCAACGCCTACATATCCAATCCATTCCTGGATTCCATAGGCACCGGCCTTGTCGAAAGGTCTGTATTTATCTACATAATAGCCAATCTCTTCGTCCGTCAAAGAGGCAAAGCACACTTCCGAAACGACCGAAAAGGATTCGGTCCGCTCCTGTGTAGAGAGACAGACGCCCGTTATCACCTCGTGTTTGCAGCCTGAAAGCAGACGCAACATCTTTACGGCTTCTTCCCTATCAGCCGGTTTTCCCAACACGGTATTATGTGTCCACACGATAGTGTCGGCCGTAATCAGCAATTCGTCCGGCGTCATGGAATACTTGTATGCCATAGCCTTCTTCTCGGCCAGGAAAGCCGGAATCTCATGAGCCGCCAATGTGTCGGGATAAGACTCCTCGATACCCGGAACCACCTTCACCTCAAAATCAATATCCAATCCCGCCAGCAGCTCACGGCGACGTGGCGAATTAGAACCCAATATGACCTTATAGTTGCTTAAATTGTCCAACATAATTTCTCTGTCTTTTTTGTCTTACCAATCACCAGCCAAAAGCCTCTTTGCCCATCCAGCAATCCTGAGCCTTCATGGTCTGTTCAATCACATCACGTGCCACGCCTTCGCCGCCTTTCTTCAGCGAGATATATTTGGAAATAGCCTTGATCTCGGGCGCCGCATCAGCCGGAGCCACAGGCAAGCCCACGCACTTCATCACTTCAAAGTCCGGAATATCATCGCCGGCATACATCACCTCTTCAGGCTTCAATCCGGTCTCTTCCAAGAAATGGAGATAGTCTTGCATCTTCACGGCACTCTTCATATAGATATGCTGCACGCCCAAACGGGAAAAGCGAACCCACACAGCCTCGGTGTAACCTCCCGTAATGATCGCCACCTGAAAACCCTTCTTCACGGCCAGCTGCAAGGCATAACCATCCTTTATATTAACGGTACGCATGGGGTCGCCATTCTGATCCAACGGAATCATATCACACGACAACACGCCATCCACATCAAACACAAACGCTTTGATCTTTCTTAAATCATAATTGATACTGCTCATTTAATAGCCTCCTTATGGATACTTTGGCTGATCAACCGATATAATTCCTTCATCGTCGGATCGGTCAACATAGCCAGATGTTTATTGATCACATTCTCGTCATACCGCAGCGCGGGTCCGGTCTGGGCTTTCACAGGCGACATCGTGTGTATCTTTGCCGCAGTCTCATCAATCAACGGCAACAACACTTCTCCCGATACGCCTTGCTCTTCCAATAGTTTCGACGCCAACACATAAATATGATTGGTAAAGTTACAGGCAAAGACAGCTGCCAGATGCAAGCTCTTGCGCTTCTCCGACGAAAGGAGCTGCACATGATCAGACAAACGGCCGGCAACCTGAAGCAGCCATTGCTCGTCATCGGGCTGAGCGGCCTCTATGAAAAAGGGAATCTCACGGAAAGAGACTTCACGCTCTTTACTGAAAGTCTGCAACGGATAGAACACACCATAACGCTTGGCATATCCACGAAACAGATCCATCGGCATGCTGCCGGCTGTGTGAACCCACAATCCCTCATTGGGCTTCATCTGTGCAACTAAAGAGGCGAGCACCGTATCTTTGACTGAAAACAGATAGAGATCGGCATCCGGCCGCACCTGGTCGATCGAGGTTGTCCACCGGCATCCCAGTTTTTCTGCCAAGGCAGAAGAGCTGGCTTCGGTCTGACTATATACTTGAAGCACCTCCATGCCTACCCGCTTCATCTCGAGCGACAAGCGAGTAGCTAAATTTCCGGCTCCAATGAAAACGATCTTCATGCCTCTTCTGCTTTTGGCTCTTCGGGCATGCTATATTTTCCCAAGTGAATCTTTTCCCACTGCAAACGCTCTTCATCGAAGGGTTTACGCACCTGATCTTTGTAGCCAAAACCCACAATAGAAAGAACATCCAGCTGATAAGGGATGTTCAACAGACGGCGCACATAATCGTTAGACTCTGTCTCCTCTTCCGTCACTCGGTTTCTAATCTGACACCAACAGCTGCCCAAACCCAGATCTTCGGCCTGCAACTGCATATAGATAGATGCGATTGCGGCATCTTCTACCCAAACATCACTCTCCATCACATTGGCCAGCACCACTACAGCCAGTGAGCAGCCTTCCAGAAAAGAGGCGCCATGCTTTTTGCAGCCGGCCAAACGCTGCAACATGTCCTTGTCTTCTACTACAACAAACTGCCATGGATTCTTTCCCTTTGAAGAGGGCGCCATCAAGGCGGCCTTCAACAGCGCTTCTACCTGCTCGGGTGACAATGACTGGTTTGTAAACTTACGTGTACTTCTTCTATTTTTTATCAGAGTTGCAAAACTGTTCATTTTTATCGTACTTTGCATTATTAATTCAACATCAATGACGGTGTGTCATAACTGCAAACGGCTGCTTACCAATTATGACACACCTGTAGAGACTGCACAAAACGGCTGTTTCGGCACAGTCTCCGCAAAGATAGAGATATATTTTTTAGCCCCAATAATATACGCTAACAACTTTTTTCGCGTTAGTAATTCTATAAATTGGAAATTATGAAAAGTAGAGCAATAGCCATACTGCTATTTATATTGATTTCAGTCAGCGCCTTCGGTCAAGGCCGTATTAAGATTACAGGATATGTGCGAGATGCCGACGGCAATCCGCTGGAGCTGGTCAATATCCGCATCAAAAACACACTAAATGGAGCTATGACCAATGAAAAGGGTTATTATTCCATCACAACGGCGCCGGGTGATTCGCTTACTCTGATCTACTCTTGCCTGGGATACAACAAAGCGGAACGCATTATTCCGGTGGCTGCGACAGATATCCGGCTGAATGTGCAGATGAATTATACCTCACTCGAACTGGGCGAAGTGGCTGTTACTGCCATCCGCAAACAGACCACCACTATGGAAAGCATGAAGGCCGACAAGGTGAAGCTTATCCCCGACCCTGCCGGAGGAAGCATCGAAAGTCTAGTGGTGACCTTTGCCGGAGTGTCGTCAAACAATGAACTAAGCTCACAATATTCGGTGCGTGGCGGAAGCTATGATGAAAACATTGTCTATGTCAACGGGCTGGAGGTGTTTCGCCCGCTACTGATCCGCTCCGGACAACAAGAAGGTCTCAGCTTTATCAATCCCGACCTGACAGAATCGGTCAACTTTGCTGCCGGTGGATTCGAGGCACGCTATGGAGACAAGATGAGTTCGGTGCTCGATATCTCCTACAAGAAGCCCAAACTGTTTGAAGGTTCTGCCTCGGCAAGCCTGTTAGGTGCCAATGCCTATATCGGAAGCGCCGTTGGCAAGTTCACACAGATAACCGGTTTCCGATACAAAACCGGACGCTCATTGTTAGGCTCTATGGATACCGATGCTGAATATGAGCCGAACTTCATTGACCTACAGAGCTATATGACCTATCAGCTTGCACCGAAATGGGAAGTGGATTTCCTGGGAAACCTGGCCATCAACAACTATAAATTCATTCCTCACACCCGTGAGACATCGTTTGGCACCATCAGTAATGCCAAGCGCTTCAAGGTTTATTTCGACGGACAAGAGCGGGATAAGTTCCAGACACTGTTTGGAGCCTTCACCCTGAAGCATAAGCCAAACGACAACACCGAACTGGGTTTGCAAGCCTCGGCCTTCAGTAGCCAGGAGCAGGAAGGCTATGATATTGCCGGCGAATATCTGCTGGGAGACAACGGAGTAGAAAGCAGCGACAAAGACGAGACCTCTTCTCTTGATAAAGGCAACTATCACGAGCATGCACGCAACCGACTCAATTCAACCATTATGAATGTAGGACATTACGGCAACATGCGCTTAAACAGCAATACGCTTCGATGGGGCGTGACGGCTCAGTTCGAGAAGATCAACGACCAGATCAGTGAATGGGAAAAGCGTGACTCGGCCGGCTACTCTTTGCCCCATGTCGGCGATGGCGTGAATGTGATCGCCAACCTATATTCCGACAATCAGATCAAGAGCACACGAGTCTCCGGTTATGTGCAGGACGCCTTCAAGTTTCGCACCAAGCAGGGATTATTCACACTTATAGGCGGCATCAGAGGCAGTTATTGGTCATACAACAAGGAATTTATAGTCAGCCCACGTGCCTCATTGGGCTTTATTCCCAACTTCGACCAGAACTTGACCTTCCGTTTTGCCACCGGATTATATTATCAGTCTCCCTTCTATAAAGAATTGCGACTGGTGCAGACCGATAAAAACGGCAACGACATCACCGTGCTGAATAAAGACCTGAAGTCGCAACGCTCACTCCATTTCATAGTGGGCGGAGACTACACATTCCGTGCCGTTGACCGCAACTTCAAGGTGACAACAGAGATGTATTATAAGAAACTCGATGACATCATTCCCTACACCATCGACAACGTGAAGATACGCTACTATGGCGAAAACTGCGCCAAAGGCTATGCCATGGGCATCGACGTGAAGTTTTTCGGCGAGTTTGTGCCCGGCACCGACTCATGGATCAGCTTCTCCATAATGAAGGCCCAACAGACCATTCGAGACCAGATTACCGTACCGATGCCCAACAGCCAGCGCTACAACGTGTCACTATTCTTCCAGGATTATTTCCCCGGATACAAACGAATGAAGTTAAACCTGAAAGGCGTCTTGTCAGGCGGATTACCTATCACACCGCCACACACAGGCTATGAAGAGGGCAAACTATTCCGCATGCCTGCCTACAAACGCGTGGATATAGGCGTGTCGTATCAACTGGCCGGAGGAACCGATGCTATCATGGACCGAGGCTTTTTCCGTCACCTGAAAAACATCTGGTTGGGCGTCGATGTATTCAACATATTCGACATTAAGAACGTAAGCTCATACTACTGGGTTACAGACGTATATAACAAACAATATGCCGTTCCGAACTACTTGACCGGACGACAGTTGAACGCACGCCTTATTGTAGATTTCTAAAGAGATAAAAAATCAGGTAATAATTCACTATCAAAAATTAATGGTGAAATATTTCCACATTTCTAAAAAGAATGTACCTTTGTAGTCAAAGAATAAGATCAACATTATTAAATCTTTAAATTATTATTAACATGGAACTTACACATATTGAACATCTTGGAATTGCAGTCAAGAGTATTGAAGCTTGTCTGCCTTATTATGAAGAAGTTTTAGGATTAAAATGCTACAACATAGAAGAAGTTGCTGATCAGAAAGTGAAGACAGCATTCTTTAAAGTAGGCCAGACAAAAATCGAATTACTGGAACCGACTAGCGAAGACAGCACAATCGCTAAGTTTATCGAAAAGAAGGGCGAAGGCATCCACCACATTGCATTTGCAGTGCCCGATGTACAGGCTGCATTGAATGACGCTGAAGCAAAAGGCGTAAAATTGATCGACAAAGCTCCTCGCGGCGGTGCTGAAGGTTTGAGCATTGCATTCTTGCATCCGAAATCAACTTGCAGTGTACTGACAGAACTTTGTATGCCAGGTAACAAATAATTTAAGTCGTTCATTTTTAACACAAATAAAAATACAATGAGTAACCAGCTTGATAAAGTAAAAGAGCTTATTGCTCTTCGTGAAAAAGCTCGCCTAGGTGGAGGTGAAAAGAGAATTGAATCTCAGCACAAAAAGGGTAAATACACTGCTCGTGAGCGCATCAGCATGTTGCTAGATGAAGGCAGCTTCGAAGAATTTGATATGTTTGTCCAGCACCGTTGTACCAACTTCGGTATTGAAAAGACAAAATATTTAGGCGACGGTATCGTAACCGGTTATGGTACGATTGAAGGTCGTCTTGTTTATATCTATGCACAAGACTTTACCGTATTTGGCGGTGCTTTGTCAGAAGCATTGGCAATGAAGATCTGTAAAGTAATGGATCAGGCCATGAAGATGGGTGCTCCTGTTATCGGCTTGAACGACTCAGGTGGTGCACGTATTCAGGAAGGTGTTAACGCATTGGCAGGTTATGCAGAAATCTTCCAGCGTAACATTTTGGCATCAGGTGTTGTTCCTCAGATCTCTGGTATCTTTGGTCCTTGCGCTGGTGGTGCTGTTTATTCTCCGGCTTTGACAGACTTCAACATCATGACTCGTGGCACAAGCTACATGTTCTTGACAGGTCCGAAGGTTGTTAAAACTGTAACAGGTGAAGACGTAACACAGGAACAATTGGGTGGTGCAAGTGTACATACAACAAAATCAGGTGTTGCACACTTTGCTGTTGATACAGAAGAAGAAGGTTTGCAGTTGATCCGCAAATTGATCAGCTTCTTGCCACAGAACAACTTGGAAGAGACTCCGATTGTAGAATGCAAAGACCCGATCGATCGTTTGGATGACAATTTGAACGAAATCATTCCTGACAATCCTAACCAGGCATACGACATGTACGAAGTAATCGGAACAATCATCGATAACGGAGAATTCCTGGAAGTACATTCAGACTATGCAAAGAACATCATCGTTGGTTTCGCACGCTTCAACGGTCAGACAGTTGGTATCGTAGCTAACCAGCCGAAGGTTATGGCAGGATGTTTGGACAGCAATGCTTCTCGTAAAGCAGGCCGTTTCGTTCGTTTCTGCGACGCCTTCAACATTCCTTTGGTAACATTGGTTGACGTACCGGGATTCTTGCCGGGAACAGGCCAGGAATATAATGGTGTTATTTTGCACGGTGCTAAATTGCTGTATGCTTACGGCGAAGCTACTGTTCCTAAGGTAACAGTTACATTGCGTAAGTCTTACGGTGGTGCATACTGTGTGATGAGCTCTAAGCACTTGCGTGGTGATATGAACTATGCATGGCCGACAGCAGAAATCGCAGTTATGGGACCGAGCGGTGCCGTAGAAGTTATCTTCGCTAAGGAAGTAGCTGCTGCTGAAGATCCTAAAGCATGTGCTGCAGAAAAAGAAGCTGAATACAAGAAGGCATTCGCCAATCCGTATAACGCAGCTCAGTATGGCTATATTGATGATGTTATCGAACCGCGTAACACTCGTTTCCGCATCATCCGTGCTTTGCAGCAGTTGCAGACTAAGAAGCTGAACAACCCTGCTAAGAAACACGATAACCTGCCGTTGTAATATTAAAACAGGAGAATGATTATGACGAATAAGAAAATAGGGGTATTGCTTCTGCTCTTGACTCTCTTCACTTGGGGAGCTCAGGCACAGTTGACTACCTCCGTTAGATTTAACGAAGTATTGGTTGTCAACGAAGATAACTTTGTTGACGACTATGGCAAACGTCATCCATGGATTGAGTTGTTCAACAACTCAGCCGGAACAGTTGATCTCGGTGGCTGTTTCTTGACTAACGACAAGAACAACTCCAAGAAATATATGATTCCGAAAGGTGACGTTCTGACAAAGATTCCACCCCGTCAGCACACGCTGTTCTGGGCTGATAATGAACCTACACGTGGTACATTCCATGTGAATTTCTCTTTAGATCCCAATCAAGACAACTATCTGGCATTGTATGACTCAGATGGTACAACACTGATTGACGAAGTCACTATTCCAGCTGGACAGACAGCAGACGTAAGTTACGGTTTGGATGTAGATGGTATTGGTAACTGGAAACTCCTGACAAAGGTTACTCCAAGTACCAACAACGTAACACTGGACTCAAACGAAAAGATTGAGAACTTCCAGAAGAACGACTCATGGGGTATTGGTATGACCATTACAGCTATGGCCGTAGTATTCTTGGGCTTGATCATTTTGTATCTTGTATTTAAACAGATCGGTAATGCCGCTATCAGCGCAAGCAAACGCAATGCACAGAAAGCTGCTGCAGCAGAAGGCACAAAAGTATCTGAAAATGCAGGAGAAGAATCCGGAGAAATCTTTGCGGCTATTGCCACTGCTCTTTATGAAATGAATGACGACAATCACGACATTGAGAACACAGTATTGACAATCCGTAAAGTACAACGTAGATATTCACCATGGAGTTCTAAGATCTATACATTGCGTCAGACTCCCAGAAAGTAATCATCTTTAAAATCCAACTGAAAGAATGAAAAGTTTTAAATATACCATCAACGGTAACACATATAAAGTACATATTAACTCAGTGGTTGAAGACATCGCTGAAGTAGAAGTTAACGGAACTCCATACAGTGTTAAAATGGAAAAGCCGGCTAAAAAACAAATGGTAACATTGCACCGTCCGGCTCAGGCTCCTACTACAACAGCTGGTGCTCCGGTTGTAAACCGCCCGACCACATCAGGTTCAGCAGGTGCTGTTAAATCTCCGCTGCCAGGTGTTGTCTTAAGCGTTGACTGCAAGGTAGGCGACACTGTTAAGAGAGGCCAGAAGATCCTCGTGCTCGAAGCAATGAAGATGGAAAACAACATCAATGCAGACCGCGATGGAAAGATCACTGAAATTAAGGTAAACAAAGGCGATTCTGTACTGGAAGGCGCAGACCTCGTTATAATCGGTTAATGATATGCAAGAAAGTTTCTTACAATTCCTAGGAGATAATATTCAAATATTCCTCTCCTATACAGGATTTGCCAATGCCACGCCAGGGCATATCGTTATGTTGGCTGTTGGTCTATTGTTCATTTTCCTGGCCATTAAATATGAATTCGAGCCTATGCTTTTGATTCCGATCGGATTCGGTATCTTGATTGGTAACATTCCTTTCAAAGATGCAGGATTGCAATTGGGTATCTATGAAGAGGGTTCTGTATTGAACATCCTTTATCAAGGTGTAAAACAAGGATGGTATCCGCCGTTGATCTTCCTCGGTATTGGAGCGATGACCGACTTCTCGGCCCTGATCTCTAACCCGAAGTTGATGTTGGTGGGTGCAGCTGCTCAGTTCGGTATCTTCGGTGCTTATATCATCGCTTTGCAAATGGGCTTCGACCCGAGCCAGGCTGGTGCTATCGGTATCATCGGTGGTGCTGACGGTCCTACTGCTATCTTCTTGTCTTCTAAATTGGCTCCAAACTTAATGGGTGCGATTGCGGTGTCGGCCTACTCTTACATGGCATTGGTTCCTATTATCCAGCCTCCGTTCATGCGTCTGTTGACAACTGACAAAGAGCGCGTGATCCGCATGAGACCGCCGAGAGCTGTCTCTCAGACTGAAAAGATCATCTTCCCGATCGTTGGTCTGTTGCTGACTGCATTCTTGGTTCCTTCAGGTCTGCCTCTGTTGGGTATGTTGTTCTTCGGTAACCTGATCAAAGAGAGTGGTGTTACTCGCCGTTTGGCTGAAACAGCTCGTGGTCCGCTGATCGACGTTATCACAATCTTGTTGGGTATCACTGTAGGTGCTTCTACTCAGGCAACTCAGTTCTTGACAATCAACTCAATCAAGATTTTCGGTTTGGGTGCATTGTCTTTCGTTATCGCTACTTGTGCAGGTGTGTTGTTCGTTAAGTTCTTCAACCTGTTCTTGAAAGAAGGTAACAAGATCAACCCGCTGATCGGTAACTCTGGTGTATCTGCTGTGCCTGATGCTGCTCGTATCTCTCAGAACGTTGGTTTGGAATACGACCCGAGCAACTACTTGCTGATGCACGCTATGGGTCCGAACGTAGCAGGTGTTATCGGTTCTGCTGTTGCTGCCGGTATCTTGTTAGGTTTCTTGGGATAAGATTCTGCAACCTCACTTATGAGGTATAGATAACAAATTAAAAGCAGTCTTCTGTGATTTTTATCAATCGGGAAGACTGCTTTTTTTATGGCTCTGATTCAAATGTAAGCCGTAACGGTACAGTACTTATATTATAAGTATGCAAGCTGCTGTTTTTCTGCTGCAGCTCGTATTATTATAATAGATATACCGAGAGATAGTTATTGTATTTTTATCCGGATTATTGTTTACTAAAAGCGGTAACAAATCCGGCAGAAATGACGGGCGACTTCGCCGGACTTGACAGACGAATTTGTCTCGGCCCAAACACCCTAAAAAGTGGTTATAGCCTATCTTTCAATAGCTTATAGAGTCTTTAAGAAAAGGGTATAGACTTTTTCTAAAAGAGGTAGGGACTTTTTCGAAAATGGATAGGCACTCCGTTCGGACGGAATAACTACTCCGTCGGAAAGGAGTGCCTACCCAATTTCCAGAAATAGACTACTCCGTCTTGACCGGATTAGTAGTCTCTTATCAGCCTGTTGACTTATTGTATTTTTACGGTTGATAATACACCTTCAACGTAGAGCCATTGCAACCAGATCCAAACAAGCACCAACAAGAATCGTAATCTAATGACCGAATTGGCTTAAAACCTCACTTACGGTGCTGCAACATCCACTCCTCTGCCAGTTGCAGCGTTTCCGGTTTACCCACATCCAACAATTGCAGATTCTCTGCCGGATAGGCCAACAGGCTCGTATGGGCACAAATAGAGAGGTAGAAATGGATGATTGAGAACTTTCCGGTCCACTCTTCCATCCAGTCAAAGATCTTCGGAGAGATCACATGGATACCGCTAAAGGCATATTCGTCATACTGATCCGGATCGAAATAGGGATAATAGGATTTTACCTCGCCAGTAGCATGATTACGCCAACCACACAACTTCTGCTCCTTATCAAACAGCAAATAGCGCGAAGTCTTTCGCCGGCTCACCAGCAGCGTTGCCAGCGGATTGGTCTCTAAGTGACGGTTATACAACTCTAACAGATCGACATTGGAAAAGATATCCACATTATGAACCAGGAAAGGCTCATCGCCCTGCAAAAAACGGGAAGCCTTCTTGATGCCTCCGCCCGTATCCAATAGATAATCCCGCTCATCAGAGACATAAATCTGAATACCGAAGTTATTATTGGCTGCCAGGAAATCCAGAATCTGTTGGCCAAAGTGATGTATATTTATCACAATCTGGTTAAAGCCTGCCGCTTTTAACTTAAGGATGATATGTTCAAGCATTGGTTTGCCGGCAATGGGTAGCAATGCTTTCGGCACATTTTCGGTCAGCGGTTTCAATCGGGTTCCCAATCCCGCTGCAAAAATCATTGCTTTCATACTATTGCATTAAATAATTGTTCTATATTTTGTTCGCGGTGCACCAAATGTACCTTCACGCCAAACTTACTGTTCAGATGCTCTGCCAAATGCTGAGCCGAATAGACCGACCGATGTTGTCCGCCCGTGCATCCGAAGCTGACCATCAGATTGGTGAATCCACGATCCATATAACGCTTCACCGAAGAATCCACCAGTGTATAGACATGTTCGAGAAAGTGAGTAATCTCACCATCGTCTTCCAAGAAACGGATCACCGGCTCATCCAAGCCATTGAAATGGTTATATCGCTCATACTTTCCCGGGTTATTGATGGCACGGCAATCGAAGACAAAACCGCCTCCATTGCCAGTCGGGTCGTTGGGAATGCCTTTCTTATAGGCAAAGCTCATCACCTTCACCTCGAGCATACGCTTCTGCATGTCGTCGGAGAACTGTTTCAGTCCGGTCAACTCACGCAACACTGAGCAAAGATAGGGATATTCAGGATAGTCGTCGCGCAGCAGCTGACGCAAGTTATCAATAGCAAACGGAACGCTCTGAATGAAATGTGGCTTCTTCTCAAAATAGCCACGAAAGCCATAAGCGCCCAACACTTGAAGTGTGCGGAACAGCACAAAGTGGCGCAGCTGACTGAAGAAATAGGTCTCATCAACCGGCATATATTTCTGCAACGCCTGCAGATAATCGCTCAACAAGTCGTCACGCAGATCTTTCGGATATTTGGCTTTGGCCTGCCACAAAAACGAAGCCACATCATAATAGACAGGCCCTTTGCGTCCTCCCTGGAAGTCGATCAGCCAAGGTTCGCCATCCTTGATCATCACATTGCGAGACTGAAAATCGCGATACATAAAAGTAGCGGAAGAACTGCGCAGCAAAACGTCGCTCATCTTCAAGAAGTCATCTTCCAGCCGGTCTTCTTGAAACTCCATGCCGGTGGCTTTCAAAAAGCAATACTTGAAATAGTTCAGATCCCACAGAATAGAACGCTGATTAAACTCAGCCTGCGGATAACAGCAAGAAAAGTCGAAGCCATCTGCTCCTATGAACTGAATGGAGGGAAGCAATGTGATCGTTTTCTTCAACAGCAGACGTTCGTTCTCGTCAAACACACAACTCTTGCGCCCTTTCTCTATCGCATTAAAGAGTAAGGTGTCGCCCAAGTCTTCCTGCAAATAGAAGCGCTGGTTTTCAGAGCAAACATAGACCTTGGGCACCGGCAGCCCCTTCTTGCGGAAATGAGATGCCATATAGATAAAAGCCCTATTCTCTTCGACAGAGACACCGCTCACGCCTATAAGAGTCTCCTTGCCCGAAATCCGAAAATAACGGCGGTTCGAACCCGAAGAGGGCAATTCTGTAATATCATCAACCTGACTTCCCGTATAAGACTGGTAAAGTCGCTTTAATTCTTCTGCTACCATAATGTTTGTTTTACGCTACTAAGGTAAGACTTATTCCTCAAACCTAAAGCGTTCATCAGACCGAAAAAAGCAGAATCAGGAGATATTTTATCGGCAAAATAGAATGAATAAAGGGGGTTAAAAACGGAGTACCTATCCATTTTCCCAAGAGTCTATAATTGGGGTTAAGTGTGAGGGTTATAAAACAGATAAGAGGCTGCATCAAAACAATTGCTCTGATACAGCCTCTTCTTTATCTAAATGCTCCGGAGTGGCACATCTTAACGCGCCACCCTAAGCAACACATGGCAACATTAAAGTTGGATCCAACGAACGTAAGCAAAGTCCATACGATGAGGCAACTCTGCATTCTTCGGGAATACACGGAAGCCCATCTTGTGGTTACCGGCTTCAGACGGAGTATATTTCAATTCCAGGAACAGCTTAGCACCGTCTTCCTTCAACAGCTTGAACTCAACACTCTTGATGAGGTCTAATCCCTGCTTTTCATTTTCCTTGGTAACAACCAATTCAGCCCCCAGCATACCCTGAAGATCGTGACGGTCGATTACCAGATGGAAGGTATATTCCTTACCAACAACCGGGCCGGCAGTTGACAAATCCTGATCGCAAGTGAATGACTCAACCTGGAAGCTGTCCCAGTGAGCAGCCACCTCTTCTTTCCAAGATGCGATAGACTTGGCCACTTCGTAGTTGTTTGCAGTAACGTGAGCCGAACGAGTAGCCAATTTATTATAGAAACGGCTGATATAATCGTCCAACATACGCTTCATAGTGTATTCAGGAGCAATCTTGAACATGGAGTTCTTGATATATTGAATCCATTCGGGAGAATAGCCCTTGCTGTTCTTTGCATAATACAACGGGATAATCTCTGTCTCAAGCATATTATAGATAGTTGCAGCATCCAACTGGTCTTGATACTGCTGGTTGTCATACGTACGCTTGTCGGTCAAGGCCCAACCTGCACCCGGTTTGTAGCCTTCATACCACCAACCATCCAATACAGAGAAGTTCAATACACCGTTCATTTCGGCCTTTTCGCCAGAAGTACCGGATGCTTCCAACGGACGAGTCGGAGTGTTCAACCAAACATCAACACCGGCAATCAGATGACGGGCCAGACGCATATCATAGTTTTCCAAGAACAAGATCTTACCCAGGAATTCCGGACGACGAGAGATCTCAACAATATGTTTGATCAATCCCTGACCGCCACCATCAGCCGGGTGAGCCTTTCCTGTATAAACGAACTGGATTGGATACTTTTCGTTGTTGACAATCTTAGACAAACGATCCAGGTCAGAGAACAACAGGTGAGCACGCTTGTAGGTGGCGAAACGACGGCCAAAACCAACCAACAAGGCATTCGGGTTGATCTTATCCAACAGAGAGACAACCTTTGCAGGGTCGCCCTGATTCTTCAGCCAGTTGGCTTTATATTCATTTCTGATATAAGTAATCAACTTATGCTTCAACGACTTGCGGATTTCCCAAATGGTTTCATCCGGTGTATTCAGGATAGCTTCCCAATACTTCTTGTCGGACTGGTTGTTTAAGAAGTCTTTATCGAAGTTTTCGGCGAAGAAGCGCTTCCACTCAGTAGAAGCCCATGTCGGCATATGCACACCATTGGTTACATAACCCACATGCAACTCGTCGGGGAAATAGCCCTTCCAAACCGGAGCAAACATCTTCTGAGAAACCTTGCCGTGCAACCAGCTCACACCGTTAGCCTCTTGACAAGTGTTCAAGGCAAACACACTCATAGAGAACTTCTCGTTTGAACCCGGATTTTCACGACCCATATCGATAAACTCCTGCCAGCTGATGCCCAGCTTACCAGGGAATTCACCCATATAGCGGCCAAACAGACCTTCATCAAAATAGTCGTGTCCTGCAGGAACCGGAGTATGCACGGTGTAGATTGCAGATGCACGAACAACTTCCAATGCCTGATTGAAAGAAAGACCCTCTTTCTGGATATAGTCGACCAAACGCTGAGCATTGATCAGAGCAGCATGACCTTCGTTACAGTGGTAAACCTGTTTCTTGATGCCCAACTTGTTCAGCATCATGATACCACCGATACCCAACAGATATTCCTGCTTCATACGATTTTCCCAGTCGCCGCCATACAGCTGGTGAGTAATAGAGCGGTCCCATTCGCTGTTCTGAGGAATATCAGTATCCATCAGATACAAAGGCACACGACCTACGCTGACTTTCCAAACGTGAGCATAGACAACACGGCCCGGATAAGGCACCTCGATTACCATCGGTTCGCCATTTGACAAAGTAACCTGAGTCAAAGGCAGAGAGCCGAAATTCTGAGCTTCATAGTTTGCAATCTGCTGTCCGTCCATTGACAGAGACTGTGTGAAGTAGCCATAACGATACAAGAAACCGACAGCACACAAATCGATGTTGCTATCACTTGCCTCTTTCAAATAGTCTCCGGCCAAAACACCCAGACCACCTGAATAGATCTTCAATACATTAGTCAAACCATACTCCATACTGAAGTAAGCGACAGACGGTTTTGTCTGATCAGGCTTTTCATTGATATAAGCCTTAAACATTGCATAAACCCGCTGTATCTCGGCCATAAGTTCTTCGTCAGCAATAATCTCTTCCATACGCTGATAAGAGAGGCTCTGCAACAATACAACTGGATTTCCTTCAGTGGACTTCCAAAGTTCTGCATCAATTTTGCCAAATAATTTAGCACCGTCGTGATTCCATACCCACCAAAGGTTAGTAGCCATTTCCTGTAGCGGCTTCAACTGTTCGGGCAACACTGACTGTGCATGAACATCTTTCCAAATAGGATTGTTTGCGTTGTTCGCTTTGATTTTCATTATTGTGAAGTTTAATATACTGTTTCTATTTTATGATTTTACTATAAAAACCTAACTGTTTTTGTTCTTTTAGCATTTAAAAAGGCTGCAAAGATACGACAATCGCTCTAAAAAGCAATTCTTCAACCATTTCTTTTTGCTGCGTTGGTCATGGCGATATCAAAAGCCTGCAGATAATAAGTGATGAACTTACTCCATTCGGCCTGACTTGCCAAAGCAAAACAACGCTGCTTAATCTGCTCTACCTCAGCCTTGTCTTTTTGAGCAAGAGCCACGACAGACTCGGTAATAGCATTCGCCACCTCAAAGTAGTTGAAATCGTCGCGGTCGATAACCGTTACGCCTTCGCTGATATCGGTTCCCGACACAGAACCTTTAGCCCACATGCCAAATCCCGCCAGGTTGGTAGTGATGGTAGGAATACCGAATGCGATACTTTCCAGCGGCGTATAGCCCCAAGGCTCATAATAAGAGGGATAAACTGTCACGTCCATGCCAATCAGCAGATCGTAGTAGGGCTTATTGAAGATGCCGCCACGTCCATCCAAATAGCAGGGCACAAAAATAATCTTCAGCTTATCAGAAGCCGCATTGGTGAAGCCGGCATGTGAGATATAGTTCAACACCTTGTCTTCACTCATATTATGCAACCAGTGTGTGATAAACGGCATCTGCAACGGAGCTGTTGTTTTGATATCTTTCTCAATCACCTCTTTCAAGTCGGCACGAGCGGCTCGCACCCAAGCCGGCACCAAGATGAAAGCAACCACTTCGCGTTGCAAACGGCCCGATGTGCGCACACGGTTCATCGCTTCGATAAACACATCGATACCCTTGTTGCGGTATTCATAGCGTCCGCTGGTAGAGACCAGCAGCGCGTTCGGATCGATAGAACAGCCCAACAGCTTTTCGGCCACATTGATAAGAGTCTTGCGTGCTTCGGCTCTCTTGGCATCATACGCCTTTCCTTCGGGGACGAAGTTGGGCTCAAAGCCGTTTGGAGTTACAACATCCGGCTCTTTCTCGAGCAACTGCTTACACTCACGCGCTGTGATGTCGCTCACAGTCGTGAAGCAATCCACCTGCCAGGCAGCCTGTTTTTCAACCGAATGTTTGGCCTCCATATTCAGCTCTGCGGCCATCTGGTCACCGTTGTAACCATTCATATAGGCATATAAAGCCTTGTTGTTTCCGGCAATAGAGCGACCGATAGATGTGGCATGCGTAGTAAACAGCGTTGCAACTGCGGGCAGCTGCTTCTTGACATACAAAGCGCCCATGCCCAACATCCATTCATTAAAGAGAGCGGCCACCTTCTTGTCTTCCAACTTATAGAAATGATAGAAACTCTCTATTACCTTGCCCACTGCATAGGCAAAGATACAAGACTCATCATAATCGCCATAGGCATGGATCGAATCAACATGGAACTGTTCCCACATCGAATAGAAAAAGGCGTCACGTTCGGCGAAGAAAGGTTTGAAATCGACAAGAATGACGGGAGGCAATCCCGGCACTTTCCATCGGCCTACTTTTATTTTGAGGTTATCTGTTGTCTCTGCATGTCCTTTCCAGTCAGAGAACAACTCTGAATCCTCTTCAAAATCCAGGATAGCTGCATCGCCCCACACATCGGGTCCGATAAATATGACTTTGTCATTAAATATTTGCTGTAATGTATGTGCTTTTGTAGAAAGTACTGTATAAATTCCACCTACTTTGTTACAGACTTCCCAACTACTTTCAAAGAGAAATTCTGGCGTCTTTACCAATTCGTTCATACTTGAGTTATTTATAATCAGCTAATTTATGGGCGCAAATATAATATTTTTTGTGCTTTTTCATAGTAAAGACATTGATTTTAACAACATAGTTCCTACATTTGTGGATACTTAAATTATAAATGATATGGCAAATAAACGAGTATTAAAGAAGGAAATCATGTATGCTGCCGGTGAATTGTTCACTGAAGTTTTAGTATGCAAGCTGTATGTTCCCGAGACAAATCAGGAGAAAGCAGACGCTTTGATGACTAGAATCTTAGATATGCAAGACAATTTCATCTGCCGTGCAGGAAGACCCGACGGAAAAGACAATAAAGCTTTGGTGAAGGAATATTACAAGAAACTAAGAAGCGACTTGCAGACTGAAATCGACTCTATCGCTACAGAAATCGGCGAATTGAACAAATAAGACAAGCATGAAAAAAGCTTTATCTAAATTCATCCTCCGTATGTTTGGCTGGAAATGCGTATCTACGGAGGGTGTTGACACACCCAAATGTGTCGTATGCGTCGCCCCGCACACCAGCAATTGGGACTTTATCGTGGGAAAATTATTTTATACTTCACTCGGATACACAGCCGGCTTCCTGATCAAAAAGGAGTGGTTTTTCTTCCCGTTCAATCTCATCTTCAAAAGCATGGGTGGCGTGCCGGTCGATCGCGGCAAACGCACCTCTGTGACCGAACAGGTGGCACAGATGTTTAACGAACGTGAATGGTTTCAGATTGCCATCACTCCTGAAGGCACACGCAAGCGCGTGAAAGAGTGGAAAAAGGGTTTTTACTTCATTGCACAGAAGGCTCAGGTGCCCATCATGGTTGCCTATTTCGACTATGCAAAGAAAGAGGTCGGATCAAAAGGACTGTTCTATCCGACCGGTGATGTTGAAAAAGACATCCTGGAAATACGCAAAATGTACAACGGTGTTTCCGGACGTCATCCTGAAAATTTTGTAGAAGTTTAATTATTTATCGATACTATTATGGCTGAAGATTTGCGAATCAGTATGGTTCAATCTCATATTATATGGGAAGACAGGCAGAAAAACCTGGATTACTATTGTAGTTTATTACATCGTCTGCGCGGTAAAACGGATGTGGCTATCCTGCCCGAGACCTTTACGACCGGCTTTACCATGAATGTGGAGCAGCTCGCCGACGATCCGGATGGAACAACGATTTGTGCAATCAAGGCTGCTGCTGCCCAAAATGGCCTGGCTATCGTGGGCAGTTTCATCGTAAAAGAGAATAATTGCTATTACAACAGAGCCTTCTTCGTCACTCCTGAAGGCGAAGCCTGGTTCTACGACAAAAAGCATCTGTTTCGCATGGCTGGTGAAAACAAGCATTTCACCGCCGGCGACAAACAACAGATCGTCTCTTACAAAGGATGGAATATCTGTCTGCAGGTTTGCTATGACCTGCGCTTCCCGGTGTGGAGCCGCAATGTCAACAACCAATACGACCTGTTAATATATGTAGCCAACTGGCCCGAAGCACGCCGCAATGCCTGGAGAGCACTGCTGAAAGCCCGTGCCATCGAGAATCTGGCCTATGTATGCGGTGTGAACCGCGTGGGCGTGGATGGCCACAATATTCCCTATCGGGGAGATTCGCTGATTTTCTCGGCCAAGGGCGAAAAGATGGCCGATGCCGGCAGACGAGACGATACAACACGCACATGCACCCTTTCGCGCATCAAGCTGGATGAATTCCGCAAGAAGTTCCCGGCCTGGAGCGATGCAGACGCCTTTCAACTGCTATGAGACGAGGATGGTTCTGGATTCCTTCGCTCTACTTTGCTGAAGGATTGCCCTATGTGATCGTCATGACGCTCTCTGTGATTCTGTATAAAAGATTGGGCGTCTCCAATACCGACATTGCTCTCTTCACAAGCTGGCTCTATTTTCCATGGGTCATCAAGCCGCTATGGAGTCCGTTTGTCGATCTTATAAAGACGAAGCGCTGGTGGGTCTGCGCCATGCAGCTGCTGATTGGCGGCGGAATGGCCGGAGTGGCTTTCACGCTGCCCGGCGATTGGTTCTTGCAATCGACCTTAGCCTTTTTCTGGCTGATGGCTTTCAGCTCGGCGACACATGATATTGCGGCCGATGGCTTTTATATGCTGGGACAAGAAGAAGACGATCAGGCCTTTTTCATTGGCATCCGCAACACCTGCTATCGCATTGCCATGCTCACCGGACAAGGCGTGCTGGTTATGCTGGTGGGCTTTCTGGAGAAGACCACCGGACGCATTCCCTTTGCCTGGAGCCTTATCTTCCTCATCCTTTCCGGTGTATTCATCGGACTGGCTCTGTGGCACCGGTTTATTCTGCCTAAGCCCAAGAATGACAAACAGCATCAGGGAGTGACACCGCGCACCATCTGCAACGAGTTTATCCGCACCTTCGAGGCTTTCTTCCATAAGAAAGGGATTGGATTGGCTATCCTGTTCATGCTGACCTATCGCTTAGGCGAATCGCAGCTTGTCAAACTGGCCTCGCCTTTCCTGCTTGACGACCGTGCGACAGGAGGATTGGGAATGTCAACGACCGAAGTTGGCTTTGCCTATGGAACGGTGGGCGTCTTTGCCCTGCTGTTAGGAGGTTTGTTGGGTGGATTTGCGCTGGCTCATGGCGGCTTGCGCAAATGGATCTGGCCGATGGCTTTAGCCATCTCGCTGCCCAATCTGGTCTATCTCTATCTGGCTTATCAGCAACCCACTACGATATGGATTATCAACAGCTGCGTAGCCATTGAACAGTTTGGCTACGGATTTGGCTTCACGGCCTACACCATGTATCTGATGCTCTTTGCCGAAGGAGAATACAAAACATCGCACTATGCCATCAACACAGGATTCATGGCTTTGGGAATGATGTTGCCTGGCATGTGCTCCGGATGGATTCAGGAACAAATTGGTTATCAACACTTCTTTATATGGGTAATGCTATGCTGTCTGCCGCTATTCATGATTCTGCCCTTCTTGAAAATCGAACCGACTTCAAAGGAATAGAAGATTGACCAAGGCTTCACTGCGCCGGCACTTCCCCAAAAACGTATTGCTTTATGGCAGATAATTATCTGGAAAATAAACTCGAGGCTTATCAAGCCCGTAAAAATAGCCGGCCCGTTTCTCATGCCGGCAAATCATCGGTCACTCACAAGACACGCCGAGTCTTCGTCACAGGAGGAGCCAACGGCATCGGCAAAGCCATCGTGCGCCTATTCCGAAGTGCCGGACATCGTGTGGCCTTCTGCGACATAGATGAGACACATGGAAAAGAGACGGCTTTGCAAACGGGCACTCGCTTCCTTCCGATCGACCTGCGTAATGTTGCAGCCTTGGAACAGGGCATGCAACAGCTCTTTGATGAATGGGGAGATATTGACGTGATCATCAACAATGCCGGTGTGAGTCGTTTCACTCCTCTGACCGAATGCAGCATTGAACAGTTCGACGACCTGCTTTCGGCCAATCTGCGTCCCGCCTTTATCACCTCGCGCCGGTTGGCGATACATCGCAGCGCACTTGAGACGCCCAACACCTATGGACGCATCATCAACATCTGTTCTACACGATATCTGATGAGTGAGCCCAATAGCGAAGCCTATGCGGCATCCAAAGGAGGAATCTATTCGCTGACGCATGCTTTGGCGCTATCGTTGTCGCCCTATCACATCACCGTCAACTCCATCGCTCCGGGATGGATTGCGACACACGGCTATGAGGCATTGAGCGAAGCCGATCACCTGCAACATCCGTCAAGACGCGTTGGAAAACCGGAAGATGTGGCACACTTATGCCTCTTTCTTTGCCACGAAGAGAATGATTTTATCAATGGTGAGAATATTACAGTGGATGGAGGAATGACGAAACGGATGATTTATGACGAATAAAAGTAACGAATAAAAGCAAGGGGCTGGGTCAAAAACAACTGTTTTGAGGCAGCCTCTTGTCATTTCTTTATCACTTAAAATAATACAAGAATATCGCAATTCCCTCCAAAGCCTTCTTAGGCTGATCCTTGATCTCTATGGCGAACTTGATTTCTGCCTTGGCAACACCACGCAAATTACTCAATGAATGCAGGCTGGCCACCAGACGAATGCTCTGTCCTGTCAAAACAGGCTGACCAAACTTCATCTTGTCCATACCATAGTTTATCATCATCTTCAAGTTATTAACCTCAATGATCTGATCCCACAAATGAGGCAACAAAGAAAGTGTCAGATAGCCATGGGCAATCGTGCTCTTAAAAGGACTCTCTACTTTGGCACGTTCCGGATCCACATGAATCCATTGATGATCTAGTGTCGCGTCTGCAAATGCATTGATGCGTTCTTGTGAAATCTCCAAATATTCTGATACGCCCAACTGCTGGCCGATCAGTTTTTCAAAATCCGCATACGAATTAATGATTACCTTTCCCATAAATAATAAAATGTTATGTTATAAGTTTTGATATTCGTACAAATATAGTGAATATTTGAATCTATATTGCTTTTTTACTAACTTTATCGCCTGTTTACCCCAAATCGGTCATTCGGGCTTACTTGTATTTTGTCTTTTTAGAAGAGTGGATTTTGTTTGGCTTTTAATGAGTAATAGCGAGCTATTGCGAATTAAAAACAAGCAAAAGACGACTTATAAAAAACAAAAGACTGCAAGCAGTTATTTTAAATGATACATTTAACGGCCTAATGACCGTTTTGGGTTTACAAACAGGCAAAGTTGTTTTTCATTACTCTATCTGGTCATGTCCCTATTTCATCCATTTCCGCATCCCATCGACAAGGCAAGTTGTCCCCGACAGTTCACCTATCCGTTTCATTACACGCCGCATCCTTTGGCAACAGAGGCAACCTACTTGCTACAGAGATATATACAGCAGCAAACCGATTGGATCGACGAACTGTCCCATGGGAAGATGTTTGGCGTATTGGTCGTTGAGAATCACAATGGCGAGATAGGATTCTTAGCCGCCTTCTCCGGTATTTTGGCCGGAAAGAACCAGCATCCCTACTTCGTCCCTCCTATCTATGACTTGCAGCAACCCGATGGCTTCTTCCGTATCGAAGAGTCTCAGATCTCTGCGCTCAACATAGAGATTGATTCGCTACAACAGAGTGACGCTTATCAACAGGCTCTGAAGCGACTAAAGGAAGAAAAGGTTCGATCAAACCGGCTGATTGATGAAGCTAAACAACAGATGAAGGCCGACAAAGCAAGACGGGAACAGATGCGATTACACTCGCTAAGCGAAGAGATGCAGGCCCAACTGATTCGTGAAAGTCAGCATCAAAAAGCGGAATTCAAGCGGTTGAAAATGATCTGTGCCCAACGTGAAGCGGAATGCCAACAGCAAATAGACCGGCTACAGGCCGAAATAGACCGGAAGAAGAAAGAGCGCAAAACCCGCTCGGCCGCCCTGCAACAAAAGCTGTTCAGACAATTCAAACTACACAATGCCTTAGGCGAAGTGCGTAATCTGTATGATCTCTTTGTCGAGACTTCCGGAACAGTTCCACCTGCCGGCACAGGCGAATGTGCCGCTCCTAAATTGTTGCAATATGCCTATATAAATCAGCTTCATCCCATCTGCATGGCTGAGTTTTGGTGGGGCTCTTCGCCCAAAGGAGAACTGCGTCGTCATGGCTACTTCTATCCATCGTGCCAAGGCAAGTGTGGCCCGATTCTGCCATTCATGTTGCAAGGACTCAATGTCGAAGAGAATCCCTTGAATCACCCGGATACCGATCAGCTTACGCTCGAAACAATCTATGAAGATGAATGGCTGCTTATCATTCACAAGCCGGAAGGATTACTCTCTGTGCCCGGAAAAAGCGAGGCAGACTCTGTCTATCAGCGTATGCAAAAGCAACTGCCCGAAGCTGACGGTCCGCTCATAGTTCACCGTTTAGACATGGCCACATCCGGACTGCTGGTCATTGCCAAGAGCAAGGCAGTGCATCAAAAGCTACAGGCGCAATTTAAGAACCGCATGGTTGAAAAGCGGTATATTGCTCTGCTTGACGGCATCTGTCAGGCTCCAGACGAGGGTTTCATCGATTTGCCGCTCTGCTCCGATTGGAACAACCGACCTCGCCAGATGGTCGATAAAACAGAGGGAAAACCGGCCATCACGCGTTACCACATTCTTTCCCGCGAGAACGGAAAGACGCGCATCGCTCTCTATCCATTGACCGGCCGCACTCATCAGTTGCGTGTACACGTGGCTCATCCCGAAGGGCTCAACTTGCCTATTTATGGAGATGCTCTCTATGGAAAACCGGCCGATCGTTTATACCTGCATGCCGAAGCTTTGGCCTTTGAACATCCTATAACGGGACAATTCATTCGGATAGAGCGGAAAGCGGATTTCTGATTCTTCCTGCTCCCCAAAACAGAGCGGTGCGTCATAACAACAAACGTGTGTGTGTTGACACACCAACAGCAGTCGTAGTGAGTAGTTATTGTAATTTATCGGGATTACTATTCACTGGAAACAGGTGACAAATCCGTCTGAAACGACGGGCAATTCTGCTGGAATTGATAGGCGAATCCGTCTTGGTTTAAACGCCCTGTAAAACAAGGTTATATACTATATTTCAGTCGTTTATAGACTTTCCGAGATTAGTCTATAGACTTTCCCGAAAAAGGGTAGGGACTTTTTCCTGACTTCGTCATTGCGTCACCCAAAAATCTTCATCAAATAGTTTAGCTATTTTCTGATGCCTTGTCAT
>CAKVBA010000037.1 GCA_934725305.1 uncultured Parabacteroides sp. | reverse complement strand
GCTTTGTTTCATTTTATACTTTCTCTACGGATAGATATGAAAAAGAGGGTATATCAGAATTTTGATACACCCTCACCCAATTTCCGGAAATAGCTTAATCCTTTTTGACCGGATTAGTAGTCTCTTGTCCGCCTGTTGACTTATTGTATTTTTATGATTGATAAATAGACCTTCAACGTAGCCATTACAACCTGCTCAAAACAAGTACTAATAAGAATCGTATTCTAATGACCGATTTGGGATTAATAGAGCCACAATAAGGCATCGGAGATTCTTACTAAATGATGACAAATAACAAACTCTACTTTTACAGAAAAACAAATACTCGGAATATGGTGTAGTCATTCAGAATCCTCCCAAATAGGGTTGTATATTTATTATCCCACTATTATATTAAACATAATAGTGATTATCAAATAATAGGGTATATGAATAAAAAGGAGGATTTAGGCAGTGTCATAAATGCAAACACATAGAGATCTTGTTCCATATTAAGTAGATCTCATTCGAAGAAATATATTATTTTTGTACACAATCACGAATAAGCTAAATAGAAAAGATCGATATGGAAAAGTTTGTATCAAAAGTATGCAGATACAGTTTGAAAAATTGGAGTCGTTTATCAAAGATTGTTGCACTATGCTTTCTATTAGCATCACCAATGGCTTACGGACAAACAGAGAATACATTTGAAACTCCAGAAAGGCTTTTCCATATTGCACGTAGTGCCAACAAAAATCTGGTTTGCTATGATGTACAACTCGTTGATGGAAAGTTGAACACCGAAAAGCCTTTACATGTCTATTGGGTCAATCGTGAGGAACGCATGGGCGAAATGAATGAGTTGAACTTTTTTCAGCGTAAAATGGCATACGGCTATAAACTCGTCTCCAAAGAAGCTGATAGCAGCGAAGTTACTCTGACGGCCTATCCGGGTAGAAAGCTAACCATTCAAAAGCTGGATGACCACTATGTGTGTACACTCTTAATACAGAATCAGAAGGCTATTTTGCAATCACTCTATGTCCAGGCCAGTCCCAAGAATCCTCTTAGTGTCGAATATATCGAGCTACATGGAGTTGCGGTTCAAGATGGCTCTACTCTGTCTGAAAAGATCTACAAAGAGTAAAGACTTAATTTGTGTTAGTTGACTTTGAATGAGAATTTATACGGCGGCTGTACGCGCAAAGCTTCTGTATCCAAATAGGGAATTTTCGGATAAATCAGATCTAGATAACGCAAATCTAACATACTGGGGACCACTTCGATGCGCACACGGGCTATACCTGATTGTCTGAATCCTAATATGTCTGCCGCAGCTTCAGAGACATCGAGGATGCGGTTGCGACGATGCGGACCACGGTCTGTCACGCAAACTATGACGCTATTCATATTGGCCAGATTGGTCACTCTGAGGAATGTTCCAAAAGGATGTGTACGGTGAGCAGCTATCAGTTCATCTTGGCTATGCACACGGCCGCTGGATGATTTGCGGCCATGAAAGCGGGAGTGATAATAAGAGGCCATTCCCTCTTCTTGTGCCCAAATGTTTTCCAATCCCTGCACTCCAAATAGTATTAAAACGGCATAAATGAATCGCACAAACAATCTGTGAATCATATTCTTATTCTTATTCTTTTTGCTTTCGGTTATTCATAAACAAAACCAATATTGTCTATCCAAAACATATTGCCTGGTGATCCTATGTAGGAACCACCATGACTGGATAGAAATTCCAGTATCAAATGAGTAGGTTCATCATCAGCATTACCCCAACCGATCTCTTTGATGGGAACATTCTTGCCAAGACTATTAAAGGCATAACGCGCTTCACTGCCGGTAATCAATCCCATCCAAGGTTGATAATCTGCTCTTTGCGTAATATCTCCATACCAAATAGGAAAGACAGCCTGATTGACCCAGTCACAAGAGACATCAAAAGGTATCACTCGTGTGCCGATGCGCTTAGCATAAAGAGCACCGTCTTTTCCCTCCCATCGTTTTTGCAGATACAAGCATACCAATGGCTTATCTTTGCCGTTTACCTTCTGCTTACGGCTGAAACCATCCAGACGAATGCGATCAGACTGACCCGAAAGATGTACTTTATAATCAAACACCAATGCCTTGGGGCGTTTATTAAAGGCTATTCCACTGGCAATCTTGCTACGAGGATCAGAGGTATCTTTGACCGGTTCGATGGCGCGCCCCAAATAGATCGAACCTCCTACCAATACATGAATGTGTACAATGCCCAAAGCAGAACAGCTATCAATTTGCGTCTCCATGCGGGCACAATAGCCATTGCCCCGTTTTTCCGGATAGACACTTGTACTCACCTTGGTAATGCCAGACACCTTGGCAATCACGCTTGAGGTGGCCCAAGGTGAATCGCCTGGATCATAAGTCATCTCACCCCGAATGGTATCAGGTTTGCCGGGTGCATACAACACCTTGTTCTTCTTCCCTATCAAGGCCGATTCGCGCATCTCCCGAAGAATCCATTGATCCATCTTTCCATACGGAAGCAGTTCTACCTGATTTTGTGCGAACAACGGAAAACAGATTCCACCAAGCAGGGCTACATTCATCAGCTTTGAGCAACACCGATTCAAAAAGAGATTGCCTTTCACCATTCTAATCCTCCTTATTTCACAAAAATAGTCATTAAATTGTTATCAATTATTCAGAAATCCAAAAAGTCACAGCTCTTTTTCTAAAAATAAGAGAAAAGAGCTACCTTTGAATCGCGAAAAACATAATATACTATTGATGATACAGAATTTTTTGATTGATGACCTTAAGCTCAAATGGAATAGAATACAACAATCCATGCAACAGAGCGGAGCAGACGGCTGTCTGCTATCTATTGACGTAAACCTTTTTTACGTAACTGGCCGCATCTTCAGCGGTTATTTTTATCTCCCAGCAGAGGGCGAACCTTGTTTTTTTGTCAAACGTCCGAATAACTTGTCGGGAGAACGTCTGGAATATATCCGCAAGCCGGAGCAGATGCCTGAGTTGTTTGCCAAATATGGTTTGAAGATGCCTCGCAAGTTACTGTTGGAAGCCGACGAACTTTCCTATTCAGAATATATGCGTCTGCAAAATGTGTTTGCACCGGAAGAGACGGCCAATGCAACAGCGCTGATGCGCGCCCAGCGTATGGTAAAGACTCCGTATGAGATTGAACAGTTCCGAAAGGCGGCAGCAGAGCATTCGTTGGTTTATACCGAAGTGCCGGAATGCTACAAGCCGGGCATGACGGATATTGAATTGCAGAGCGAGATTGAACGACGTATGCGCCTACATGGATCTATCGGTCTGTTCCGAGCTTTCGGAGCCAATATGGACATCTTTATGGGAAGTCTGCTGGCCGGCGAAAATGCCGAAGCGCCCTCTCCTTTTGACTTTGCCCTCGGTGGTGAAGGTGTCAGTGCAGCTGCTCCATTAGGTGCAAACGGCACTTTGTTGAAAGAGGGAACCGCTATTATGGTAGATATGGCCGGAAACTATACGCCCTATATGACCGATATGAGCCGCATCTTCTCGGTGGGAAAATTGACCGATCAGGCCTATCGCGCTCATCAAACCTCATTGGAGATTCAAGCCGATATTATGGCAAATGCCCGTCCGGGTGTAGGCTGTGCCGACTTGTATCAAATAGCTATGAAGCATGTCGAGAAAGCCGGTCTGCAAGACAACTTCATGGGTACTAAACAGCAGGCCAAATTCGTAGGCCATGGTATTGGTCTTCAGATTAATGAATTGCCGGTGTTAACTCCACGCTCACGCGAAGAGTTGTCGGCCAGCATGGTGTTTGCATTAGAGCCTAAGTTCGTAATTCCGGGCGTGGGTGCTGTTGGTGTTGAGAACAGTTTCTTGGTAACCGACACCGGATTGGAAAAGCTGACGCTGTTTACAGAAGACATTATAGAACTACATTAATAATAAGAGAAGACTTGAAATGAAAAGAACAGTCACATTATTGGTTTTATTAGCATTAATCTTCATCCCCGGCCGAGCTGCGGATGTCAAGAATGTAAAGCCCGTTAAGAACGTGATCGTGCTGATTCCGGATGGCACCTCGTTGGCTACCGTCTCAATTGCCCGTTGGTTGCAGTGGTATAAAGATCCCAGCAAACCCAACTTGTTCATCGATCCCTATCTGTGCGGAACCGTACGCACACACTCATCAAACGCTCCAATCGGAGACTCTGCTCCCACTACATCTTGCTACATGACTGGCCAGCCTAGCCGTACAGGTTATGTTTCTACCTATCCGGTCAGTGATGGTGATAACGACATCTATCCGACCGACTCCACAAGAGCTTACCAGCCGTTGACAACCGTTTTGGAAGCGGGCAAGATTTTACAGGACAAATCAACCGGTCTGGTGTTTACTTGCGAATTCCCGCATGCTACACCGGCAGACTGCTCTGCTCATAGCTACAACCGTAGCCGCTACAATTGGATTGCTCCGCAGATGGTACACAATAATCTGAATGTCGTGATCGGTGGTGGCGAATCTATATTGTCAAAAGAGCAGGAAGATTATCTGGTGCAGAATGGCTACAATGTATATCGTAACAATCTGCAGGGCATGCGTGCCGACAAGGGCAATAAAATGTGGGCTCTTTACGGAAAGAAAGAGATGGCCTATGACATCGACCGCAATCCGGAAGAACAGCCCTCTATCGAAGAGATGACTCGCATTGCTATTGAAAAGCTTTCTACCAATCCGAATGGTTTCTTCCTGATGGTCGAAGGTAGTAAGATCGACTGGGCTGCTCATGGCAATGATCCGGTTGGTATGGCTACTGATATGCTGGCTTTTGACCGTGCGTGTGGTGTGGCTCTCGATTTTGCCCGCAAGAATGACGAGACTGCTGTTGTAATCATGCCCGACCACGGTAATAGCGGTATCAGCTTGGGTCGTCGCGATTGTAAAGGCTATGACAAGTTGTCTAAAGATCAGTTATTTCATCAGTTCTCATTGTATAAGCTGACCGCTGAAGGCTTTGCCAAGAAGCTCAATCAGATTCCTAATAGCGAAGTGCAGCAGCTGTTCCGCGAGAATGCAGGTTTTGAATTAACTCCCGAAGAGATGAATGCTTTGAATAATTGCAAAGACTATAAAAACAGTCCGATTCCTGCTGAGCAACGCAACACGAAAGACAAAGCCTCTATGTATAGTGGCTCTTTGACCGGCTTGATGGCTCAGATCATGACAGAGCGCACCTGCTTCGGCTTCACAACCGGCGGACACACGGGTGAAGAAGTTTTCCTGGCCGCTTATCATCCCAAGGGCGATCTGCCTATCGGTATGCACACCAATATTGAGATGAATCACTATCTGTGTGCTTTGATGGGCTTTACCCACGATACATTGGAAGAGTTGACAGCCAAGAACTTTGCGCCTCACACCAAGGTGTTCGAAGGTTATACATGCGAAATGATTCCGCCTGCAGAGAAGACGGGTTCACCTACCTTGATCATCAAGAATAAGAAGAACAAGAAAAAACGTCTCACCATTACTCCGTTCACCAATATCGTAAAAAGTGGCAAAAAGGGCGAGAATGAGATCCGACTGAACTCGGTAATTGTTTATGTGGATAAAAACAACACATTCTATCTGCCTACAAGCTTGGCTGAATACTTGAAATAAATTTATCCTAATCCTAATACGCCTTAGAGGATGTGCAAAATAACTCATTTTGACGCAACCTCTAAGGCTCTTAGTAAAAAGTGGCGTTGCTTTTGCTACCATGACACACTGCCTTTATTACCTGAAAGCCTTTGTAACTATCCTTTCTTCCTCAAAAATCCCACACATTAAATACTCCAGCAAGTTATAGAACGAAAAGTATTTCACCATTGATGATGTATTGTTTTATAACCTTTGTATATTTGTACGAGAAGCATTTGTTGCTTCTCATTATAAAATAAGCAACAACCATGAATTTGGTTGTAGAATTACGACCAAATTAAAAACAATATTTTGCAGAAAATTCTATCTTTGTCAAACGATAATCGTTTTACACGTGATTGATACATCATATATTTTACGGTGTAAAATTACATAACAGAATAATTTACTAATATTGAATATATTATATAATATATATATGAAGAGTAAAAGTTTAGTTTCTATCGATCAATGTTCAAAAGAAGACATTCTTCGTATTTTGGATAATGCCCAGAAGTTTGAGGCGAATCCGAACCGGAAAGTGCTGGAAGGAAAAGTAGCAGCAACGCTATTCTTCGAACCTTCGACACGCACTCGACTCAGTTTCGAAACAGCCGTTAACCGCTTGGGCGGACGTGTAATTGGTTTTCAAGATGCATCAACAACCAGTTCTTCAAAAGGTGAGACACTAAAAGATACCATTATGATGGTCAGCAACTATGCCGACCTGATCATTATGAGACATTATCTTGAAGGAGCAGCACGATATGCATCGGAAGTGACTAATATTCCTATCATCAATGCCGGAGACGGAGCTAACCAGCATCCTTCACAAACTATGCTGGACCTATATTCCATCCGTAAGACTCAAGGCAAACTGGACAATCTGACCATTACGATGGTAGGCGACTTGAAGTATGGCCGCACCGTTCACTCACTAATCGTTGGTATGTCACACTTCAACCCCACATTCCATTTTGTGGCTCCGGATGAATTGCGCATGCCAGACGAACAGAAGAACTTCTGCGACCAGCATGGCATCAAGTATTATGAGCATACCGATTTCACGGAAGAGATCATCAACCAGACCGATATTCTATATATGACTCGCGTGCAACGCGAACGCTTTACCGATCTGGAAGAGTATGAAAGAGTTAAGAATGTGTATATCCTACGCAACGACATGCTGAAAAATAGTCGGGAGAATTTGCGCATTCTTCACCCACTTCCTCGTGTCAATGAAATTGCATACGATGTGGATGAAAATCCTAAGGCCTACTACATCCAGCAAGCACGCAACGGCTTGTTCGCTCGTCAGGCTATTATCTGTGAAGTTTTAAATATTGAAGTGGACAATTGAGAGAATCAGAAAAGTTATGTCAGCAGAAAAGAAAAAAGAATTGCAGGTTGCCGCATTAGAAAACGGCACTGCTATCGACCATATTCCTCCCAGTGAATTGTTTAAGGTCGCTTCCCTATTAGGACTGGACAAGATGGATAATACCATTACTATTGGCAACAACTTCCCCAGCAACAAGATGGGTTGCAAGGGCGTGATTAAAATTGCCGGCAAGTTCTTCAAGGAAGATGAAATCAACCGCATCGCTTTGGTGGCTCCTAATGTAATATTGAACATCATCCGCGACTATGAAGTGGTTGAGAAGAAGCGAGTAGAGCTTCCTAACGAACTGATTGATCTGGTCAAGTGCAACAATCCCAAATGTATCACAAACAACGAGCCGGTGCCGACTCGCTTCCATGTGATCGACAAAGAGACAGGAACTATCAAGTGTCACTATTGTGAACGGAAAATCAACAAAGACGATATTATCATCAAATGAAACACGACTGGAAGCCCGGAACCATGATCTATCCGTTGCCGGCGGTGATGGTTAGCTGTGGCGATAATCCATCTAATTATAATATCATAACGGTTGCATGGGTTGGTACAATTTGTACCAATCCGGCAATGTGTTATATCTCGGTTCGTCCGGAACGGCACTCCTATCCCATCTTGAAACAACAGATGGAGTTTGTCATCAACCTGACCACCACACGATTGGCCTATGCGACAGATTGGTGTGGAGTAAATTCAGGTAAAGATCATCATAAGTTCGAAGAGATGAAGTTGACGCCTGGCAAGGCATCGGTGGTGAATGCTCCTATCATTGAAGAGTCTCCGCTATGTATCGAATGTCGAGTCAAAGAGGTAATCTCATTGGGCAGCCATGATATGTTCATCTCCGAAGTAGTGAATGTGCAGGCAGATGATCAGTATCTCGATCCGGAAACAGGTGCTTTCGACATGGAAAAGGCCGGACTATTGGCCTATGCACATGGCAAGTATTATGAGTTGGGTGAATTTGTCGGTAAATTTGGTTGGTCTGTCAAAAAGAAGAAATAAGCAACTATGATTCGGAAAATCGGCTTTATAGGAATATGTCTTATCGCCTTGTCGTTCGGTCTATCAGCCCAAACGGTCAAGCCATTGGAGGAGAAAGCATTCAACTTTGGTGGAAAAGTAGGACTGAATGCCGATTTCCCCATCATCCATTCGTTTACCGCCGATGGCAAAGAGGTTGACAATCTGCATATACAATATAAGGTAGGCTATTTGGCTTCGCTCTTTTGTCGCATCAATATAGAACGATTCTTTATCCAGCCCTGCATTTCATTGCATCATTCATCAGGTGAGGTCTATTTCACCTTGCCCACTTCCGATCAGATTGATAGCAACACCAACAACTCCACCTCTAATTGTCTATCCACTAAATTCCGCTCGGTAGAAATGCCCATTATGATTGGCTACCATTTTATCCGACAAGGTCCGTATGGATTGAGTCTGATGCTGGGACCAAAGTTGAAGTACAACTATAAGAATTCCTACACCTCTACAGTGCTGGGCAACTGGCAGAGCTTTGAAAGCGACAACACGCCTTTTGGCGTCAATGTTGCTGCCGGTGTGGGTGTAAGCATTTGGCGACTCTTCTTCGACTTCGTTTATGAGTTTGGCGTCAATCAGGAAAAATCAGACTTCATACACAAGGTTACTCCCACTTTGGAGACGCCTCATAAGTTTTGCATAGACCGTCGCATCAATGTGATGAGTTTTTCTTTAGGCTTTCTATTCTAAGAAAGCCTTTTTCATGTGCCATCGGTTATCGCCCACAGATTGGTTTGAACATACAATATACACATGCCTTGCCACTGGGTGTTTGTGTGAAAGGAACATCCGCCGCAAAGATGTCGGCAAGACATTTACGCAATTCCTCTTCAAACGCTGAAGCATAGCGACCAAAGTCATCGACCGATTCGGTATGTGTGCGATCGATATGATATGTAATGCCGGGATTAAAGTCCGGAGCAAACAGACTTCGCACGTAATAGATGCCCGGAGTGATTTCGGTACAAGCGTTTCCCGACAGACGCCTGTACATCCAGGCATAGAGAAACACCTGCATGACGGCTTTGGGGCGATCTTCTCCATCGGTGCGGAACAATTCAGAGATTGAGCTGAAGGTCGAGCTACCGCTGCCGCTCTTATAATCGATGATGCGCAGCCGATTGTTCACCTCGTCCATGCGGTCAATAAATCCCTTCAGCTGCACCACCGTTTGGTCATCCACCGGCATCGTTACATTGACCTTCATTTCTGACTGCACATAGCGGAATGGCGTCAGCTGGCTATCACGCTCCAGTATCTTCTCGACATATTTACGAATCATCTCTCCGATCAGGAAGTTTTGTCCCGTCAACGGGCGCACTACATCTGTCTTGAAGAATTCACTTGCAAAGGCACGGGCAATAGCTCCCGAAACCAGCGCATTGTCTTTCTTAATAAGCTTCAGCAGATCGGCCGTTACCTGTTTCTTACAAAAGGGATGATACAACTCTTCCATCACTTTGTGAAGGATACTGCCAAACACATTGTTCTTGATGTTTTCCGTCACTTCCTCTTCTTCTTGCACATTCTCTACAACCGAGAAGTAAAACTTCAGCGGACAATCGAGATAGGTATTGATGGCACTGGCCGAGAGCGCACGCTTTCCGCCTTGCAAGAAGTCATGCAATCGCTTCATCACCTTGTCGTCCTTCTGAATCACCAGTTTGGGCGTTGTGGCGGATGAGACATTGTAGGTCACCAACTTGTGCTTCATTGCTACCTCATAATGATAGCGTAGCTGATAGATGAAACGGCTCATTTCGCCCGTCTGCAATCCGTTGCTTCGAGTGTCATAGAGCAGACTCACCTGGCTGGCCCGATGAATCAGGCGATAGAAGTGATAAGCCCACACGCTATCTTGATGTTCATAAGTAGGCAAACCGAAACCCCGACGCAAGTTGTAGGGAATGAACGAATTGGCCACCTTCTTCAAGGGGAATATGCCCTCATTCATAGACAGAATAATCAGGCGGTCGAAGTCCAGAGCACGAGTTTCCAACACTCCCATTATCTGCAAACCCGACAATGGTTCGCCACGAAAAGGAATGGAAATGGCATCGGTCATTCGCTTCAACAGACGGAAATAGGTGTCGGGCTTCATCTCGACACGACTCTCTTGCATAACCTCCTTCATGCGGTTGACGGTGGCGAAGTAGTGGAAAACAAACTCCTGCTCAATGTCGTGGGCGGTCATGGTAAGCGTCTCTTCCTCCTCGTCGTCTTGTCCGTTGCGACCTTGTTGCATCTGACGATTCAACTCTTCCAAAATGCGGATCAGATAGTCGGAATAGTCCGCCAGATTGTGCACCGGCTCAAACAAAACGGAAAGCAAAGGCGTCTGGTCCAGCTCTTTGTGACCCATATAGATACGGTTGTTTTCCGTGATATGCTTCACCAAGTCCGAGATTGCTTCGGGCCGGGTTGTCATCACGTAACTATGGTTTAGGATGGGCAACACATCGCGATAGTAATATTGAGGCTGGCCATCCACATAGCGGATGTTCTTTTGCAGAGTCAACACATATTCCATCAGAGCAGCCACCGGCGTTCCACCCAATGGATAGCCCATGGTCACGTTGATATGCTTAATTTCTTTAGGAATCGCATTCAATACCGGAATCAACAGATGCTCATCCGGCAACACCACGGCCGTGCGCAAAGCATCAGAGTCGCTCATCTTGCCCTGCTGCACCAGCTTCTCCAAAAGCGTATGCAACATCTTGGCCTGACCAATACCGGAAGGAATGCCAATCATCTCAATCTCGGGAAGCGGCCGTTTGTCCGGCTCTATCGTTTGTGATGACGGGAAATTCATCTTGTTCTGCTTCACAAAATAAGAGGCTTTGTTATCCGGATCTGTCACCTTGTCCGACTCATAGTCCCAATAGAAATCGGCAATGCCCCGCTTTTGTAGTTGAAACAAGAAACGCTCTTCGGCGCGCGACAACGCATTCAGTCCGACAAAGACAATCTTCTCGTAGGGCAGTTGACAATTCAAGCCTCCTTCCAGCTGCTCCACCACCTCGCGCAAGATCATGCCCTCATAGCCCATTCCCTCTTCGGCCAGTCGGTTGCGGAACGTGTCATACAATTCATAGAGCAATTGCCACACCGCCAGGAAATGTTGCTGGTTGGGCGTATCGTTGCGTGGATAGAAAGAAGACCAAAAAGAACGGATGGCCGCTATCTGCTCTTCGCTCAAGAAACTAAAGTCATCTTCAATGGCGCGTAAGTCGGTTACATTCGTAAAGAGCATGCGGGCGTCAGCCATATATTTGTCAACGTCGTCGAAGTCGTTGAGCAACATCTCTCCCCAATAGAGAAACTCATCAAATGTCTCGGACGACCCACTGATGCGGGTATAGATCTCATAAAGCAAAAAGAGCATGCTTATGCGGTCGGCCGATTGCTTGCCACTCAACTGAACGAACAGGTCGTTGATGGTCAAGACGGTTGGAGAGAACAGAGGCTTTTCGGATATCTCTGCCAGATATTTCTGGAAAAACAATCCGGCACGTCTGTTGGGAAAGACAAAAGCCAAGCGATTGATCTCTGCTCCGTATGACCGATAGAAGAGTTCGGCTATTCGAGACAAAAAGGTGTTCATATACTTTAGCTAAAATGAGTCGATGATTAGAGGGAAAAAATGTAATGGGGCTGCATCGAAACTTTTATCATGATGCAACCCCTTTAAATGGAAAAAGAACCGATTGTTCCTTATTCGTTGATTTTCTTATAGTCTTCCAAGAACTTCTTCAAACCGCTATCGGTCAACGGGTGTTTCAACAGACCCTTGATAGCAGCCAACGGAGCTGTCACTACATCGGCACCGGCATCAATACACTGGATGATGTGCTGAGTTGTGCGGATAGAAGCAGCAAGCACCTGTGTCTGGAACAGATATTGAGCGTTCATAGCAGCAATCTTGCTAACCAAATCGATACCATCACTTGAGATGTCGTCCAAGCGGCCTACGAACGGAGAAACATACGTTGCTCCTGCCTTAGCTGCCAATAGTGCCTGACCCGGAGAGAAGATCAATGTGCAATTTGTGCGGATACCTTTCTCTGTGAAATATTTGATAGCTTTGATACCTGGTTCAATACAGGGAACTTTTACCACAATATTCGGATGAAGAGCGGCCAATTCTTCGCCTTCGCGAATCATTCCTTCATAGTCTGTAGCTATAACTTCGGCACTTACATCACCGTCAACCATTTCACAAATCGTGATATAGTGTTTGTGCTGATTCTGCACACCACGAATGCCCTCTTTAGCCATCAATGATGGGTTAGTAGTTACACCGTCTAATACTCCTAATTCATTTGCCTCCCGAATCTGATCCAAGTTGGCTGTGTCGATAAAAAATTTCATACAATCTAGTTTTACTAAGGATAACTTTATGCCACAAAGTTACAAAAAAGTCAAGAAAATCAAATTTTTCAAGTTAAGACTTATGTGAAACTTATAGTTTTATTTCATTTAGGTACTTTTATTTAACATAGCTATGTCCGATATTTGCCCCCGAAATTAAAGATAATCGAATAACCAATATCAATCAGAATATAAAATGATTTTAGATGCATTAGAAAATTCAAAGCGGATAGAATCTCTTCATCCGCTTTTCAAGAAGGCTTTTGACTTCCTTAAAGAGACTGATTTCTCTAAAGTTGAGGATGGAAAATACCCTATCGAAGGAACTTCTATCATTGTGAATGTGAGTAGCCTCGAGGGTAAAGAGAAAAGACAAGCGGCTATAGAGACACATAAAAAATATATCGATATCCAGATGCCACTATTGGGCGTAGAGAAAATCGGATGGAAGTCCGCTTGTGAGTTGCAAGATATCTTTATCCCCTACAACGAGCAGCAGGATATTGCTTTTTATATTGATCGTCCTACCGCCTTCACCAAAGTTTATCCGGGTCATTTCGTGGTTTACTTCCCCGAAGATGGTCATGCTCCCGGCATCGGTCAGGGCAATATCCGCAAGGTAATCGCAAAGATTCCCGTAGAGGAATAAGCATAAGATTGGAAATAACCTTTTTCCCCAAGGCGTTGCTCCGGGGGAAAAGGTTATTGTATTTTAAACAGCATAGTTGTTTATCGGAAATGATAGACAATTCCGTCTGATACAATGGCGACGCCACAGGAATTAACGGACGAATTCGTTTCAGCCCAAATACCCTTAAAAAAGAGGCTATAGACTATCTTTCAAGAGTCTATAGAGTTTTTGGAAAAAGGGTATAGACTTTTTCAAAAAAGTCTAGGGACTTTTTTGAAAATGGGTAGGCACTCCGTTGGGACGGAATAACTACTCCGTCGAAAATGGGTAGGCACCCAATTTCCGCAAATAGATTACCCCTTTTTGACAACGTTACTGCTCGCTTGAATCTCTGCTGGGTTATTGTACTTTTTAATCCTATATAAAGCCGGCGCCCATGGCTTTCGCCACGGGCGCCGTTGCTATGTTGACGTAATCGTCGTGAATATTATGTAGAGGTGATTTGAACTCGCCTCCGGCTGGAGGTGCAATCTCTCTATAGAGGAATAGCTTCTAACATCATCGTCAGCAAACGAGAAGAAAGACGTTTAGCAAGATTTACCTGTCATAATATCCAGCACCAAATGGTCGGTCGATTCCATACCCTTTGAGCCAATTGTCGTCAGGTTGATGATTGATTTATCCACATCGTCATCGATAATTCCCTCTACCGAAGTAACCACCTTGTCTTCCATCGCCATCATGGCCGAAAGCATCGCGGTTGACACACCACTCGACACCTTCAATGCGCAACTGGGCTTGGCACCATCACAAATCATACCGGTAATATTACCAATCATATTCTTGATGGCATACGAAATCTGTGTACGGTTGCCGCCCATCAGCCAGGTAATGCCACAGCTGGCTCCGGTAGCAGCTACCACACATCCGCACAAAGCAGAGAGGCGGCCCAAGCTCTGTTTGATATAGATTACCATCAAGTGGCTCAACATCAAGGCGCGGATTAGCTGCTCTTCTGTGCTATTGACATCTTTGGCAAACGAGAGAACGGGCAGTGTAGCCGCAATACCCTGATTACCACTACCCGAGTTGCTCATCACCGGAATCATGGCGCCATCCATGCGGGCGTCACAAGCAGCGGCCGTCATGGCCAACATGTGTGTATAGGCTGAATCACCCATGAAGCGTTTGCCCAGCGTGCCGGTAACGGTCTTGCTGACGGCGTGGCCATAATGACCTTGTACAGATGTCTCGGCGGCCTTCTGATTCAACTTAGCCGTATCCAATATGAAACGGATTTCATCCAGCGGAGTGTCAAGGGCAAAATCGCATACGGTTGAGAAAGAGAGCTTCACATCCTCTTCGTCCTTGCAATTGCCTGCTTCCGAAAGGGCGGCACGTTCGTCCATCGCAACCTCGCCATTTTTCTCTATGTAAACAAAACGGGTATGATCATGACAGATTATAACCTTGGCACAATTATCACCGGCACGGCTCACAATCTCAATATAAAGCTTATCAACCTGCCCTCTTAATGCAATATGGATACATTTGCTATCAACCATCTGCTTACCCTCTTGCAAAGCCTCGGGTGTCAAATCGCGCAATACCTCTAATCCATAGGCCGACTTACCGATTAATGAACCTAATGCGATGGCAATCGGAAGTCCCACCATTCCTGTTCCCGGAATGCCCACGCCCATGGCATTCTTAAGGATATTAGCACTTAAATAGACGTCAATCTGTTCTGGCTTTTCTCCCAATGTTTCGGCGGCCTTGGCAGCAGCCAACGCAACGGCAATGGGTTCGGTACAACCAATGGCCGGGATAACTTCCCGATGTATCAGTGCGATAATTTTAGATTTTGTTGCTTGATCCATGGTAATTAGTTTTCAAGTTTAAATTTTACACAAAGATAAATAAAAATCCAAATTGACAATCGATATTTTGCTAAAGTGATAAAGAGAATTCGATCATTAAAATGTAGAGGATTATCCTCTTCTCTGGCGTCCAATTCTATTGTATATTTCAGATTATTCATATATATTTGTATGATTAATTATTATACATGTTATGATGACTGAACTTTATCACTTGTGGACAATTACTAAAGAAGACCCCCTTTCGGTGATCTTGCTCATCTTAACCATTGTATATGTGGCGAATTTAAACTCAATATACAAATGCGAAGAAAAAGAGGAAGAAAAAAAGCCTCCCCGCAAGCTCTCCAACAAAGAGCGGAAGCGCATCGAGAAGGCGATTGACGATGCCTACAAACGCATGCGCTGACATGAGTGATTAAGGTAACAAGCTGGGTGATAAATAGTCTTCAGCTCTTTGTATATTTCAGATTATTCATATATATTTGTATGATTAATTATTATACATTATGCTTGAGTGTTTCGTCAGAGTTTTATTAAAGATTCTTGCATGCGGATTCTTGGTTGCTATTTTCGTGGGCACGCTGATGGAGGTCTATCGGGTAGCCATCCAATACATGGAAGACCGCAGTTACGACAAACGGAATCCGCCCAACGCTCCAAAAAAGCTCTCCAACAAAGAGCGGAAGCGCATCGAGAAGGCGATTGACGATGCCTACAAACGCATGCGTTGACATGAGTGAAGCATAACTTTTTAACCCCAACAACTAATCCAATCCTTTTCCCCTCTTCCCTACATTCTTTAGCTAAATGGGCGCGACAATCTGAAATATAATATAGCCCGGTTTGGGTAGCTTTGCCCGAAATTCACTATATTTGTATCTATTATAAATCTCAAAAAACAAGACACCATGAAATACAAGTTGTTAGTTTTAGATGTTGACGGAACTTTGCTTACGAATAAGAAAGAGATTCCTCCCCGTACATTGGCTGCTTTGTTGAAGGCACAACACATGGGTGTACGCATTGTATTGGCTTCGGGCCGTCCCACCCATGGCGTCATGCCCATTGCCAAGGCATTAGAGATGAATAAATTCGGTGGCTATATCTTGTCTTATAACGGTGGACAGATTATCAATGCCGAGACCGGAGATTTGCTATTTGAAAAGCGTATTGCCCCTGAATGGATCCCCTATTTCTATAAGAAGGCGAAGCAAAACGACTTTGCCATCTTCACCTATCTGAATGATCAGATTATTACGAACAGGGCAGATGATAAATATATCATTCAGGAGGCTCGCATCAATAATTTGCAGATTGTTGAAACCGATTGCTTTGACGAGACTATCGATTTCGCCCCTTGCAAATGTGTCTTGACCAGCGACAACGAACAGGCTCTTGTCTCTTTGGAAACACATTGGAACAGAAGGCTCGACGGTGTGTTGGAGGCTTTCCGCTCGGAAGACTATTTCCTGGAGGTAACGCCTCAGTTTATCAATAAAGGTAACACCTTGGGCGTCTTACTGACGATGCTATCCGTCAAACCGGATGAAGTGATTGCTATCGGCGACGGCGTGTGCGACGTGTCGATGCTTCAGATGGTTGGCATGGGTATAGCCATGGGCAATGCCGTTGACTCGGTCAAGGCTTGTGTCGATAAGGTGACATTGACCAACGAAGAAGATGGCGTGGGTCTGGCCGTAGAAAATCTGATCTTGGCCGATATCCATCCCACGGAAGTGCCTCTCGACAAGCTGAATGCGCAAGGCAAACATGCCTTGATGGGCAACTTAGGTATTCAATATACCTATGCCTCGGAGACACGCGTCGAAGCGACAATGCCCGTTGACGAACGCACCCGACAACCCTTTGGCATCCTACATGGAGGAGCTACTTTGGCTCTGGCCGAGACCGTGGCCGGACTGGGATCGATGATCTTGGTCAGACCGGATGAGATGGCCGTGGGCATGCAGGTGAGCGGTAACCACATGTCTTCGGCTCACGAGGGAGACACCGTGCGCGCGGTGGGAACCATTATCCACAAAGGACGTTCTTCACATGTGTGGAACGTGGATGTTTATACTTCGACCGACAAGCTGGTCTCTTCCATCCGCGTTGTGAATAGTATATTAAAGAAAAGATGATAACAATAGAATATTCTAAGATAATAGACGAACTGATCCGGCAAAACCGGAGTTTTGCTATTTGGCGTGTACCTGGCGACGAGACGATACACTTCCGGATGCAAAGCTCCGGTTCGGCCTGTTTACTGACCAGCTTGGAAGAGCTGAACGGCCGTAGCGGCTTTGTGATTGCCCCTTTTCATATCAGTCAGGCTCATCCGGTTGTCTTGATCCAACCGGATTGCTTCGCGTTGCCCGAATCGTTGCCCACGGCTTTGTCCGACACGGAAACGGTCCCGGTGGATTCAAGTGATTACCTGCTCACGGAAGAAGAGGAAAAGATACACTATGCCGACCGTTTTGCGGCTTTTATGGATCCTTTGCATAAGGGCATTCAAGACAAACTGGTGTTGTCGCGCAAGCATGTGATCAAGCGCGAAAACGGCTTCTCGGCCGGACGCACCTTTGAAGCAGCCGTGCAACGCTACATCTATTCCTATGTCTATCTTTGCCATACCCCACAATTGGGCACCTGGATGGGAAGTACACCCGAGATACTTTTGTCGGGCAAGCAGGGACAATGGCAAACCGTGGCTTTGGCCGGCACTCAACCGATCTGTAACGGACGCATTCCGCAACAATGGGACGACAAGAACTGGCGTGAACAGCAGCTCGTGGCCTTTTACATACGCCGTCAGTTGGCCTCGTTGGGCATCACGCCCGAAGAGAAGGGACCGTATGCCATACGCGCCGGCGAAGTGTCGCACCTGAAAAGTGACTTCCAGTTCCAACTTTCCGACAATCGCACCCTGGGCAATCTGTTATCGCTACTCCATCCCACTCCGGCCGTGTGTGGATTGCCAAAGAGAGAAGCCTATCGCTTCATCCTGGAGCAAGAGGGATATGACCGTAGCTACTACTCGGGCTTTATCGGCGAACTGAACCTCGAAGGCAAAACCGATCTCTATGTCAACCTGCGTTGCATGCAGATTGGCCCGACCACTTGCACCCTGTTCGCCGGCGGCGGATTGTTGGCTTCGTCGGTGATAGAGAGCGAATGGCAAGAGACCAACGACAAGCTGGAAACGATGGGACGATTGTTACATTAAAAACACACAAAGAAAGAGAGAGAAGAAAAGTCATGTATTCAGATAAGAAAAATATATTACAGCTGATTGCCCTGCTGAAGGCATACGGCATCAGCAACATCGTGTTGTGTCCGGGTAGCCGAAACACACCACTCATCCAGTCGCTGGCCAACGATGAGTTCTTCAAGTGTCATGCGGTGACCGACGAACGTAGTGCCGGCTTTTTTGCTATCGGTCTGGCTCTGCATGGAGGCAAGCCGGCAGCGATCTGTTGCACCTCAGGCACAGCTCTATTGAACCTGCATCCGGCCATTGCCGAAGCCTATTATCAGCAGGTGCAACTGGTGGTGATCTCGGCCGATCGCCCCGAGGCTTGGATTGGCCAGATGGATGGTCAGACATTGCCCCAGACCGGCGTGTTCCGGTCGCTGGTGAAGCGTTCGGTCACTCTGCCCGAAGTGCACACCAACGAAGAGGAATGGTATTGCAATCGTCTCATCAACGAGGCTCTGCTTGAGTTGAATCACCATGGCAAAGGACCGGTCCACATCAATGTGCCGCTATCGGAGCCTCTGTTCCACTTCACCACGGAAAGACTTCCCGAAGTGCGTGTCATTACACGTTATCAGGGATTGAATGTCTATGACAGAGAATACAAGGGGCTGATCGATAGACTCAATAGCTATAGTCGCCGCATGGTAGTGACCGGACAGATGAGCCTGATCTATCTATTTGAGAAGAAGATATGCAAGCTACTCTATAAACACTTCACCTGGCTGAGCGAACACCTGAGCAACCGCACCGTGCCCGGAATGCCTATCAAGAACTTTGATGCCATCTTGGCGGTGTTGCCCGAAGAAGAGGCCGCCCGCTTTGTGCCCGACCTGCTGATCACCTATGGCGGCCACATCGTTTCGAAGCGGTTGAAGCAATTCCTACGCAAACATCCGCCCAAAGAACATTGGCACATCTCGCTCGATGGAGAGATTGCCGACCTGTATGGCGGCGCACTGACCACCGTGATAGAGATGGATCCGTTTGAGTTTTTAGAGAAGATTGCCTATCTGATCGACAACAAGCCTACCGAGTTTCCGAAGGCGTGGGAATATCAGTCCAAGCAGATTGCCGAGCCGGCTTTTGCCTATTCCGAAATGAGTGCGATTGGCAAGTTGTGTCACTCACTTCCCGAGGAATCGGCCCTGCATTTAGCCAATAGTTCGGCGGTGCGCTATGCCCAGCTCTACACGTTGCCCGAAACCACCGAGATCTGTTGCAATCGTGGCACCAGCGGTATCGAAGGATCACTTTCCACCGCTTTGGGATATGCGTCATCATCGGCCAAGCTCAACTTTGTCGTTATCGGCGACTTGAGCTTCTTCTACGACATGAATGCCTTGTGGTATGGCAAGATCCGCCCCAACCTACGCATCCTGTTGCTCAATAATGGTGGCGGAGAGATCTTTGAAACCATTTCGGGAGCACACCTCGACGCGGCAACCCGCCGCTTCGTGACGGCTCAGCATCAGACATCGGCTCGGGCGTGGGCCGAAAGCAGGCAATTCACCTACATGGCGGCAACTTGCGAAGCGGAACTGGACGAGGCCATGCAACAATTCACAACGACCGACGCAACCGGCCAGCCCATGTTGCTCGAAGTGTTTACCGATCCCACCCAAGACGTGAAGCTGCTGAACGACTATTATCAACAACTGAAAGATCAACATAAATAAAATATAGATAGTATGACTACAAAGAGAGAATGGACAACCCTCAAGGAGTATGAGGAGATTTTATTCGATTTCTATAACGGCATTGCCCGTATCACCATCAACCGCGAGCGCTATCGCAATGCCTTTACGCCGACAACAACCACCGAAATGAGCGATGCGCTCTATATCTGTCGCGAGCGCAAAGACATTAATGTAGTGGTGCTGACCGGAGCCGGCGATACGGCCTTTTGTGCCGGTGGCGACATGAATGTAAAGGGTCGTGGCGGCTATGTAGGCAAAGACGGTGTGCCCCGTCTGAATGTGTTGGATGTGCAGAAGCAGATCCGCTCTATCCCTAAGCCGGTGATTGCGGCCGTGAATGGGTTTGCCATTGGCGGCGGTCATGTGCTGCATGTGGTGTGCGACCTGACGATTGCCTCCGAAAATGCCATCTTCGGACAGACCGGCCCACGTGTGGGTAGCTTTGATGCCGGATTCGGCTCTTCCTACCTGGCTCGTGTCGTAGGGCAAAAGAAGGCACGCGAGATTTGGTTTCTCTGCCGCAAATACAACGCCCAAGAGGCGCTCGATATGGGACTGGTCAACAAAGTAGTGCCTTTGGATCAGCTCGAAGATGAGTATGTGAGCTGGGCCGAAGAGATGATGTTGCTCAGTCCGCTGGCTTTGCGCATGATCAAGGCCGGTTTGAATGCCGAATTGGATGGACAGGCCGGTATTCAAGAGCTGGCCGGCGATGCCACGATGCTCTATTATATGACCGACGAGGCACAAGAGGGCGGAAAGGCTTTCCTCGAAAAGCGCAAACCTCGCTTTGAAGATTATCCGAAATTCCCCTGATAACGTATCCATCTTATCGAAATGCATTATCATATACAGATAGAACCCCGGCTGCTCCACTTCAAGCAGCCGGCCGGCACTTCACGAGGCATCTACACCACGCGGCGCATCTGGTTGCTCCATCTGACCAGCGACGAAGCGCCCGGCCGTGAAGGTGTGGGAGAATGTGCGCCTCTGCCGGCTCTCAGTTGTGACGACCGGCCCGATTATGAAGAACAGATTGCCCACTTCTGCCGCCGGTTTGAACAAGAGGGCACAATCGACTATGAGGCTCTTCGCCCCTATCCTTCGATTCTCTTTGGCCTGGAGTCGGCACTCCGCCATTATGAGGCAGGAAGCCTGCAACTTTGGGATAGTGCCTTTGCGCAAGGTGTGGCAGGCATTCCCATCAACGGACTTATCTGGATGGGCGACTATCCCACTATGTTGCACCGCATCGAAGAGAAGATGAAGGCCGGATTCCGGTGCATCAAGCTGAAGATCGGCGCCATCCACTTCGACGAAGAGCTGGCACTATTAAAACATATCCGCGCCCATTTCTCGGCTCGCGAGATAGAGCTGCGTGTGGATGCCAACGGAGCCTTTGCCCCATCGGAGGCATTGACCAAATTGCATCAGCTGGCCGAATTGGACCTGCACTCGATAGAGCAACCCATCCGTGCCGACCAATGGGAAGAGATGGCTCGCCTCACGCAAGAATCGCCTCTGCCCATCGCCCTCGACGAGGAGCTGATCGGATGTAACCAACCACAAAAGAAACGGGAATTGCTACAGACCGTGCGCCCCCACTATATCATCCTGAAGCCTTCGCTACACGGTGGATTGCATGGAGCTGCTGAGTGGATTGAGCAGGCCGATGAGTTGCTGGGCCAACGCGAGGGTCATCCAAGTTGGTGGATCACGTCGGCTCTGGAGTCGAACATCGGGTTGAATGTGATTGCTCAATGGTGTGCCACCTTCCACAATCCATTGCCTCAAGGGTTGGGCACCGGACAGCTGTTTACCGACAACATAGACCGGCCGCTTTCCATCCAGGGCGATTGCCTGTGGTTCGCCCCAAATAGATAAACGAAAGAACACGCAATAGAGAGATTAAGTATGACGATAGAAGATGAATTGAAGCGTTTCAAAGAGGAGTGGAACAATGACTCACCACTCATCGAAGTGCACACCTCCGGATCGACCGGAACCCCCAAGCGGATGCTGGTGAAGAAGCAACAGATGATGAATAGTGCCCGCATCACCTGCGACTTCCTGGGACTGAAGCCGGGCGACAAAGCGTTGCTCTGCATGCCTCTTCGCTACATTGCCGGCAAGATGATGGTGGTGCGTTCGCTGGTGGCCCATCTCGACCTGCTCGCCGTTGAGCCTTCAGGACATCCGTTGGCCACAATCGAAACGCCTCTGCGCTTTGCGGCCATGATTCCGATGCAGGTCTATAATAGCTTGCAAGTGCCCGAAGAGCGTCGCCGGTTAGAACAGATTGAGACACTCATTATCGGTGGCGGAGCAATTGATGCCGCGTTGGAACAGGAATTGCGCCATTTACCGGGGCGCATCTATTCGACGTATGGCATGACCGAAACCTTGTCGCATATTGCCCTGCGCCGGCTCAATGGTTCCGAAGCCTCTTCCTATTACACGCCTTTCCCCGAAGTGCACTTGTCTCTCTCGGAACACAACACATTGGTGATTGATGCTCCGGCCGTTTCAGACAAGACCTTGGTCACGAACGACATTGCCGAGCTGCTTCCCAACGGTACATTCCGCATCATCGGGCGGAAAGACAACATGATTGTGAGCGGCGGCATAAAAATGCAAATAGAAAGCATGGAAAACCTTCTTCGTTCCAATATTTCTTTTAACTTTGCTATCACCGCTGTGCCCGATCCCAAGTTTGGAGAAGCCGTTGTCTTACTGGTTGAATCGGCTGGTCAGACAATCGATGTTTCGGAATCGACCCGGCAACAATGGTTTGCCCGGCTACCCAAATATCAGCATCCCAAACAGGTCATCGTGGTCGATGCCATTCCTCTGACCGAGACCGGAAAGATTGATAGGGCCAGTTGCAGGCTATTGGCCGGCAAGCGGATGAAAGAAGAAGCTTACCATACACTAAATTCTATACGTAATGAAAAGAATCTTGACAATTGCTGCGCTATCACTGTTAGCCACCTCCGCCGTAAGCTATGCCTCCGGTAGAGAGAACAGTCGGGAGACGCAAAACACACAAACAGAAGAGCAACAAAAGTATGCCGGCTATGGCTGCATAACCTTGTTGGACAGTACGGCGGTATCCATCCAGCCGACAGGTGCCGGATCTTTCTCGGTCTATAACAAGTTTAAGGTATTAACTCCGCAAGGAGCAGTGCGCAATCGTGTGTTGAAGTATGACTACGACCCACTCACCGCATTTGCCGAGTTTCGCTATGTGACCATCTATCGCAACAATGGCGATGTGTTGAATCTGGATGTAACGCAGGCATGCGACTATGCGGCGCCGGCCCGTTCCATCTATTGGGGCGCTCGCCAGATTATGATAGAAATTGGCCGTCTCGAACCGGGCGACATCGTGGAGTATGAGATTGCCAAGAAGGGTTTTACCTATGCCCTATTGACGGCCGACGACGAAGAGCGCTTCATCCCTCCGATGCGTGGACAATTCTATGACATCGTGCCCTTCTGGGCCAGCCAACCGACCGTGCGCAAGGTCTATAAAGTATCCATCCCGATGGAAAAGGAGTCTCAGTTTCAGTTCTATCAGGGCGAATGCAGCTCTTCGTTCCGCTATGAAAACGGCCGTAAGGTCTATACTTTCGCCATGAACGACATGATGCCTTTCAAGCGCGAACCAAACAGTGTCGATCTTTTCGACTCGGCGCCCAAACTGATGATGTCTTCTACGCCCAGTTGGATAGAGAAATCGCTTTGGTTCAACAAGGTGAATGAAGACTATGGTAGCTTCGAGGCTATTCCCGAAGCACAGAAGAAGGTCGATGAACTAATCAAGGGCAAGACCGGCGAAATGGAGAAGATTGCCGTACTCACGCACTGGGTGGCCGACAACATCCGCTATTCGGGCATCTCTATGGGTAAAGGCGAAGGCTACACGTTGCACAATCTGAAGATGAACTATACCGACCGATGTGGTGTGTGTAAAGACATTGCCGGTACCTTGGTGGCCTTCTTGCGTATGGCCGGATTCCAAGCATATCCCGCTATGACCATGGCCGGAAGCCGCGTAGAGAGCATCCCTGCCGACCACTTCAACCATTGCGTGGCGGTAGTGAAGTTGGCCAACGGCACCTATATGCCGCTCGACCCCACATGGGTTCCTTTCTGCCGCGAAGTATGGAGTAGTGCCGAGCAGCAACAAAACTATCTGCCCGGTGTTCCCGAAGGATCAGACCTTTGTCTCTCTCCTATCTCTGAACCGATCAATCACTATTTCCGTATCCGTACCAACAACCGCCTGGACGCTAATGGCACCTTGCGAGGCCAGTTCACTTTGACCGCCGAAGGTCAGTCTGATAGCAGCATCCGTGGCATCTTCACGCGCGGATGGCAGACCGAATGGTACAACTCGTTGGAAAAACAGCTGCTGGCCATCTCGCCCAAAGCCAAATTGCACAAGGTCGATTATGGCAAGAACCCCAAAGACTATCAGGCCGCACCAATCAAGATGACATTTGTCTATGAGATTCCCGGATATGCCCATGCCGGCGGAAACACACTGGTGATGAAACCGATGTTGATGAACAACCTCTATAATCAGGTGAGAAGCTATCTGCGCATCAACACCGATCTGGAAGTACGCGAACAGGGTTTCAAAGACGCCTGCTCACGCTTAGTTGAACTGGACGAAACCATCCAGCTGCCGAATGGCTACACGTTGAAGAACGCCTCAAAGAGTGACAACATGCAGAGTAGTGCTGCCGACTTCGACGGTTCATTGGTGCAAGAGGGCAATGCCATCAAGATGCATCAGAAGCTGGCGTTGAAGAAGCGCGTCTATGAAGCCTCAGACTGGAAGGGCTTCCGCACAGCCGTCGATACTCACAAGAGCTATGGCGACTATCTGATTGTTCAACCGAAATAATCGCCCCTTCCAAGAGGAACATGTGTATAAAATAGAATCAACGACATATTAAAACAGATCTGATATGACTAAATTAATAAACAAATATACGCTGCTTCTGTGCTGGCTGGCCATCGCTCTTTCGGCCTATGCAGCCTCAGAAGCCCAATATGGCAAATTATCGAAGGCTTGGACGTTGAATGCCGACGGCAGTCAGGAGTTTCGTTGTAGCAAAGAGCTCACCCTGTTTACTCACACCGCCATGAACGGCACTTATGGCGAATCGTTTATCCTCTATAACCCCAATTGGCAAGAGCTGAAGATTCATGCCTCCTACACCAAGCAGAAAGACGGCTCAATCGTCAAGACGCCCGACAATGCCTTTGTGGAGGTATTGCCCGGCTTTGCGGCTGATGCGCCTTTCTATAATCATCTGAAAGAGATGGTGGTGGTCCACACCGGCTTGGAACTGGGCGCAACCATCCATCTGGACTATTCCATCATCACCAAACCAGGCTACTATCCGGCATTGGATGTGTATGAACAGATTCAAGAGACATCGCCTATCAAGGAGTGCCAAATCACGCTATCCGTGCCCGAAGCCAGTGCACTTCAGTTCAATTTGAGCGGCAAAACCGGTGCCAAGGCCTCTGAATCCGTTCAGGGAGGAGTGAAAAAGGTACAGTGGACGTTGCGCGACGTTCCAGCCACCTCTCGCGAAGCGTTCCAGCCTGAAAATAAAGAGAATGTGGTGATGCTTGCCGCATCAACCTATGGATCGGTACAAGACGGACTCAAGGCTTTTGCCCAAGAGGTGAAGAGTTCACAAGACTATGAAACAAAAGCCTTTGCCGAATACCTGACAGAACAGGCCTCCAACGACATGCAGAAGGTCGATCTCGTGAAGAAGCATATAATGAGCCATATGGGGTTCAGCGCCGTTCCGGCTATCCACAATGGCTATAAATATCGTAGTTGCGACGATGTGCTGCGTAGTGCTTATGGTACATGGGTAGAGAAAACCATTCTTATGAACAGTATGCTAAACGCTGCGGGTGTCTCTGCCGAGATAGTGATTGCAATGCCGACACTGGCCAACATCGAGGCTTGTGGACAGAGTGCCTACAAGGCGTTTTATATCAAAGCTCAGATTGATGGAAAGCCGATATATATCTCAGCGAACCAAGGAGGCGCATTGCCTATCTCGTGGCGCGGATCACTCGACAAGACCTTTACTTTAGACGGTCGTGAACTGACGGTGGAAGCCTCTCCCGTTGTAGTGAAAGAGACTAAGTCTATCGAAGTAAAAGCCGACAAGGCTATTGGTGGCGTAGTGGTATGTACATTGCCAGCCGTTGGCCAAGGCGTTGATAGCTGGGGCATGAATCCGATGAATAGCCAGCGCAAAGAGATGCTGGAAGTGCCCTCTCTGTTGCAAGAAGAGGTGACCTATACCGTAACACCTGAAAAGGGGCTGACTTTGGCAACTCCTCCCACTCAGAAGAATATCAACAATTCTTGTGGCAAGTTCACTCTTTCTATTGCCCAAAAGGGAGATAAGGTTGAAGTGGTTCGCCGTATCGAATTAAACAAGATGCAGATTAGTCCGGCAGAATACAAAGACCTGCGCACCATGATGAATGAGTGGGCCGATCCTAACAATAGCCTGCTACTCTTCAAGAAATAAAGATACTTTATCTTGTCTTTTTATAAGTCTTTTGCAGAATATTTCGATGGCGGATTAAAAGTGCATTGCTATCGCTGAATAGTTACAAAAAAGAGGGTGCATCAAAATATTTCTCAATCTGATACACCCTCTACCGACAATTGATTTATATCATGTAGTATAAAGTCTTTTATTTAGGGATAGTCGCAAAACACTTTGAACGTTTGCAACTTATTGATTGCTAATGTGGTATATTTGTTGTAATTTAGCGAAAGGAAATAAAAATTCCT
>CAKVBA010000036.1 GCA_934725305.1 uncultured Parabacteroides sp. | reverse complement strand
CGATGAGTTTAATCGGGAAAATACGGGAACGTCTGCCGGTTAACTCAGATTGAAGGAATTAAATGACTATCCCTATTATAAGGTGCTTACCTCTATGGTATAGCGCGTCATCAAGAAGAAATAGATGTATCTGCTTCGTGGCCTTAAAAGTTTACAAGGAATTGGAACGTCTGTTGAAACTATCCGATATAAATATGAGTGTGGACAAGTTTCTCGCTTTTGTCCAAACAGTCGTGACAATACAGATGACATTGCCCCAAAGCAAGCAGATTATCAATAGGACTATGCTGATGAAACGGCATCAACGTATCGCTCCTTGGTTCGCTGATGATTTTTGCGGTACGCGTTGACGAAGTCAGGAGGCCTAGGCTGTTGATTGATCATTGCTCTGCTTATTGATGTAAGATAACATCGGATTACGTCAGTCAGATGAATCGTTGATTTATCTGACTGCGTAGTCCGATGTTTTTCACGCTGAATGAGATTTGTTTCAAACCGTGCGTTTCTGTTTTCATCAGAGCAGAGCCTGCTTGTTACTGAGCCAGGAGGAATTGTTTGAAGCCATCAAAGTCGCGGCCCAGTTCAATGCTCTGCTTGGTTCCTTGCATAAAGGCCTTCAATTGGTCGGGAATCTCAATAGAACGGTTCAGGATGTGGTCGATGGTCTCTTTGATCTTCGCCGGATGAGCTGTCTCGAGGAAGACTCCGTTTTCTGTGGGTGATAACGGGTTTCGCTTCAACGCCTCATAGCCACAAGCGCCATGCGGATCGAGCAGATAACCCGTCTCGTTGAATACACGGCGGATAGTTTCTGCAATCTCTTCGTCGGAGAAGCGGCTGCCCGAGATAAGCTGGCAGATCGCTTTGTGGGTGTTCGGATTATCTCCACCAAACAGATCAAGGATGCGGGCAAAGTTGCTGGGTGCACCCACGTCCATGGCATTGGCAATGGTTGCAACAGAGGGACGCGGCGTGTAGATACCGCTGTTCAGATATTCCAAGAAGACATCGTTGCGGTTGTTGGCCGCCACAAAACGCTTGATGGGCAATCCCATGCGATGCGCAAAGAGTCCGGCTGTGATGTTGCCAAAGTTACCGCTGGGTACACAGATTACCAGTTCATCCGCTTTACCCATACGATCCATCTGTGCAAAAGCATTGAAGTAGTAGAACGACTGCGGCAAGAAGCGTGCCACATTGATGGAGTTGGCCGAAGTCAGTTGCATGTGGCCGGTCAGCGCTTCATCCATAAAGGCCGATTTGACCAACGCCTGACAGTCGTCGAAGGTTCCGTCAATCTCAAGCGCCGTGATGTTTTGTCCCAAAGTGGTGAACTGACACTCCTGGATGGGACTGACTTTTCCCTTGGGATAGAGCACATACACGTGGATTCCTTCAACTCCTAAGAAGCCGTTGGCTACCGCACTGCCGGTATCGCCCGAAGTAGCCACCAACACATTCACCTCTTTTGTTCCCTCTTTCCGGATAAAGTAGCCCAAAAGACGGGCCATGAAGCGGGCTCCCACATCTTTGAAGGCAAGCGTGGGTCCGTGAAACAGTTCAAGACTGTAGATGTTATCGTTGACTGGCACAACCGGAGTCTCGAACGAGAGCGTATCGCAGACGATGTGATCCAGTGTGTCCGGTTCAATATCTTCACCAAAGAATGCGCGTGCAACCAGACAGGCGATTTCATGAAACGACAGATTCTTCAGGTGGGCGATGGCGGCTTTGTCTAACCGACCAATCTGCTCGGGCATATATAACCCTTTGTCGCCGGCAAGACCTTTGACAACGGCCTCTTCCAGTGTGGCAAGTGGAGCTTGTCGGTTTGTGCTGTAGTACTTCATGATAAAAGCAGTTTGATAAATTCATCTTTTTCCAATAGACCATATTTTCCGTTACGTACGGCAAACTCATCGAAATGGTCAACGCTGTCGTCGGACTCTTCTCCCGGTTTATAAACCAGAAAAGGCACCGGCGTGTTGGTGTGGGTGCGGATGGCACAAGGTGTCGGATGGTCGGGTAAAACGGCAATAGTCACCGGTTCATCCCATTGCATCAGCGCTTCACGGATAACACCTACGATCCGTTTGTCGAAGTTTTCAATCGTGCGCACCTTCAGGGCAACATCACCTTCGTGGCCCGCCTCGTCGCTGGCTTCGATATGGAGGAACACAAAGTCACATCCTTTATGTAAGGCCTGTAGAGCCGCTTGGGCTTTTCCCTCGTAGTTGGTATTGTATAGGCCGGTTGCACCTTTGACACGGATCACTTCCAGTCCGGCATAGATACCGATGCCACGAACCAGATCAACGGCCGAGATTACGGCTCCTTTTCGGATGCCATACAACTGTTGCATGGTCTGCATGGCAGGTCGATAACCCGGAGACCAAGGCCAGATACTGTTGGCCGGATCTTTTCCTTCGGCGATACGCTTTTGGTTGACCGGATGCTGTTGCAAGAGAGCCTGCGATTGCAAGATCAGTCGGTTTAGCAGGTCGGCAGTCTCCTTGGCTTCGGGCACTTGAGCCTTTACCAATAGCGGACGGAAAGGCTGTTGAGGCGCATCGTGGGGCGGCGTGCAGTCGATACGCTTGTCGCCACCACGGATAATAAGCAGATGGCGGTAGGAAACACCTAACTGGAAACGTACACGGTCCGAGCCAAGCTGCTCATTCAACGTCTGGATAAGTTCGGCAGATTCTTCCGTCGAGATATGTCCGGCCGAATGGTTTTTCAACACATCACCTTCTATGCAAATCAGGTTACAGCGAAGCGCCATTTCGCCCGGTTGCAGGTCAACACCAATGCTGGCAGCCTCCAATACGCCACGTCCCTCATAAATGCTGGGCAGGTCATAGCCCAAAATGGCCATATTAGCCACTTCGCTACCAGGGTGAAAACCATCTGCGACAGTCTTCATTTGTCCGGTGACGCCATGAGCAGCCAGCCAATCCATGTGAGGTGTGTGAGCATATTGTAGAGGCGTTTGGCCGCCGAGCTCTTCGATGGGCTCGTCGGCCATGCCGTCTCCAAGAAGGATGATATGTTTCATAATAGATATATGTAATGTTATCGGATGTTGGCTATCGAGATGATGTCGGCAAACACTCCGGCTGCCGTTACGTCTGCACCGGCTCCATAGCCCTTGATGATCATGGGATATTCATGATATCTCTCCGTTGAAATCATAATGATATTGTTGCTTCCTTCCAATTCGTAGAACGGATGGTGGCTGTCCACGGCCTGCAGTCCGACAGAGCAGGTCCCGTTATCCATCGTAGCCACAAAGCGCAGTTTCTTGTTCTCGGTCTCCAGCTCCTGACGTCTGGCTTCGAACTGAGCATCCAGCTCTTTCACCTTGTTCCAGAATTCCTCCAATGAACCTTCAAAGTAGGTCTCCGGCAAGATCAAGTCGCGTTTCACGTCGGACTGTTCCACCTGATAGCCGGCTTCGCGAGCCAAGATTACCAGCTTGCGCACCACATCCTTGCCACTCAGGTCGATGCGCGGGTCGGGTTCAGCATAGCCTGCCTCTTTGGCCAACTGAATAGCTTGGCTGAAAGGAATCTCTTTGCTGATCGTATTGAAGATATAATTTAATGTACCTGATAATACAGCAGCGAGCTTCAGGATATGATCGCCACTGTTGATGAGGTCGTTCATCGTATTGATGATGGGCAGACCTGCACCTACATTGGTCTCAAATAGAAACTTGATGTCACGATGGCGAGCCGTCTCTTTCAGCTTTGCATAGGTCTCGTAAGCCGATGAAGCGGCTTCTTTGTTGGCTGCCACAACTGAAATGTTATTGTTCATCAGTCGTTCATAGAGCTGAGCCACCTCTTTGCTGGCTGTGCAATCGACAAACACGGAGTTGAAGATATTCATCTCGATGATGGTGTCGCACAGATGTTCCGGGTTGCTCAATTCGCCCTTTTCTTTCAGTTCGCTGATACAGTTTTCCAGATTCAGACCTTTGCGGCAGAAGAGCGCTTTCTTTGAATTGGAGATGCCCACGATATTGAGCTTTAGCTCGTTTTGAGTCATCAGCTTGGGCTGCTGCACACGAATCTGCTCAATCAGGTTGCTGCCGACTGTTCCCACTCCGGCAACGAACAGGTTCAACACTTTATATTCTGATAGAAAAAAGGAGTCGTGAATAGAGTGTAACGCTTTGCGTAGCGACTTCTGCTTGATAACAAATGAGATGTTAGTCTCGGAAGCACCCTGAGCACAAGCGATGACACTGATACCGGCACGGCCCAATGTGCCGAACAGTTTGCCGGCAATACCCGGTGTACGCTTCATGTTCTCACCCACGATAGCCACAGTAGCCAAGTCTTTCTCTGCAACCGTATCACTCATGTCGCCCTGTGCACGTTCCAGAGCAAACTCTTCATCCAGCACCTTGACTGCCAAGTCGGCATCGGCATTACGCACGGCAAAAGTGGTGTTGTTCTCAGAGCTGGCTTGTGATACCATAAAGACGCTGATGCCATTCTTGGCCAATGTCTTAAAGATACGGTAGTTCACACCAATGACGCCCACCATACCCAAACCTTGTACCGTAATCAGACAGGTATCGTTGATGGAAGAAATACCTTTAATAATGGCTTTGCCCTCTTCCTTCACCTTCTCGCGAGAGATATAGGTTCCCGGCGCAGTGGGGTTGAAGGTGTTGAGGATACGAATAGGAATATTCTTATGATAAACCGGATAGATGGTTGGCGGATAGATCACCTTGGCACCAAAGTTACAAAGCTCCATCGCTTCGGTGAAGGTGAGTCGGTCGATCACGTAGGCTTCGCTGATCACACGTGGGTCGGCAGTCATAAAGCCATCTACGTCTGTCCATATCTCCAATACGTTGGCATCCAAAGCTGTCGCCAAGATAGAGGCTGTATAGTCGGAACCGCCACGTCCCAGATTGGTTACTTCACCTTCTACACTGGAAGAGATGAAACCCGGCACGAGTGACACTTTTGGCAGCGGACAGAATGTCTCTTTAATCAGTCTGTTGCTCAGTTCGAAATCGACAATATGTTTGTTGAACTGCTTGACCGTCTTGATAAACTTACGAGAGTCGAACAGCTGTGCGTCTTTGATTACATTGGAAACAATCAGCGATGATAAGCGTTCACCATAGCTGACAATGGTATCAGAAGTTTTGGCAGAGAGGTCATTGATCAGATAAACACCTTTGTAGATGTTGGAAAGCTCTTCCAACAGTCTCATGGCATTTTTCTGTACCTCATTACGAAGTGCCGGATTCGGAATAACACCTTCGATAACATCTAAATGGCGTGCGATAATTTCGGAAAGCTCCTTTTCATAAGCCAGGTCGCCAGCAGCAGCCATGGTTGATGTGTGGATTAGTTTATCAGTGATTCCGCCCAAAGCAGATACAACAACGATTACCGGCTCGTCAATAGCCTCAACAATTCTTTTTACACTTAAAATACTATTCACGGAACCTACGGATGTTCCGCCGAATTTTAATACTTTCATTTTATTCTGATTAAAAGTTACCTGTTGTCTTCCGGCTATAACAATAGTCGGTACTGAATGATGACAACACTTTTAGTTAATACTTTGGATAAGAAAAATAGATAGAGTTTTCAGCTTGTGAAGTTGAAACAACAAGATTTATGACAGCAACCCCCAAGGGGTTGTCAGTGCCCATGTATAATATGCAGATGTTACATTCATTGTTATTTCTCTTGTGTATATTGTGTTTTGTGACGACAATATTACACATTATTTTTCAGAAACAAAAAGAAAACTCTTTTTTTCTTATTTATTAGGCTTTTTGTGTCATATATAAAGCTACAGTAGTTGTCTTGTTTGCCTCAGTTTGCGGAAATAGCTTTATCTTTGCAAACATAAACAGATCAGCGTGTGAATGAACCGTGTGGTCTTGAACAGAAAACAGTGTTTTTATGAAGAGAATTATTGAAATATGTGCCAACTCTGCTCAGAGTTGTGTTGAGGCTGAGGCAGGTGGTGCCAGCCGTGTAGAACTTTGCGCCGGAATTCCGGAAGGTGGAACAACGCCCAGCTATGGCGAGATTCGTACAGCTCAGAAGCTGACTTCCCAGATTGATATCAATGTGATTATTCGTCCACGTGGTGGTGATTTCCTATATACACCGGCCGAGATTGAATCTATGTTGCTCGATATAGAGATGTGCAAACAGTTGAAGGTGCATGGCGTCGTGTTTGGCTGTCTGACCAAAGAGGGAGATATTGATGTGCCGTTGATGCGTCGCCTGATAGAGGCTGCCAAGCCGCTTTCTGTGACTTGCCACCGTGCTTTTGACGTCTGTCGCGATCCCTATAAAGCTTTGGAAGAGTTGATTGAATTGGGCTGCGACCGTATCTTGACATCGGGCCAGCAGTCGGATGCCGTCAAAGGTATTCCTCTGATTGCCGAGTTGGTGAAGAGAGCCGGCGATCGCATCATCATCATGCCGGGATGTGGTGTGCGTGAGAATAATATTGCTCAGATTGAAGCCGAAACCGGTGCGAAGGAGTTTCATACTTCAGCCCGTAGTATCGTCTATAGCCGTATGGAATATCGTAACGAGAATGTTCCGATGGGTAGCAGTGTGGTCTCTTCTGAATTTGAGACGGTAGAGACCGATCGTAAAAAGGTAGAGGCATTTGTCTATTAACAACATATTGAGGAATGAAGAGAGTATTTTGTCCGAAATGTGATAATCAGTTGTCGTTTGACGACAGTAAATATCCGGATGGCAAGGTGTTGGTCTTTGTCTGTCCGCAGTGTGGTTCACAGTTCAAGATCAAGTTGGGGCGAAAGCTGGTGAAGAGTTCGTCGGGCGAAGAGCAAGAGGTGAAAGAGCCCGATTTTACCTGTGGCTTTATCTCTGTCATCGAGAATGCCTTTGCCTTTAAACAAGATCTTCCCTTGGTGTTGGGCGACAATGTGATTGGCCGTAGAAATAAGGATACAGATGGTGTGGATGCACCGATCATTACCAGTGATCCCAGTGTGGGGCGTAAGCATTGCGTGATTCATGTGAAAGAGGTGGCCGAGGGTAAATATAGTTATTCGTTGCGCGACTTTCCCAGCATGACCGGCACTTTCTTATGCAACACATTGTTAGGCAAGAAGGAACAGGTAACCATTGGCGAAGGTGCGATTGTGACCATTGGAGCCACTACTTTTGTGCTTCATACGCCCGATGGAGATGAGAGCTGGAGCGATGCGGTGAACATTTGAACCTAAAACAGGAGAGGATAAGAAAGATGAGAAAAGTTGTTTTGTTACTGTGGGCCTGCTGTTGCTGGGCATTGGCGTCGGCCGTCTCAACAAAGGCTCCTAAATGGATGGACAAGCAGCGTAAGGCTGTTGTTACAGTTGTTACCTATAATCAAGACAATCAGCAGATAGCTTCGGGAAATGGCTTCTTTGTGAGTGAGTCGGGCGAACTGTTGTCGGGCTATTCGCTCTTTAAGAATGCGGCCCGTGCTGTTGTGAAGGATGCCGATGGCAGAGAGATGCCTGTGACTCATATCCTTGGCGCAGACGAGCTGTATGATGTGGTGCGCTGTCAGGTCGAAGTGTCAAAGAAGGTGACCTCTTTTACTTTGGCTACTGCTCCATTGGCCAAGGGCGCTGTGGTTTATCTGCTTCCCTTTTCACCTGTTAAGACAACCAAGTTTGGAGAGGGAACTGTGACTGAGGTGAGCAAGTTGAAAGATCCTTATCATTATTATGAATTGTCTATGCCGTTGGAACCGGGTCAGGCGAATGCGCCTTTGTTGACCGAAAGCGGCGAAGTGTTTGGCTTGGCACAAGAGGATGCTTCCGGCAGGAATGAACATTCGTATGCCGTGTCGGCCGCCTATGCTCATAGTCTGCTGGTGAAGCCGGCCGATCTGTTTAATACAACCTATTCATCCATTAAGATCCGTAAGGCTTGGCCGGAAAATCCCGAAGAGGCACAAGTTGCTTTGTATCTGCAGGGATCGATACAGGATGCCAAGAGCTATTTGGAGACATTGAATGATTTCATCGCTACATTTCCCTCTTCGGTAGATGGTTATGTGAGTCGTGCCAGCCATTATGCCTATCGCAGAGCCGAATTGGCGACATCGGCAGAAGAGCAGTGTCAGCTGTTGGACAAATCTCTTGAAGACCTGCAGACGGCCGAACGTTTCATGGAGAAGAAGAGCGACAATCTGTATGAGCAGGCCAAGTTGATCTATGGCGTGGCTGTGTCTGATTCGACTCTCGACCGCTCGAAGTGGAGTGTCGAGGTGGCATTGGATAAATTGAAGCAGGCAATGGATCAGTCTGACGATCCGTTGTATCATCAGTTGCGTGCCGATATCTATTATAACACCGGACGTTTCCAAGAGGCGTATGACGACTATATGGTCATCAACCAAAGCGCCAAGGCGAATGCGGTTACGTGGTATTGGGCATTCAAGGCCAAACAGCAGATTTCGGGTGCAAAGATTGGCGACATGATTGCCCTGCTTGACAATGCAGTTGCAGCTTGTGGCAATCCACCTACAGCCGAGGCCGGTCCTTATATCTTGGAGCGCATCGAGTGGAAGTTGAAGCTGATGAACTATGTGTCTGCATTGGCTGATTACGATCTCTATTATACCGTGATGGACGGAAAGGTGAATGACAGCTTCTACTATTTTAGAGAACAGACCAAGTTCCGCGTGAATGATTTGGAAGGAGCGTTGGCCGATATCCGTCAGGCTCTTCAGATGAATCCCAATGAATCGAACTATTATGCCGAAGAGGCCTCAGTGTTGTTGCGTCAAGAGAAGCCCGAAGAGGCTTTACAGAGTCTGTCCAAAGCTCTGCTGATAACTCCGGATTTTGCGGCCTGTCACCGTTTGCGTGGCGTCTGCTTGCTTCGTCTGAAGAAATCAGCTGAGGCGTGTGAAGCTCTGCAAAAAGCCAAGGATCTTGGTGATCCGGTGGCCGACCGTCTGCTGAAGAAGCATTGCAAATAACGAAGAAAAGTATCTATAAGAAAGGGACTGTGTCGGGCTGATTGCTGAGATACAGTCCCTTTCTATATAATGGCTGATTGGGGTTCAACCCAAATCGTCATTAGGGCTTGCTTGTATTTTCAATTTTCATACACGCCGACAACAACGGTCAGAAAGAGTAGTTATTGTAATTTAACAGGTCTATTATTTATCAAAAACAGGTAACGAATCTGTTAGAAACGACGGGCAACTTTGCTGAAATTGACGGATGAGTTCGCCTTGGATCAAGCGCCTTTGAAAAACAGGTTGTGCGCTGTTTCTCAAGGGTCTATAGACTTTCCGAAATTAGTCTATAGACTTTCCGGAAAAAGGGTAGAGACTTTTTTGAAATTGGGTAGGCACTCCGTTGGAAAGGAGTAGGCACTCCGTTGGAATTGGGTAGGCACCCAATTTTTGGAAATAGACTACTCCTTTTTAACGGGATCAACGATCTTTTTCCGGTCTGTGGCTTATTGTGTTTTTTAGATAGAATAAATTATAAATCTTCAAGCACTTTTATGTCTTCAGCCTGTTTTTTATACACTGATTTGTATCTCAAGTGTATTAAAGAACTTCGTTTTATTATTGTTTTTGTTTTATCCTAAAATGGTCGTGAATAAGCCGCAAATATGATTTGTTTCAAAAAGGTTTATCTGGAAACTGTCTAATAACATTCCTAATTATTGCGTCTTGCTTATACTCAGATGGAGTTTGATAGGAAATGAATAAATCTGTACCGTCTGACAAAGGTTTTATTTTCAAGTAAGAGAAATAAGAAATCTCTCCTTTTTTTGCATCACCCGAAAGCCCAAAAATTGAATCAGTCATTATCAGTTCATCTATTATGATTCCAGCCTCAATCAGCCTGTTTTTCATATTCTTATTACCTTTCCATATTTCTTCATCACGTGGTGCTGCCCATGTTTTTATTTCTGCCTTTTCAGAGATTAAGTTTATGCTTGAATGATCTTCTGGTATCTCTAAAGTAAAGGAATCAGGAACAACTAAATAAGTATCCCATTTCGTATCGTAAAAGAAACAAATGGAATCTTTTCGTAAGATACCCTTTTCTGTATCAACAATCTGAATAGTGGAATCGTTGAAGAACTCTCTTACAAATTGAAGTATTTCATTGTTTTCTTCTCGCTCCATAATCTTATCAACAGCCACATTTATTGTTGTTTTTGTCTGTTGGTATTTTTTATAAGAAAAAAAAGCTGTTACAATAGCTATGAACAAAATACCTGTTGTTAATAATTTCTTTTTCATGTTTCTTCTTATGTTATTTGCTAAATAAAGTCTCAATAATCTCTTTCACCACATTCCCAGCCATTACACCACCAGACGGATAACCATTTTTAGGATTGGAAATAATGACTAAGCAGGTATATACAACATTGTTCACTTTGAAATAACCGCAGAAGGAAACTTCATGTGTTCCATCTTCTTTGATAACTGATCCTGTTTTTCCTGCGATCTTTACATTATCAGAAAATAAAGGTTTACCCGTACCTTCACTGACTACCATTTCAAAGGTCTGTTGTATCTCCTTCATTGTTTTTGCAGAACAAATAGAATGATCAGATACGGCAATGGAATGATAGAAATTCAGTATTTCCGTAGGTGAATAGGCTGTTTTGATTGTTGTATATGGAGATAATGATTTGATTACACCCACTTTTGAATCAAACAGGATTGCTTGTTGTAAGGTGATTTCTCCATATCCACCCATATCCGCATTATGATCCCTGATCTCTTTTCCATTGTGATTATATATACCATTACCCACATCAACAGTATCAGACAGTGAAATATTCCCTTTCTCCAAAACAGGAATTAAAGATACAGGGACAGCAAGTGTCCCCATATCTCTAACTGTAGTGTATACTTCATCTTCTAAAGACTTACCATTTAACAGAGAAAGACTGCTTTTGGCTATGACATTTCCTGCTGAATCCATCAACATAACTAAGCCTGAATCTGCATTGACTTCTTGCAATGTGGTACGAAGTGATATTTCAGCATTTGATTGCAATTGCTCTTTATGCGTAATACAAGAAGAATTTAATAGCAGTAAAATAAAAAGTTTGCAAATATCAATCATCATATATTCATGTATTTACCATATTCAAAATCTTGTGAAATTTTTGCCATTACCATTTGAAAACAAGTCTCCCATTCTGGTAAATATAACGATCTTCCATCTATCCAAGAAACTTTTATTTTTGCAGCAGAAGAAGTTGATAATCTTCTGGAGACTGTTTGTATTTCTTGCATATATCTATCTATTTCTGCAAAGTATCTTTCAACTTGTTGCATTGAACAATATTCTCCAGAAGAACTAATGTGATCCAAATACTTTAATAGATCAGTAAGCACTTTGTTAATGTTAGAAATTTGATTTTTAATAATTTCTTCATCTTTGTTTGTTTCTGAGTTCCAAAACCATCCCATAATTATTTACTTTCTTTTGTTGTTATTAATTTGATTCTACAAGACTATTGTTTACTTTTTATCCCTTTAGAAATAAGTTCTATTTAAAAACTATTGTCTAAGAACAAGCTTTAGTTAATAGCATAAATACTAAAATAATAAGTGCAAATGGAAATAGTTTCTCCAAAATAAAAAGAAGAAGAAAGAATCCGTCTGCAGCTCCTTCCAATATTTGTGAGGAATCATCTGTTTTGATCAATTGATAGATGATGCCTCCTATAATAAATATGCAAATAAGTATTAGAAATGACATTTTTACTCATAAATAAGTTTGCGAATAGTTTGTTTGCCTTCATAGGTAGATACCATTTCTTTTGCCTGCATTATTATCATTGATTGAACCTGATTGGATAAACGTCTACCTTGCGAAACAACATCTATCGCTATCCTTGCTATTGCAATTCCTGTTGCAATTGAAATTTTATCGCCAAAAATAGACGTGTTTTTCGTGTAAAGTTTAAATGTCTCATTAAAAGGATCTTTAAATTGTCTTGCCTCAGATATTAAATCAAAAAAATCTGTTTCAATCCTTCTCCCAGCAGATGCAGGTAACTCACCATAACTATAACTGGCAATAATAGAATAAAAATCCACAAACTTGTTTTTAAAAATTTCTTCTTGACTTTTTGAAAAAAATCCCATAATTATTTACTTCCTTTTGTTGTTAATTTGATCCTACAAGACTATTATTTACTTTTTCCCCCTTTAGAAATAAGTATCAGACCTATTATTATAGGTGTCAAAAGAGCACATATACCTTCAAAAGAATATGGTATACCACTTGCAATAACAGATAATCCACCAATGATTATTATGATCCATCCTAAAGTTTTCATCTGTGTAATATTTTTATTGTTGACTCTAATATGAAATCTACATTATAAACTAAAAGCAATATTTATACCTGTTTGTTCATATAAGTTAATTCCTTTATGGTATAAACTTGAGCAAAATAAATGAACTGTAGTCTCTTTACCATCAGATAGTTTTACCATTTGGTTTGCTAAATTCCAATCTGTTCTCCCATTTGGAGAGAGCAAATTATGTAGATTACGTGATTCTACAGATAAAGATGACAAAATCGCTTTTGCAAAAGGAGTTATTTGGTTGTTATTGCTTTTCATTTCTTCCTCAATCTGTGATAAACCAGCACTTAATTTAAAAACAGCATTTTGTATTTCTCTCTTTTTCTGGCTGTTGAATCAAAAAAATTAAATAATCCCATAATGTTACTATATATTCTCCCTTGTTCCCTCTGGAAAGATTAACAAATAAAAAAGGTGTGGGAACTGTATTTGCTTTATCCTACATTCAGGTCTTCGCATTACCTATTCCGTGGATAAAGCAACAGCAACCCACACCAGTTTTGTATATAATTTATCCTCACAGATAAGTATATATCAAATGATGCGGGTGCTATTGCTATCATCTTCACGGAATAATCAAAGTTGCGAAGTTTGAATGTAGAAGATAATTTCAATAACACCTTTCGTTAAATATGTCCTTCCAACTTCCTACCTCATTAGTTCATTGGAATTAGTGCAAAGATAGCGAAAGGTTTTAAATCAGTCAGCATAAAGTGAGGACAAATAGTAATTATCATGCCATTAAACATATTCTGTGTGAAATATTTAAGCAGAACTACATCTGAATTCTCTAAATCCATGTAGATATCAAATTGCCTATGCCTTGAATATCTTCTTTAAATTTGCAATATCTCTTCCTGCTTTAATCCCAAGTGTCTTTTAGTAATGGCAACAGAGCTATGGTTGAACAGTTCCAAGAGCTTTACTAAAGCAAGTTCAGCATTATCACTCATTGGCAAAATTCGTATAGTCAAGTATGGCTGGCAAGTTCGTTTGAAAAGGTTGGTGACTTCGTTTTTGGAAAAGCTCGGCATCTTTTTGGAAAAAGGGCGCACCCTTTTTGGAAAAAGCTCGGCATCTTTCTTTTTGAACGGTATTCTAACAGCGTTTAAATGGTATTTAAAAAGGGAACAATTCTGATTGTTGCACCTACCATCGGGTTGTTACCCATACCCAAGAAGCCCATCATTTCTACGTGAGCAGGTACAGAAGAAGAACCGGCGAACTGAGCGTCTGAGTGCATACGACCCATTGTGTCAGTCATACCGTAAGAAACAGGACCAGCAGCCATGTAAGTCTTTGCAAACTGTTATTAATCAATGCTATAATAGCAATGGGTAAACTCCTTGTTAGTAAATAAAAGAACGAATTATCAAAAAGGGCTGCATCATGGGCAAAAGCCTATGCGTTACCCTTTAGATGAGAGTACTCCTAATGGAGTTAAGACCGTAATCTAATCTGCGTGTCAATGAAGTATAAATCTCCGTCTATGCCATAAAGTACATTATTGGGAGCTGCATCAAATACTACATAATCCGAATTGTGGTATTCGTCGTAATAGTCCATTTCAAAGCCTAATGCTTGCATATAGGTAGCTATCTCGTCTTCCGTAGCTTCCCGTTCAGCTAATATATAAGGTTGTACGAGGACTGCACAAAATTTTTGTTGGCTGTTGTAAGCGAAGCCTATCATTTGATAAGGCACATTACCAAAGAACTTGTTATGTGCAGCAATACGGATGAAGAAGTTCTCTAAATCATCCCCTGCGTACTCAAAGTTGTTTAATTTTACAACAGACACATTACCATCATGGAACACTTCATTCTCACCACCTCTATCCATATAAGTAATGTTGAGGTGTGATAAGTCAATCCATAGACCATTGTCATTGGCAAACTTTATCAGTTCTTCTGTTTGCTTTCTCTTATAGCCCTCTGTTGATTCAGTTTCTCCTGCTGCTTCTTTACTTCTTCTGGCGATGCAGGCTGCTTGCTCCAAGAGGTTATAGATTGGCGAGTGCGCTCTATCCATTCTTTGTGAAATTCATTAATATATTCCATAATTTGTTTGATTATGAGTTTAAGACAAAGATAATCATTCCTCTTTTAATTACCAATGCTTTAATTGTAACGTTTTAGTGAATGGGGGTATAGATGGTAGTTTCTTTTAGAATTTTTGGAAAAAGCTCGGCATCTTTCTTTTTGAACGGTATTCTAACGGTGTTTAAATGGCATTTATAAATAAAAAACTCCTGCAACCATAGCGGCTACAGGAGTTTATATATCAGTAATAACTAAGATTACTTCTTCATAGCTTCTTCGATAGCAACGGCAACAGCAACAGTTGCACCTACCATCGGGTTGTTACCCATACCCAAGAAGCCCATCATTTCTACGTGAGCAGGTACAGAAGAAGAACCGGCGAACTGAGCGTCTGAGTGCATACGACCCATTGTGTCGGTCATACCGTAAGAAGCAGGACCAGCAGCCATGTTATCTGGGTGCAATGTACGACCTGTACCACCACCAGAAGCTACTGAGAAGTAAGGTTTGCCTGCCAATACGCGTTCTTTCTTATAAGTACCGGCAACCGGGTGCTGGAAGCGAGTCGGGTTTGTAGAGTTACCAGTGATAGAAACATCTACATCTTCCTTCCACATAACAGCAACACCTTCGCGAACGTCGTCAACACCGTAGCATCTTACCTTTGAGCGCAAGCCATCAGAATAAGCCTTTTCGTTAACAACATTCACTTCGCCTGTCATATAGTCGAACTGAGTCTGAACATAAGTAAAGCCATTGATACGAGAGATGATCATAGCAGCGTCTTTACCCAAACCGTTCAAGATAACACGCAACGGTTCTTTACGAACTTTGTTTGCCATTTCAGCGATCTTGATAGCACCTTCAGCAGCAGCGAAAGATTCGTGACCAGCCAAGAAAGCGAAACATTTTGTCTCTTCGCGAAGCAAACGAGCAGCCAAGTTACCGTGACCGATACCAACCTTACGGTCGTCAGCAACAGAACCAGCAATACAGAATGCCTGCAAACCGATACCGATAGCTTCAGCAGCGTCAGCAGCACATGTGCAACCTTTCTTGATAGCGATAGCTGCACCTACAACGTAAGCCCAACATGCATTTTCGAAACAGATAGGTTGTGTTTCCTTACACATTGTATAAGGGTCGATACCTTTAGCGTCGCAGATAGCTTTTGCATCTTCGATGCCGTTGATACCATATTCTTTTAGAACCGCGTTGATATGATCGATACGGCGGTCATAACTTTCAAATAAAGCCATATTTTTTTACTTTTTAAAATTCTTATTTACCAGGAATAAAGATATCAGAAAGTTGAAAACAAGCACACCACCACAGCAGGCCACATAAAATGCCATCCACGGTTTGTCCGGTTTAATGACGAAGTAGGCAATAACGGTAGCTATTGTGGTTATTGCAATCAGCCCGCATAAGATGCGTGTCAGTGTTTTCTTATTCATTACGAGGATCGATATATTTTACAGCTTCTTTGAAACGACCGTAAGAGCCTTTTGCTTTTTCCAGTGCTTCGTTAGCATCCATACCCTTCTTTACCATATCCATGAACTTGCCCAGGTGAACAAATTCGTAACCGATCACTTCGTTGTCAGCGTCCAAAGCCATACGAGTACAATAGCCTTCTGCCATTTCCAAGTAACGAGGACCTTTTGCCAAAGTACCAAACATAGTACCAACCTGGCTACGCAAACCTTTACCCAAGTCTTCCAGACCAGCGCCTACAGGCAGACCACCTTCTGAGAAAGCAGACTGTGTGCGACCGTAAACGATCTGAAGGAACAATTCGCGCATTGCTGTATTGATAGCATCACAAACAAGGTCAGTGTTCAAAGCTTCCAACAAAGTCTTGCCCGGAAGAATTTCTGAAGCCATAGCTGCAGAGTGAGTCATACCTGAACAACCGATTGTTTCTACAAGTGCTTCCTGAATAATACCTTCTTTAACATTAAGTGTCAGTTTACAGCCTCCTTGTTTTGGCGCACACCAACCGATACCGTGAGTCAAACCAGAGATGTCAGAGATTTGAGTTGCTCTAACCCACTTTCCTTCTTCTGGAATTGGAGCACACTGGTGGTTAGCTCCTTTTTTCACAACACACATGTGTTGAACTTCATGTGAATAAATCATAATCGCTAATTTATTATATTAAAGTGATAATAAAAAACCTTTGCTATTTCCTGTTTAATAAGAGAGTTTCTTAAAATACAGCACAAAGATAGAGTTTTAAATTTAGCCTTGCAACAGGCAACTATTATTTCAGCACTTCTTTTAATTTGGCATCCAGTGCTTCTCCGTGAAGGTTCTTGGCCAGGATGGTTCCGTCTTTGTCAACTAAGATTGTGTGAGGAATGCTGTTTACGCCATAAAGAGCAGCTCCGCTGTTTTTCCAGCCCTGCAAGTCTGACAACTGTGCCCATGTGATTCCCAAGTCTTTCACGCCTTTTTCCCATGCGTCAGCCTTGTTGTCGAGTGAGATACCGATGATGTCAAATCCTTTTCCTTTGTATTCTTTATAAGCCTTAACCAGGTTTGGCATTTCGCGGCGGCAAGGAGAACACCAGCTTGCCCAGAAATCGATTAATACCACTTTGCCATTGCCAACATATTCTGACAACTTGTGTGTTTTGCCCTTTGCGTCTGCCATTTCAAAGTCGATAAACTTTTTACCAATGGCTGAGTTGCTCAATACTTCAAGGTGTTTGATCATCTTGTCGATGCCCGGAACCGATTTGAAGTTTTCATCTACTTTGGCCAAGATTTCATTCTGTTCTTCTTCTGTCAGGTTGTAGCGGTTGTCTGAGAATACTAAAGCTGCCAGCTTGCTGCTTGGGTTTGCTTCGATATAGGCTTTTGACATAGCTGTAGCCTCTTTTTCTATGGCTTCGTATTTCTTTTCAGCAGCGGCAACAACGTCTGCATCTTCAGACTTCATGTCGGCTGCCAGTTCTTTTGTCTGAGCATAGAGCTGTTTCAAGTCTTGATACAATTTATTGTACTGGTCGTTTTCTACTGATCCGGTTACACTTGATTCTTCTCCTAAGTTGGCTGTCAGTTTGGCGTTTTCCAGAATGAAGGCAACTCTTGATGCTTTTCCTTCGGCAATCGGATTGACTAATACACACAGTTCCGGTGCAGCGGTTACGCCTTTTAAGCTGAATGCTCCGTTCTGAACCAATGCGCTGTCTAAGGCTGTTGCTTCTTCAGAGTAGGGGAAATTGTACAGATAGACATACTTTCCGTTTGCATCAGCAGATACTGTACCTGCGATTTCGTAACTCGGTTTTTCGCTACAAGCAGCCAGCATAAGGGCTGAAGCTGCCAATGTTAGATACTTTTTCATGTCGTTAACTTTAGAATTGTTGATACAATGTGTTTTTAATTGGCAAATATATAGAATCTTTTGGGTTATAACGTAACTTGCACTTGGGATATTTATTTTATTTTATTCACACGGAGCTCTTTGCGGTCGGCATAGTTGGGATACTGGAAGCTGGGAATACCTAACGCCATTACGGCATGTATTTTGCCGTCAATACCCAACATTTGTTCCAAGCGCCTTCTCTTGTCCTGCTTCGTTGCCGTCAGTACAAAACCCATATAGATCTGACTTATACCCAAAGACTGAGCCATAAGAGAGGCGTTTTGATAGGCCAGATTGGCATCTTCGGCACCAAAGCGGTACGACTTGGGCGTATGGATAAACAACAGGGCTGTTGCCTTTCGTAAAATGGGATCTTTGCCCTCTTGGTGGTCGCGTTTCATCTTCTTGAAGGCCGGCACATAGGCATACAGATCCTTCATGAAAGGCTTGAGGAAACATTTGACAATCGGATTGAGCAGCGTCTTGGCGATGGAATCGAATACACCAATCGTGAAGTCTGCAACCTCTTTGAGTTTTTCGGGCTGAGTGACCAGCGTAAAGGAGAGCAGCTGTGAGTTGGTGGCCGTGGGAGCATAATAGCCCGCTTCAATAATCTTATCCAATATCTCGGTCGGAATGGGCTTTGAGGTCAGTGTGCGGTTGGAACGGCGTGCTTTCAATAGCCACATCAGCTGGTCCGAAGTTGGCATTTGGCTGTAATCGATAGGATGAATCTTTTCTGCCGGGAATTCGCTGTGCTGAATTGCCTCTTTCGAACAGACATCCACGCAGTGCGCACATGATATACAGTGTTCTGCTTTTCTGACAACAATGGGCTCTTGGGCCTTCTCTTGTATGAGTACATTGGCCGGACATACTCGGGCACATTTGCCGCAGCGGATACAAAGGTCGGCATCTATTTGGATGGCAATCTTATTTTGTCTCATGATTTTATCTGTGTATTGGTTTGTCTTTATTGATTTATAGCTGTTTATACAGAGTGCAAAACTACGTTTTTCAGGTTTGTTCTTCAATTAATAAACTATAAATATCGTTAGCATTACCGTTATTCATTCAAATCGTCTATATTTGTATCTGACAAAGTTAAATGATTAAAGAAGATGAGAGCGTATTTGTTTATGATGTTAGTGGGTTTGTCTGTTGTCTTTTCTTCGTGTGGAGATGATGAGCCTTACGTGAAACCATTGAATAAATTGACTAAGATTACCTGTGTGAAGAATGAGCATACGCCGTTGTTTACGGTTGATATCGCCTATACGCCCGAGGGTGAAATCTCTTCCATACAGATGAATCAATCGGAGACATGGCAGTTTGTGCGGGTGCAGCATGTATTGAATGTGATTGGAGATCCGTCAGTGGTGCGCATCGACTATACCTACAGCGGCAATGTGATTGTGAACAAATCGGTTTGGCAGAAGAATATATATGATCCGACCGCTGAATATACCAGCGATGTCTATTCTTACCGTTATAATCATAATAAGTTGGCTTATGCTGACCTGAAGATGAAATGGCCGAAAGAAGGAGGAAAAGGATATAGCGAGATGAATTATCCGCAGGATGAGAAATATGATTGGGACAATAACGGGAATATGATCTCGTTCACGAAAGACAAACGAGTGATGGCCTATCAGTATGAAAGTTTTATGACTCGTCCGGTTAATTTCCCCTTCTTTGTCTGTGGCACTTTTGATCCAACCCAGTTTGACTCATTTTCTCCGTTGAATTTCTCCATGGGAACACTCAGCCGGAATATGCCTACATCGGCCTATAGCTATACGATTCCCGAGGTGAATCAGAAACAGGTGGAATATACCTTTGAATATATCGCTACGTTGAGTGATTATCTGACGGGAATGATTATTCGCGAAGTGCGTCATGAGGCGAATGGCGATGTGAAGAATGTATATGCCTATACCTTTGAATATAACTTTGAGCCGGCTTCGTGATGAAGGTCCGGCAAAGAGTCTGATGACCGAATTGAGTTGAGAAACGGCGGTGGTGTGTCATAAATTGCAAACTGACACACCGTGCTATCCTTTCCAAACGGAGTGCCTATCCTTTCTCAACGGAGTAGTTACCCAATTCCAGACGGAGTGCCTATTCTATTTTGGTCAAGTGGGCTATCTGGAAAACACGCTTATTTCAGCAAGTCCGGACGCAGACGAGCTGTGCGTTCTTGGGCTTGTTGCAGACGCCATTCTTCAATCTTACGCTGATGGCCCGACAATAACACATCAGGAACCTTCCAACCTTTATATTCTGCCGGTCTTGTGTAAACCGGTGGAGCCAGCAGGTCGTCTTGGAATGAATCGGATAAAGCACTTTGCTCGTCGCCGATCACACCCGGAATCAGGCGAACCACAGCGTCGGCAATGATGGCAGCAGCCAGTTCGCCTCCTGTCAGCACATAGTCGCCCACCGAAATCTCTTTTGTGATCAGATGCTCGCGGATACGATAGTCGATACCTTTGTAGTGGCCACACAAGATAATGATATTGTTGAGCATCGACATGCTGTTGGCCATAGGCTGGTTGAATGTTTCTCCATCGGGCGAAGTATAGATTACTTCATCATACGAACGTTCGGCCTTTAACGCAGAAATGGCACGGTCAATCGGTTCAATCTGCATCACCATGCCGGCTTCGCCACCGAAAGGATAGTCGTCAACACGACGCCATTTGTTGGTGGTGTAGTCTCTTAAGTTGTGTAGATGAATCTCTGCTAACTGTTTGTCTTGTGCACGTTTAAGAATAGAACAGTTAATCATTCCATCAATCATTTCAGGAAGTACGGTAAGTATATCTATACGCATAAGTCTTCGAAAGCCTTTTGTTGTTTTTGTATTGTTTTGTTATTACAGTTGCAAAAGTACGTTTACTTTCGTTCTTGGTCAAGAAAATATTTAAAATAAACTTTTTTTCGGTTTGGATTATTATTTGTAATTTTGCATGTCAAAATGATGGCGACCGAAACGGGCCGTCTCTTTACTGGAATAAATTTTATAGCAATGAATATATCTTACAATTGGCTGAAAGATTATCTCGATTTTGACTTACAGCCTAATGAAGTAGCTGATGCATTAACATCTATCGGTTTGGAAACGGGTAGTGTGGAAGAAGTTCAAACCATTAAGGGCGGATTGGAAGGCTTGGTTATCGGTGAAGTCCTGACTTGTGTAGAACATCCTAATTCGGACCATCTTCATGTTACAACCGTAAATGTTGGGGGCGAAGCTCCGTTGCAGATTGTGTGTGGTGCGCCGAACGTGGCTGCCGGACAGAAAGTGGTGGTTGCTGTCAATGGCACTAAGCTGTATGACGGAGATGAATGCTTTACTATTAAGCGTTCAAAGCTGCGTGGTGTTGAATCAAATGGTATGATCTGTGCAGAAGATGAAATTGGCGTTGGCACAGACCATGCAGGCATCATCGTGCTTCCTCAAGATACTCCTGTAGGCACATTGGCCAAAGATTACTATAATGTAAAGAGTGACTATGTGTTGGAGGTTGACATCACACCGAATCGTGTGGATGCTACTTCTCACTATGGTGTGGCTCGTGACCTGGCTGCTTATCTGAAGCAGATGGGTCGTCCTGCACATCTGACAATGCCGTCAGTTGATGCCTTCAAGATTGATGATGCAACTCATGCTATTTCGGTAGAAGTGGAAAATACAGAGGCTTGCTTGCGCTATTCAGGTGTGACAATCAAGGGCGTAACTGTAAAAGAGAGTCCGGAATGGTTGCAGAATCGTTTGAATATTATCGGCTTGCGTCCTATTAATAATGTAGTGGACGTAACCAACTTTGTGTTGCATGAAATGGGTCAGCCTTTGCACTCATTCGATGCAAACAAGGTGAAGGGCAATAAGGTGATTGTCAAGACTCAGCCCGAAGACACTAAGTTCGTGACATTGGATGGTGTAGAGCGCACTTTGACAGAGCGTGACTTGATGATCTGTAATGCCGAAGAGGCTATGTGTATCGGTGGTGTGTTCGGAGGTTTGGATTCAGGTGTAACCGAACAGACAACAGATGTATTTTTGGAATCAGCTTGTTTCCATCCGACATGGATCCGTAAGACAGCTCGTCGTTTCGGTTTGAATACCGATGCGTCATTCCGCTTCGAGCGTGGTTTGGATGCTAACAATACAATCTATGTGTTGAAACGTGCTGCTTTATTGATTCAGGAATTGGCCGGTGGTAAGATTACCGGTGAAATCCAGGATGTTTATCCGAAAGTGGTTGAACCTTATACTGTTGAAGTTACTTACAACAAGATTAATACTTTGATCGGAAAGGTGATTCCGGTTGAGACGGTAAAGAGCATCCTCGAAAGCTTGGAGATGAAAATCGTTTCAGAAACAGCAGAAGGTCTTACTTTGCATGTTCCGGTTTATCGTATCGACGTACAGCGCGATGTGGATGTGATTGAAGACATCCTGCGTATCTATGGATATAATAATGTAGAGTTCAGTGATAGCGTAAAGTCAAACTTGAGCTATAAGACTCCGACAGACCGCAGCAATGAATTACAACATTTGGTTTCTGAACAGTTGTGTGGTTATGGCTTCAATGAGATTTTGAACAACTCTTTAACTCGTTCAGCTTATTATGACGGCTTGTCAACCTATCCGGCTGCTCACTGTGTCATGTTGATGAACCCGTTGAGTGCCGACCTGAACTGCATGCGTCAGTCTCTGTTGTTCGGTGGATTGGAAAGCATCGAGCACAATGCAAAGCGTAAAAATGGCAACATCCGTTTCTTTGAATTCGGTAACTGTTACGATTATAATGTAGATAACAAGAAGGAAGATGAAACTCTTTCTGCATTCAGCGAAGACTATCGCTTGGCGTTGTGGGTATGTGGTAACCGTGTTGAAAACAACTGGGCACATGCTAATGAAAAATCTACAGTTTATGAGCTGAAGGCTTACGTTGAGAATGTTCTGCATCGTTTGGGTGTCAATGACAAGAAGATTATCTTTGGCAACTTGAGCAACGATCTGTATGATGCCGGTTTGAGCATCACAACAACTTCGGGCCGTCAGTTGGGTACATTGGGTATCGTAAACCACAAGATCTGTAAGGCTATGGATATCGATTTCGAAGTTTACTATGCAGAATTGTCTTGGACATTGTTGATGAAAGAGACAAAGAAGAACAAGGTGACATTCTCTGAGATTTCTAAGTTCCCGGCCGTAAAACGTGACTTGGCTTTGTTGATTGACAAGAGCGTTAAGTTTGCAGAGATCGAGAAGATTGCTTCAGACAGTGAGCGCAAGCTGTTGAAAGAGGTTTCATTGTTCGACGTTTATGAAGGCAAGAATCTGCCGGCAGGCAAGAAGTCATACGCAGTTAGTTTCTATCTGCAGGATGAGACAAAGACTCTGAATGATAAGCAGATTGATGCAATCATGAAGAAGATTCAGACCAATTTGGAACAGAAACTGGGTGCACAGCTGAGATAAGAAAAGTAAATTGTTAAATATAAAATCTAGAATATAATATGGGAAGAGCGTTTGAGTTTCGTAAAGCAAGAAAGTTTAAGCGTTGGGGTAATATGGCCCGTGTGTTTACTAAGTTGGGCAAGGAAATCACAATCTGTGCAAAACAAGGTGGCCCGGAACCAGAAAACAACCCTCGTTTGCGTGTGCTGATGCAGACAGCAAAGAAGGAGAACATGCCGAAGGAAAATGTTGAACGTGCCATCAAGCGTGCTGTATCAAAAGATTTTACCGATTATAAGGAAATGAACTACGAAGGTTATGGTCCTTTCGGTATTGCAATCTTTGTTGAGACTGCAACAGACAATACAACACGTACAGTTGCTAACGTACGTAGTTATTTCAATAAAAACGGTGGTTCTTTGGGTACAACGGGTAGCTTGGAGTTCTTGTTCGAACATAAGTGTGTATTCCACATTGCGAAGAGAGAAGACATTACCTTGGATGACTTGGAACTGGAATTGATCGACTACGGTGTTGATGAGTTGGATGTAGATGATGAAAGCAATGAGATCATTCTGTATGGTGAGTTTGCTCAGAATGCTGCCATCCAGAAGTATTTGGAAGAAAGCGGTTATGAAATCACAAGTAGTGAATTCGTTCGTATTCCGAATGACTTGAAGGAGGTTACTCCGGAACAGCGTGAATCTATCGAAAAGCTGATCGAAAAGCTTGAAGAGGATGATGATGTTCAGAACGTATTCCACAACATGAAGGAAGATGATGTTGCAGGTGAAGAGTAAGATCTTTGGTTAAATAAGAGTATGAGGGCTGTATCGAAAGGATTGTTTTGGTACAGCCCTTTTTGGTTTGTGTCATAATTCCAATACGGTCATTAGAACGGAAAAAGTAAAGCCGCTGAATATTTTTATTCTTTCCAGCTCTTGTCAGCATATAAATGAATAGTCTGTTGTCTGAATTAAATATGCGTCGAGAGATAGTTGTTGTATTTTTTATTTAGATTATTATTTGCTAAAAGCGGTAACGAATCCGGCAGAAACAATGGGCAACTTCGCCGGACTTGACAGACGATCAGTCTCGCTCCAAACACTCTAAAAAAGTGGGTTATAGGCTATTTTTCAATAGCTTATAGAGCTTTTGGAAAAAAGGCTATAGACTTTTACAAAAAATCTATCATTTAGGGCTAAGTAATTGGCTATGAACAGCCTTATGAGTTATGAAATGCAGTAGGTAATGATTTAGCGACCCATCTTCTGCAATGATATACAACGCTTTGCATAACTCGAATAACCTATTGCAAAGGTAATATTATCTACGGAGAAAGACGAAACTTTCTCCGTTTTTCTTTTCTGACGGCTCTTTATTCAGATAGCTGAGTTTATTTTTTCGTCTTATTACTCATTATTGTAGCAGTCTTACTTGTGAAGACTGCCTTTCATCTTTTCGCTCTGTCCTCTGCGGTGTTCCTCTCCACATTCTCTCCTATGTATTCGCATCGGGATCGGTTGTTCGTTGTCAGCGGCAAAGGTAGTTCCGGGCTTTCACGGACAAAAAAGGTCGAGGCGGCAAGCCGTTACGGCGACAATCTCCACACTTCCATTTCATTGCAGGTAGTATTCTCGCCGTAAACCTTGTTTGTCCTAAGCCCTACCTTTTTACGCCTCTGAAACGAAAACGATCGACCCGACGGAAAGACGCAAAAAAAATGTCGGAAACACTAGGACAGAGAAAATGAAAAATGGAAACTCAACTCCCTCACCTCTGGAATCCGCATAAAATCAAAAAAATCAGACAAGATGAAACTGAGATACAAAATAGCAATTTGGATGGTGCTTGCACTCGCAGGCTCTCTCCTTTGTGGCGGAAGCGTCTGGCTTTGGCTGGCAGGGATATGTGCAGTAAAACTCCTCATTCGGCTACTCCTTACCATCGCAGTTTACATTCTGGCTTATGCCCTCATTATCGGGGCAATACTTTGGTTACTCATTTCTTAAAACAGACAGATATATGAAAAGAAGAAGCTAAACTATCGCACAGCAATGCAGATACTACGAGGTGGACAACATCTTCGAGTATATGGTATCGGTTTACCTCAACGGAAATATCTCCGCTTTTGGGGAACTATTCAAGGAACTCAAACGAAAGGACAGAAAGGAATTTTTCTCCTATCTCTTTTCAGAGGTCGAACCCATTCATATCCAAGAAATCATTTTAGCAACCATCTAACTATATAAGACAATGAAAGGTACAGAACATTTCAAGGACGTTATCCAAAACTATTTGGAAACGAGAGCATCATACGATGAACTCTTTGCGGAGAGTTTCCGCAAAGAGAACAAGAGTATAGACGAGTGCATTACCTACATCTTGACGGAAGTCCAAAGAATGGGGTGTGCAGGTCTGTCCGATGAGGAGGTATATTCCCTTGCCGTTCACTACTACGATGAGGATAACATTGAGATGGGCAAGTCCATCAACTGCCAAGTCGTGGTAAACCATACTATCGAACTTACAGAGGAAGAAAAAGCAGAAGCACGGAGAAAGGCTATCGAGCGATACCAAGCGGAGGAATACCGCAAACTGACCGCCAAGAAACCAAAAGTGGAAAAGCAGAAGGAACAGCACCTCCAACCCTCATTATTCGAGTTTTAACCCTACTAAACAGAAAAGGATATGGAAGCAATGGATTTGAACGAAGCACGGATTTATGTAGGTACTTATGCCAAGTACAACAACGGCTCATTGCAGGGCGAATGGGTGGAACTTTCGGACTTCTACGATTTGGACGACTTTATGGAGCGTTGTGCCGAGATACACGAGGACGAGGAGAACCCTGAATATATGTTCCAAGCGTGGGAGGAAATCCCCGATTGTCTGATAGACGAAGGACATTTGGAGGAAAACGTCTTTGAACTTCGGGACGAGTTGGACAGACTGAACGACACGGAGAGAGAAGCCTTTTGGGTGTGGGTGGACGGCAACAATGCCCAACTCACACAAGACGCTTACAGCCTTGTAAAATCTTTCCAATCTGACTATATCGGAAGTTATGCAAGCAGGGAAGATTTTGCAGAGGAACTCGCAAAAATGGAGAATGAATTACCCGATTTTGCACTGATATACTTTGACTTCTCCAAATATGCCGATGACCTTTTCTGTACGGACTTTTGGTATAAGGGCGGCTATGTATTTCGCAACAACTAATTAAGGAGGATAGGTTATGAAACCGAGAAATAAGTTCGAGAAAGCAGTACTTGCCGAGAGCAAGCACCTTCGCCCGATAACCAAGACACAGAGCAAATGGGCATTCCTTGAGTGTATAGACCACTTCGCCTACCGACTGCCCAAAGGTCGCACAACCTGTATGGATTGTGGGCATAGTTGGATAATGGAAAAGCCAACGGACACTTGCACCTGCCCTCATTGCAGGGTAAGGTTGCAGGTCAGGGAAACCTTTGAACGCAAGATTAGGCAGAAGCAGTACTTTACGATACTTACCGCTTGCGGAGAGTACCAAGTACTAAGAATGTTTCTCCTTTCTGTGGAAATGGAGAAAGGCTGCAAGGCAATGCCCTATGTTATAGAAATCGGTCAGTATTGGTGGAACGCACAAGGACGGCAATTAGTGATAGCCGTTCAACGAACATTAGGGAGATACATTGACACCTTTTCTTTCTGTTCGCCAATGGCAGTACGCAACGATAACGAAGCCTACCGCCATATATCGTACTCACAGATATATCCCAAGTTTAAGGTTACGGACACATTCCGCAGGAATGGATTTGAGAATAATTTTCACGACATCGCACCAACCGTTCTCATTCCTGCCCTATTGTCCGACAGCCGTGCGGAAACATTGATGAAAGCAGGCAGAACCGAGCATTTGAAATACTTCCTCAACAATTCAAGGACATTTGACACTTGTTGGCAGTCCTATAAGGTAACCACTCGCAACGGCTATGACATAGAGGACATTTCTATATGGTGCGACTATGTGGATATGCTCCGCAGATTGGGCAAGGACATACACAGCCCGAAGTATGTTTGCCCCTCCGACCTATATCGGGAACACGACCGCAGACAAAGCGAACTTCGTAAACAGAGAGAAAAGGAGGAAATTGAGAAGAAACGCAAAAAAGCGATGGAGGACGAGGAACGTTTCCAAGAACTTAAATCCAAGTTCTTCGGTATCCGTTTCACGGACGGTACAATCCAAGTCCACGTATTGGAGAGTGTGCAGGAGCATTTGGAGGAGGGAACGGCAATGCACCATTGCGTATTCTCCAACGAGTACTACCTCAAAGAAAACTCGCTGATACTTTCGGCAACCATTGAGGGCAGACGGATAGAAACGATTGAAGTCAATCTGGACACGCTTAAAGTGGTGCAAAGTCGTGGCGTGTGCAATAAGAATACGGAATATCACAACCAAATCGTGAGACTTGTTAATGCCAACCGCAAATTGATAAGACAGAGAATGAGAGCGACAGCATAAGCAACAATCACCAAAACATCACAGATATGAAAGCAGAAATTGAAAGCATCGTATGTAATTCCTGACTTCGTCACTCAAAAAACATGTATTTTACAACTATTTGACAAACAATATTTTGTATCTTTGCGTCACCTA
>CAKVBA010000035.1 GCA_934725305.1 uncultured Parabacteroides sp. | reverse complement strand
CTGCTTGAAAATTTTCCACTCCTGACAAGATAAAAAAGAGGGCAAATCAAATATTTCTCAATTTGATACACCCTCTATGATGTGATTATGATCTATTCGCCCTGAAAGAGGCAGCTTTAATATCTCGTTGTTTTTTATAGTTGCCCCTGTAGGGCGTTTTGCTGTATGTAACTCTTGCCCAGGGCGTTGCCCTGGGCTGTGAAGTTTTGCCCTCTTCGGGGCGTTTTTTCCTTTTTTGCCCCATGGCGTTGCCATGGGCTAAGAAAAAATTGCACCTCCATACGGAGGCGCGCTCAATACAAATATAACACAATATCCTATATTGATTCCGTGGTGTTTACTGCAACATAGCGACAGCGCCCGTGGCGAATGCCATGGGCAATGGTTTTTTTAGCCCAGGGCAGCGCCCTGGGTGAAAATCGCGTTATGGGAATTGTGTGGTTAATCCTTTGAAAAATAGGAGCTCTACAAAAATAAATAACGATGTTGAATAGGGATTTGCTTTGTTTGATAAATTTTATTTGCTCAATAAATAATTTGCTTTATATATATATAAAAGTGTATTTTTGCGTCTTGTTAGAAGGAGCCATGTCAAAAAATAATCCTTTTGATGCAGCTTTTTAGGTGTGTCATAATTTAGTGAACTATAAGGCGCCAAAGTCGGCAGGTGTTTGTTTGGGATAAACGGTTGAAACCGGATTACGAAAAGCAGAGCCGCCGCTTACACGTATGATACGCCGTCTAACTTGTTTGTCAACAAATGAATGCGAGAAAAGAGTACAAGTTGAAAAGAAAGGGCGGAAAATACAATAAGCCCGGACGAAAAAGATGAGTATGCTATGAAACATTTAACTTGTGGAAAATATGAAACAGCCCAAAGAAGACTGTTTCAAATAGTTAATCTGACAAAGGACGAATTGATGAGACGCGATCGCATCGACTATTCCATGCTGGTTTTTGTCTTGGAAGGAAAGGTGTGTGTAACTACAGGCGTTTGTGTTAGTGAGTGTGTAGAGAAAGGCTATATGTTTGTCGTTCACGAAAAGGACTACGTTGGTCTGCGAGGCGTGGAAGAGACAACTTTGCTGTTCTGCTATTTCGACTCCTCAATGGCACTAAGCAACGGGCTTTCTCTTAAGCCTGCTACAAAAGAATTACCCCCCCCACGCACACAATCTTCGAGTCAGCGGAGTAAAAGCGGTATTCCTATCCTGCCTATAACGAAGTTGCTGATGATGGAGCTTTCCATTACCCGAAAGGAGATGAGCGGCAATCTGTTGGGCCTTCGTTTTTTGGAATATAAGCGTTATATCATTCTGTTGATGATCCGTTCCATCTATCAGAAAGACGATCTTATCTATATGTTCAGGTTTGAGCCGGGCGAAGATTTTGAGTTCCGGGAGTTGTTGTTTGAGCACTACACCTGTGAGGTGAATGCCCAGGAGCTGGCCACTCTGATGGATATGCCTTTTGCCACCTTCAACCGTAAGTTCAAGAAAGCCTTTGGCATGCCCGTTGGCGAATGGCTGACGTTGAAGAAAAAGGCGAATGTGTTGATGGATCTGAAAACAACAGATTTGACAGTAAAGGAGATTGCCGGCAAATACAATCTTACGCCCAATTATCTGACAAACTTCTGCAAGAAGTATCTGGGAGATACTCCTATGAATTTGAGAGAGTCTGACGATTGATTCGGGCTATTAAGGTCGCAGTCTTTGGAATCATTTGAGCAAAAAGCATAGCTCGGTGATAAGAAACAGTAGCGGAAAAATTAGAAATAATCTATTGACCCATTGTAATTTTGTAGTCGAAACAAAAACATAGTTCGCCTCGCGAGAGGTTGAAAATTATGTTTTTGTTTCGGCGTTTGTCTATGCCTTGCTATGGGATTAACCGATCCCCAAAGCTAAACAAAGAAAGAAGAAGCAGATTAAGCGTACAACTAAGTAAAGCTATAATTATTAATGAGACTAAAGATTCTATTTCTGATATCGTTTTTTGTTGTCAGTTTTTTACAGCAGGTCTCTGCGCAAGATGTAGCATTAAAAACCAATGGACTGTATTGGGCAACCACTACGCCAAACGTGGGAGTGGAGCTGACTCTCGACCCAAAGGTTACACTTGAACTTGCCGCTGCCTACAATCCTTGGACATTCAACGATGATAAGAAGATGCGCTTATGGCTGGTTCAGCCGGAGGTGAAATATTGGCTCTGCGAGAAGTTCGAAGGCCATTTCGTCGGCGTGCATCTGCATGGAGCGCAATACTTTGGAGGATTCAAGAAGAAACGCTACGACGGCTACTTGGCCGGAGGCGGCTTTACCTATGGGTATGACTGGATTCTCTCGCCTCATTGGAATCTCGAGGCGGCCATCGGTCTGGGTTATGCCCGCTTATGGTATAAAGAGTCTCTGCGCATTTATTGCGAGAAATGTGGTGAAAACAAGCATAAAAACTATTTGGGGCCTACTAAGGCAGCCCTTTCATTGATTTATATATTCTAATCGGCATGAAGCTTAATTCATATAAAATATCAGTCCTGCTTTTTTCTGTGGGGCTACTTGGAGGCTGCTCGTCGGTCAAGACTTCCCATATCTCTGTCTCTCCCAAAGAGGCAGAAGTGGCGTTGGATCCTTCGAGCCGTGGAACGGTGAAGACGAAGTTTCAGGTTCCGGTGGATTACTTGTCAAAGAGAGGACGTCTGCTTATTATGCCCCGCTTGGTAACAGCCGAGGGCGAAGTGGCGGATGTGTATGAGCCTGTGGCTGTTGACGCTCCGGTCTATACCCGTAAATTGTATCGTAAGAGCGTGTTGGAAGGCTATGTCGATACTCTTTCGGACAAGGCGTTTCGTGTCGACCGCTGGTCTAAAAAGGTGGAGATTCCTTATGAAACCTCGATAGTCGTTCCGAAAGGGATGGAAGATGGCTATGTGGATGCGTTGGTTTCTATCGAAGGCTGTCTCTCATGCGGAAATGTCGATACGCTGTTTGTGGCGAAAATCCGTCCGTCGGAGCCGGTGGATACTTTTTCACTCCGCTGGATTCAGCCGATGATGGCGATGCGTCCGAAGGTGATGGAGGGAAAAGGCGTGGCTGCTTTGCAGTTTGTCATCAACCGTTCGAATATAGACAGTTCGCTGGGCAACAACCGGGCCGAGCTGGAGAAGATGGAGAAGACGTTGCGCCCTATTTTGGAAGATTCATTGGCAGACATACATGCCATACATATTGTTGGAATGGCATCAGCCGACGGACCGTTTGCCTTCAATACCAATTTGGCCTATCAGCGAGCCGTGGCTGCTAAGCAGTGGCTGCTCAGCTGGATGAACATAGCGCCGAAAGTGGAGAAACTGATTTTGGCCGATGTCCGTCCCGAAGGATGGCAGCCGGTGTTGGAGGCGATGCGCGAAGCCGGCGACCCGAACGCCGCAGATGTGGAGGCAATCTTGAAGCGCTTCCCGGCCGATGGCAACAACGATGATGTGCAGGAGCGTGAAATCCGCCGTCTCTCTTGCTGGGATCGCATCTGTAAGAACTATTTGCAGCGCGACCGCAAAGTGGAATATCGCTATAACTACACCTTGAAGAGCTTTGTCTCTAATGAGGAGCTGCTACAGATGTATGCCATCCGTCCGGATGCTTTCAGCGAAGATGAGTTCTTCCGTGTGGCAGAGCTGATGCCTTCGTTGGCGGAGAAGATTGAGGTATATCGCAAGCTGCTTGCCTATTATCCGGATTCGGAGATTGGGAAGAACAATTTGGCGGTGTTGGAGCATGAATGGTTGTCTGCTGACAGCCGGAAAGGAGAGGAAAGATGAGAGGAAGAGTATATTTTCATGGGATAACGCTGCTGGGCGGATTGGCGATGACGCTCTTTAGCGGATGTATCCGCGATGAGCTGGAAAAGTGTCCGCCGCTGGCCATCCAGTTGGAGGTTACAGATAAGAACTATGCGAATATAAAGGCGGCCAGCCGTTTGGGCTTTGAGGAAATCCGTCGCGAGGATTTGCCTTTTGCGAGCTATGTTTCCTCCTTGCAATATCGGTTGACCGATGCCGAAACGGGCCAGGTGATTGTGGAACAGCCGTTGAAAGCGGTAGAGGGCGATGGTCAGACGGTTACGATTCCCGTACCGGAAGAGCTTCCTTTCGGACGCTATCTGCTGACGGCGTGGGGAAACTTGTCGAAGGAGACGGAATCGCTGGGCGGCAACTTCGCAGAACTGGATTTGCATCCCAACCTGATAGAGGGAGCGGATGTCTATCTTGCCAGCGACACGTTGGTCTATAACGAGATGAATTATGCCTACACTTTGGGTATGAAGCGTGTGAAGGGTAAGCTGATTGTGGCGGTAGAGAATATGCCGTATGCCTATCGCTATTCCGAGAAGGAGATTTCGTCCATTACGGGACATGTGAACAGCCGGTTCGATTATACGGGTTCGCTCTTGTTTCATATCCCGACCGTGTGGGAGCAGCCGGAGAAGATTGTAACGAAAACGCTGTTGGCTCCATCAACCGGACCGATCGAATCGCTCTTCAATATTCGTTTCTATGTGGGCGACAATGCGAAGAGCGACAACTGGGTGGCTCCGGAGGCTGTCGGCCTCACAATCAGCCGAAACGAACTGACGGTGTTGCGCTATGTCTATGCTCCGTGTTGTTGTTGCTTCTCTATCTATGTTCTCATCAACGACAACTGGGAACTGTTGCATTCGTTGGAGATTGATTAAGAGTTTATTTCATAATAAATAATGTTTAACTTAAAATTCAAAGTAATGAAAATGAATTATTTCTTAGGAGCTGCTGCAGCGTTCGGTCTGTTGGCATTCAGCTCTTGTAGCAATGATGGCGATTCTGCTTCTATGCCGGAAATCGCTCAGGGTGATCAGGTAATCGTTTTGGACATGCAGGACACCGATGTGTTGAGCACAAAGTCTCGTCCTTTGTATAGTACAACTAACAAGGGAGCTGAGCAGGTAACCGACGTACAGTTGTTGGTGTTTGGTATCAAAGGTGACGGAGTACAATATGAGTTTGTTAAGAAATTACCTCTTATTTCAAATTGGAACAACACTTCTGATGATTATGTATATGGTCGTAAGAAGGAGCTGAAGTTGACAGGAGAAAATAGATTGGGTACTGACTACTCAAAATACATTATCTTGGCTGTAGGTCAGGACGAATCTGACTTGAAGGCTACTCCGGCTCCGTTTAAGATTGAATTGGGAAATGAAGCAGAAGATGACAAGTATGTTAGTCAGTTGTTTAATGTTACGAAGTGGGCAAACACTACTTGGAACGTAGCTTCTCAGCCGGGTAATGGTTTTATGCAGACAGCTGATATTGTAAATAATGCTCCTGCTGGTGAAATCTTCTCAGGTGTTTCTACTCCGATTGAATTCACTATTCAAGGTGGTTTCTCTACTACTGTATTGTTGAAACGTCAGGTAGCCGGTGTGATGGGTTATTTCAACCGTATTCCTGCTGTTGTAAATGGAACTACTGTTACTAAGATCCGTTTGGTTTCTGCTGTTAGAAACAAGGCTTTGGATTTGACAACTGCATTGTCTGACCAGTTGGATGATGCTACTTACGGACAGCCGGTTGACCGCAGAATTGAATCTGTAGTAAATGGTTTTAATTCTGAAACAACTTCTGATGCTAAATTTAAGAATGGAAAAGAGGCTTATACCGTTTATGAAATCGATTTGAAGAAATGGTTTACTTGGGAAAAAGGCGACAATAACGCATTCGAAAAATGGTCTGATGATGCATTAATAACAACTGAAGATGGTACAGAGTTGTTAGGTAATGTAAAGGGATGGCACAATGCTTTGGATGCTTCCAACTCAACAAATGTTACTGTAGCGGATGGTTCTGTATTTGCTGGTAATTTTGTTATTCCTTTCGAAAACAGTACAATTAAGAATAGCGGCAATAATACATTCGAATTGCAGTTGTTGGCTGAAAACGGTGATGTATTGAAAGCATGGGATGTGAAGTTGGATCTGTTGTCACAGAATAAAGTAAAAGGCGATAGCGATAAGGTTTACAACGTTTATCGTAACCACCTGTATCAGGTAGGTAAACGTGGTAGCGGTGATACTCCGACTAATCCGGGTGTAGATCCTGATAAACCACAGCCACTGGATAAAGATCAGGAATTGATTATCAAGATCAACGATCAGTGGGAATTCATCCACAATATGGAAATTGAATAATCTCCTTTATCTAAATAATGCTTTTATAGAGAGACTGTGTCAGAATGACTGTTTTGATACAGTCTCTATCTCCTTATGAGGCGGTGTGTCATTTACTACTACAACAGACGCACCTTATGAGAATATGTATGATATCTATTAGTACAAAAGACAAGAACAAATAATTGTAAGAAAGGTTTCCGACACGATGAAACAGATAAGCCTCTTAATCCTGATATTCCTGACCTGCCTCTTTGCGGGTTGTTCCGACGATTCGATAGATATTTCTCAGGAACCCGTTCCCGAGAAGGGGATTGTCGTGGAGTTAACCACCGGGCAGTTGGAAACCAAGACAGATCTCTATAGCCAAGCCAGTTTGCACCACGTGAAAAGCGTCTATGCGATTCTGTATTATTGTGGTGATTCAACCACAACCACAATCGACCCTAAAACAACCAAGGTCGTATCTTCCCAGTTACTGAAGAAAGAAAACACCACTTGGAATCCCTCAGCGGACAGTAATTATGGACCGGGAATATCACAAACCGAAACCTTTAAACTGCAGTTGCCAGAGGAACAGATATTCTTTGTTCCCGGTAAATATATGATATTATGCGTCGGCTTAGACGACGCGTCGGGCGAAACGTATGGCTTGACCTACGACGAGGCAAACAAGAAACCTGCTTTTGCCCAAAAGGGTGCTACTTTGGCTGAAGCCCAAGCCGTTTTTGCCAAAGAGCCCAAAGACAAACCTTCTGCTTATGAGAATGACTTAGCAGGAAGTGGAGAGAAACAAGATAAAGATATAATCACCTATGGCCAGCCCGATATTGCCCATTCGGAGCTTTTTGCCGGTTGGCAGGCGTTCGACTTCACACCCGACCGGTTGAATGTCGTGCAGGTGGAATTGCGTCGCCGTGTGGCAGGTGTGCTTTGTTACTTCTCGGATATTCCTTATAAACTGAATGTGGAAAACACCCCTTATCGGGTCACCAATGTCCGCCTGAGCCTACATACGACCCAAAACGGACAAATCAGTCTGATGCGGAAATTGTCAGACGGAGGAAAGCCCGCGCAAGACGACTTCGGTCAGCCGGTTGAGGGGAAAGAAATCAGCCGGACTCTCTGCGAATTTAATTTGATGAACTTCAAGGCACAAGCGCCCGCTCCGGATAAAGGCGATCCCTTGTATCAGATACCGACTGCTCATCTGGAGGAACGGAAGCAATTGCCCAACACCATTTTGATGGGAACCTATGTGCTGCCTATCCAAAATAAAGACACTACCGCTACACTAACGGTGGAGTTGTTGGGCTATGAATATGATGATACATCTAGCAATGAGAATCATATTGTGGAGGGAAAAGGACCGGATGACGGTGTGGCGGCAACCTTGATTAAATCGTTCCCGGCCATCTACGAAGGGAAGGGAAATCAGAAGGCGTATGATCTTTTACCCAATGTGATTTACCATATCGGGCACAAATTAGACAACGACAATACATCGGGCGACTATCCGGAAAGCCTGGCAGGTACCAAAGTAACCGTGAGTCCCGAGTCGTGGAAGCAGGATAGTATCCACGTAGAGTTTCCAGCCGTACCCATTGTCCCACTGATGTCGTGGCTGGATAAGGATGGCAATAAGTTCAAGACCGAACCGGAAGGAGAGGACGACGACTTTTACATCTTCGACAGCATGGGTTCGTCGGACAACTACATTAACATCAGCGCATCCATCTTGTATAGCGACTGGAAACTGGAGGTGGTCAACGCGGAAGGCTCCGCCGCCGAAGATGAGTTCTGGATTGATCTTTGGGACGAAAAACAAGGGAACTTCGTGACAGAAATAGAAGGTCGTGGCGAACAGCGCATCGCACTCAGGATGCACGATTACGCAAGTGTGGCCGCTTGGCAACAAGGCAAAGAGACACGTACGATTATCCTTCGCCTGACCGCTAAAGACAAAAACGGCAATAAGGTTGACGAGGCTTCGACCGACTTGCTGGTGACGCAATACAATGCACTGATCGTAAAGATGGAAAGTGACGATAATGGCTACCGTGGCTTTAGCCGCTTCGACGTTGGAACACAGCGTGACCCGGTGACAGGCGAAGAGATCCCAAACACGGCCATCACCATGGGATGGGGTTATTGGAAATCGTTCCCCATCACACCGGCCTGGGGCAATGGAAAGAAGAATTATGAATACTTGATAAAGCATTGGCATAAGTCGTTTAAAGATTGCGCCGTGCAGCGTTGCGGACTGGGCGCATACGGCATAGAGCTTGATATAGACCACTATGAAGAGGGTCAGGCGTTTTGGTATCTGGCGGCACGCGACGAGCTGCTGCCTTTCTTCGCGGCCTATCACAACCAAGAGAAGGCCCATATCAAGAAAGACCAGTTCTACTGGACCTCTAACGAGTGGCAAAATCAGTGGAGAGCGGCGGCCGGTATCTATAGTCTGAAAAAGAATAAAGCAACTTGGGACGACAAGAGAAAGGAAAATCTCTTTTATGCCCGTCAAGCCTGTTATGCACAATAAACAATTAGCAATATGAAACGATATATCTATTATATAGTATGGACGATGCTTCTCGCCTTGTTGCCCGCTTGCGAAGACGATTTCGACAAGGAGGGAGCAAACCCGGGAGATGGTGTGACGGAGGGAATGATTACATTCCGCTTCTCCACCGAAGAGGCTCCGGTGATTGTTACCCGTGCCGATGGAGGTAAAGACGAAGAGTCGCTGGAGAGTGTATTGGTCATCGTGTTTGACAAAGAGGGAAAACAGCTCAACAAAGTCTATCAGCAGTTGACGGTGGATAACCGTTCGGTCAATATCTACCTGACAGCCATAGAGGGACAATCTATCTATGCTTTGTGTAACCTGTCGGAAGGAGACTCCATAATAGCAACAACGTTGATTGAGAGTGAATCAATCACATTGGACGAGTTGAAGACGAAATACATCACAATCAAGAGTCAGGAAGGCGCTTATAGCGGTAAACACATCATGAGCGGTTCTATCCCGTTGAAACTGAATTCTACCGGACATTTGGAGAAGGAATACATTGTCCCTATTAGACGCCTGACGGCTCAGCTCAACTTCCAGGTCTTCTTCGAACCAACCCGGCAGGGAGAGCGATTCGCCGTTGGCGAAATGACGCTTTTCAACATCCCGAAGGGCAGTATGCTGCTGGATGGCGGCGGAGCAGACAGTGTGGAAGGAGATTGGAGTTATCATCATAAGGATCGCGCCTTGTTAGATTCATTAGATATCTGCGCCGGCGATTATTCGTATGTGGTTGCGGCAGACAAGAGCGACCGTTCGGGCCAATTCTTCAACAAGGGAGAACGCCTGGAGTTTGAGATAGTGAAAGGTGCGGCTGGAGCACAAGACTCTTACAAAGCCTCATTCAAGATGTTCGAGAACCGACAGGGTCGCGTGTATGACGATGTGAGCAATTGGGAGAACCTGAAAGAGCTGATTGGTAAAGAGCCTGACAAAGCGGCCCAGTATGGGTATCCCGACATGTATCGCTTCTATCAGCAGATTCACAAGCGCGGATTGGCCGGTAAGAAAGGAAAAGAGAATGGCAAATCGGCCAAGGATGCCCAGAAGGTTTTCAAGAGAAACACGGGCGTGAATGATGGTCTTTACACGGTCAACACCGGAGAGGCAGGTTTCCGCTATGCCACCTATCTGAAGATTAGAGGAGTCTATACGAAGAAGAACGTATTGGGAGGCGACAACCCCATTGATGCGACCTATTATGTGTACCTTGGTTCGGACAACTACAAAGACTTTAATGTCTGCCGAAACCATGTCTATAACTACCAGATCCGCATCTACGACGCCGACAAGAGTGATACTCGTGTGGATGCCAACCCGATTGGAGGATTGACCGTCTTTGGCGACTTCGATGAGGTGCTGGATGCCCATCCCAATGTGACGCAGGCGCTTCTCTATTCGCCCAGCAAATGGTCTGTGCGTGTGGCCGATCCTGATTTGACACCTTGGTTGGAGGTCTCTGCTTCCTACCAGTATAAGCCACGCAAAGCCGGCGCCAAACCGAGCCGGGAGCAGGCCGCATTCCGCTTGAATGGCGATGCCGGATTGCACTATTTTTATATCCATACAGATGAGTATATTCCGGCTCTCAAAAGTCCTAATGAGAACGGCTTTTATGAGTCACGTGTAGGTAAGCTGATCTTCACCAACCAGGCAGGAAAAGAGAAGGTGGTCGAGATTAAGCAGTATCCGGCACAGATGGTGATACGCGATCGGTTTTGCATCGATCTGGCCAAGCATGTGACGGACACATTCTATGTGGAGCGTGTGCTGGAAAAGAAGAATATGCAGTGGGGATTCCATCAGTATTGGTCTTTCCTGATCAACGACCTGATCGATGACGATCTGTATTATTCAAGGCCCAGAAAGAATGGAGCACCCTGTAACGGCCTGGCAAATACCCGTAAGCTGTATAAAACAGCTGTGCAGGGCGACAAGAACGGCATCAAGCCTGCCTATCCCGATGGTATTCCTTCGGATATCGCATTGGGCTATGCGTTGGCTAAAAACCGCGACCGCAACGGCAACGGCAAGATCGACTATAACGAAATCTTATGGTATCTGCCCACCTACACCGAGCTTCAGGCAATTGCCGGACATCTCAGTGGCGGATCCAAACATTATCCTTCGGAATTCGAAGGGATGGTGAAAGTTGATTGGCGGGAAGAATACTACACCTTCTTCTCCTCCACACCTTCTACGAACGACCCGGCAGGCGTTACGTCGGGCACAAGCTGGTCGGTGCTGTTTTCGCCCAACAAGGATAAGAACGGAAAGGCAAAAGTAGATTTGCGCTCCCGCTTCTTCAATGTGATCTGTGCCCGCCGCTACAACGGTTGGCGAGGTCCTGACACGGGCAGCGTGGATGGCAAGGTTGATACAGACGATAGCTGGAACGAAAACGACGAAGTGATTATGGACAAAAAGCAATAGGAAAGGCAGAAGCAAACGTTATGAACAGGACGATACGCAAATATATAGCAATGGGAATCGGAATAGCGGCATTCCTTACCGGATGCTCAGAGGATATTCCGCAGGAGAAGCAAACTGTCGCGGTTTCATTCCGTATGGCTACCCGCACAACGGAAACCGGCGCCCAAAAGGAGATAACAAAGCAGCAGTTTACCCGTCTGTATGTGGCGGAGCGCAAGCCGGAGAGCGGCAAACCTACGACTTCGGGTTCGGATTACTATGATAGGTATGACGTCAAACTCTACTGCGACACATGTTATGATTTGACGGGACAAACCTATCATCTTGAGAATCTGTTAGGCATTTGGTATAAGTTCGCTTTTGTCTGTGTGCCGAATATAGAAGGAAAGCAGATGGGAAGCGAAATGTTTCCGAATGAAGAAACCTTTAAGGTCTTTAAGGATCTGTATGACTTCAAGCTGAACTATCAATCGGTATTGGATTATCAATCGGACTTGAATCAATCGGACAGTTCCGACCTGGCAATTTACCGCAAGATTATCGACCGCTGGATTGATGCAGATATGCCAACCGGCGAAGACGTGGTGATGAGCCGTATCACAGGACAGCTTGTCTTGAATATGGGTAAACCGGCCGACCAGTTCGACACAAAGACCAAAGGTGCGGTGACACAGTTCAGGGTCAGCGTGGAAACCCACAAGGAGTGTTATATCCGTGATGAGGCGTGTGATTCGGTGATAGTTGTCGATCCTGTTGTACGAAAGTCTTTCATCTGGAAGGTGGATGAAGATAAGGATAAGGGTCAAAAGAGCAAACAGCTTTTGTCGATTGCCCTGCTTCCCGGAGCGTTGACAAATGCAACCGTTACGGTCTCTTTTAAGAATGGAGCATCTGAAGTATATGCGCTGAATGGTCGTAAAGAGGATGGCGAACCGGATGATATTATGATCAGGAAGAATCGAAGAACCATTGTCCTGTTCAACGGTATGGAGAAAGATCTCTTTGAGGTGCGTTATGCCGGTTTTGCCGATGGCCACGATGCAACGGTGGATGTAGAAGACGATGCTTGGGATGGATGGAATGGATATTAAACATATAAAAATAGGTTATACGATGAGAAAGGTTGTAGGACTGTTGGCGGGCTTATGCCTGTGCGCCGGATGTGAAAACGAACTGTCGGATCCAGCCCAATCGACGATTTCGACAGGACAGTTTGTGGTGGATTACACAGCTGAAGCGGGTGTCGCAACACGTATGATTCATGAGAATCAGGCGAAAGGAGTGCGTATCAACTCGCTTACCTATTTATTATATAATTCGGAAGGATCTTTGGAGAAGCGGCGGGAAATTCCCGGATTGGCTGGGGATGAGGAGACTTGGCCCTTGACACGCGACAACATGACGTGGGAACAGCGGGAAGCCTTGAAAGATACTTTGTTCCAAGACGAAACGTATCATGTGGTTTTCGTTGCCAACATCGACTCTGTCATTTGTGGGTGGACGGATGAGACGGGCGCACTGTGGTCGCCCTTGCGAAAGACCGAGGTGTTTGATTCAGTTCATCTGCAAATGCCTTATCAGCCGTTTACCGACCGGAATATGTTCTATCTCTTTACCCAGGATATTCATTCTTCAGACCAACTGGCAGATCGAGAAAAACCTTACAATTGTCCGGTTGTGTTGCGACGGTTAGTGACACGCACCGACTTCCTGTTTGAGCAATTGCCGGTTTGGGAAGAAAGCACGACAGAGGGCGGCTCAGAAACGCCGGGCGAAGGAACGGAAGAAGGTCTTGACGCGGACGGAACCGAAGTGAATCCCTGTGAAGGAGGTGGCGAGGAAAACCCCAGTGAAGGAGGAAACGAAGAAGATCCCGGCGATGAGGGCGCCAATGAGAATCCCGGAAATGAAAGTACCGAGGTAAACGCCTCTTCTATTCCGTTTCCTGCCTCTTGTACGTTGCCCGAACCGATCAAGAACTATTTTTTACCGGATATCTATAATATGGTCTTGTCAACTCACAGAGAAGAGTTGAGTCAGCCGGTGTTGGATGAAACGACGAAGTTATTAGAGGCGTTGAAGGAGCATTATGGTAAATGGTCCATTATGAGAGCATATTGGAAGCGTTTGGATGCGATACAAACTAAAATACAAAACGAAGGCCGATCAGACTTTATAGATAAGATCAACCAAGAGGAATCAGGAGAGGAGAGCAATGCGCTGTCCAAATTCCAAACCCATTTGATTCATACGATGCTGAACGATCTTGCCGGCAATGCTGCCATTCGAGAGCTGTTCGAACTATCAGCGAATAGGAAAACGGGTCAGTTTGCCACAATTGAGTATGAAGGACAATCCGGGGTGAATACATATTACCTGTCAGAAAAGGCTCCTACATCCAGTTTGGAGAAGAGCCTGCGTATCGAAGCAGATCTGACCGTGGAGCGAGAGGGAGTTCCTTATTTGGGCTTCCAATGGATTGGATTGGCAGATCCGACAATGAACAAGATTGCCAAAGTCTGTTGGTATCAAACAGCCGAAGCCCCAACAGCTACTGAAATATTCACGCCAGAGACCTTTATCCGAACCGAACAAGGTATAAATGAGAAATATGTCGTTTCCTATCGCCCCATCAATCAATTAGACTTGAAGAAGATAGGGGAAAACAGCAAGGCGGCAACCAAGTCAACAAGAATCGTCTGCAACCTGCGAACAGCCTTGCCTTTTGTGGAAACAGACAGAGCAATGGTTGCTGATATCGACAGTATCTTGTGTAAAGGTGAGATTGACGGCTATAAAGATAAGTTGAACGCAATGACATTGAGTATCAATTATCCGGATGTAACCAGTAATGAGGTTTTGGAGATAACAGATGCCTGGAAAATAAGTAAGAAATAAATGAACGATGCATACAATCAGACGATATATAATTAGATGTATAGGGCTGCTTTGCCTGCTTGCGCTGTTTGGCAACCTACAGGGACAGACCGTAGTGAAACCCGTGGTTGAGATCACGAAGCGAAAGGCTTTGGTCGGCCCCTATTGCATGGTGAACCAATTTTCGGCGGCAGCCAATGTGGCAACTAACTATAATGAATTAGAGAATATAACGGATGACGATCTGGATAACTGTGCGGCAATCACGGGTGTTAAGGTGGGTGTAGCCGTATTACCCATTCTGAGTGTAAAAGATACCAAAAACAGCTATAAAGCCGGAACAACTGCCGGTTTTACGTTGGTATCTACAAAGGATGGAAACCTGTTATCGCTGGATGTTATCAAGATGTTTTCGATTGCCACCTATCTGAACGGAGAGCAGCAGGAACTGATTGCGGTGAAAGAAGCCTCTTCCGGAGGGTTGGGCTTAAATCTGATCCAGCTTCCGGGAAGTGATAATGTATGCGTAGATGTGAGCATCACGACAACGAAGGATTTCGATGAAATCTATTTGATGTCGGGAGGTGTGAATGTGCAAGCTATCAGTAAATTAAGTATCAAATATGCCTTTGTCGGGGATCCGAAAGAGGTACTTCTGACGCACAAAGGTTTGGCAGAGTATGGCAAGGAGTTGAATAAGGATATAAAAATAGATAAGAAAAAAAGTGAGGGAATGCCATGGTCTGATAAGAAGCTTGACAATTATTTGTTTGATGACGATACGACAAATTTTTTGACAACAGTGCCGGTAATAGCCATTGCAGAGGCATTCCATGTACACATTGCTACGAATTATGAATTCCCTGCAGGTACGGAAGTGGGATTTAAGTATTTTGATAAGGGCCTTTTAAGCTTGAATGTGGGAGGTAATTTTACTATTAAATTGTATGATGAGAACAACAAAGAGATTCAGAGAGAGGTGATAAGTGCCGGCATATTGGGCTTAGGAGTGATTAAAGCGGGTGAAGTCACAGCTTCCATCATATCCAAGAAACCTTTTTATTCGGCCCGTCTGACTTCTGGTACTGTTTTAGGTGTTAATGCAACTGCGACAGGTGTCTATTATGGTTTCGTGAAGGAGAAACCGGAGGTATATCATCATTGCCCCATCCAGCCAAGTATGAGTGCCACAATCTGTGAAAACGAGACGACTTATGAACTGAGAAGCAATCCGAAAATGAAAGTTCGTTGGAAATTAAAGGACTTCGTTCATTTTAGTGGAGAAAACATTCCATCTGTTGAGGCAGTGAAGGCCGGAGTAAAAATAGCTGATACTGATAGCGTAGCCAAAGTAACCGGATTGAGCGCAAAAGGAGTGTACACATTCGAGGCGACAGCGGTAGGTTGTACGTCTAAGCCTAACTGCTCGGAAACCATTACCTTGACAAAAGGCACACAAGCAAAAACAACCTCTTGTGGGATACCAATAATCAACGAAAAGGATTCGTCGAAATATGAACTTTCTACAAGTTCGTATGGCGTGACCGGTAGTTTGATCAGTATCAGCAACATTAAGAATAAATCCAATGTGTTGGATGGCAAATACGACAACTACGCTTCCTATGTCAGTGGTTTGAGCTTGGCCAGCAATATGGGTATCATCGGTATTAAGACGGTGAGTGGTGATTCGATTGATTTAGGCATCAAAGGGGACAAGCGAGTGGGATTTATCGTGGAGAATGCCTCCACCTTTTTGGATGCCGATGTATTGCAGTTTATGCGCATACGGCTTTTCAGGAAAGGAAAAGTCGCTTATGAGCATGTGATTGACGAGACAAACACCATTGGTGCGGGCTTGATTGGTTCGGAGCCGTCCCAAAAGATCCGGTATAGCATAAAGGTGCCGGCCGATGTGGTATTTGACGAGTTTCAGTTGTGGACTTCCGGTGTGTTGAATTTAGGCTTGAACACCTTGCGTATCTATTATGGTTTTATGGAGTCGGCCGATGATAATTGTTCGGATCCGTTGGCGAACAGTTGTGCTTCAATTGTTACCACGGAAGAAACGAATGGTTCACTCTATTTAAAGATACCGTTCCAAACGGCTTCTGTGGGTGGCTCATTGCTCCATGCAGACAGACTGCTGGACGGCGATATGAGTACAGCATTGACCTATACGCCAGGCGTGGGAGTAGGAACAGGTGTTATCTTATGTGTGAAACTGGGACGAACCGTGGACAAGAGCAAACAGTTGGGATTGGCATTGGACGATAAAACATACCTTTTGGGTGCGGGATTAGGCACTTGGATGACCATATACACTTATCTGAATGGAGAAGAGCAGGAGAAATTTACGGATTGGAAAACCTTGGGGTTAGATGTGATTGGTTATGGAGATCGCCGTTATCTTTTCTCCCAACCGACAATGCCTTATGATGAGGTGAGAATTGCTTTTGCCGGAGTGCTAAGTGCTTTGGAAGGGTATAATTTATATGGTCTCTTCTTCCGCAGCGATATTGATGGCGATGGATTACCCGATTGTATGGATCCGGATTGTTGTCCGGGATCATTGGTGAACTTGCAGACGGCTTCGCATATTTGTGAAAAGGATACGGTGATATTATCTGGAAAAACGAGGTATGAGAAAGAAACGGAAAGAGATTATAAGATAGCAATCTTTAAGCAAGAGGCTGATATCTACACGACTCCCGTATTCTCCGAAACGTTTACTATCCAAGAGGGTATTTTCCAGTTGAAAGTACCGAAGAGCATAGAGGCCGGGAAATATAAATTGGTTATCTATGATAAGAGGGGAAAGGAGGGTAATGCCGGAGAAGACAAAAAAGATGACGCAGGAACTGAAGAGGAAATCCAATATGAAGAATTTGTATTGGCCATCTTAGAATTTGTTGTTCATCCGAATGAGACAACTTGGAAAACGAATGTGGCCGACACCGACTGGAACAAATGGGAGAACTGGGATAATGGTTCGCCTTGGACCTGCACCAATGTGATTATTCCTGAGTCAGCAGAGGCTTATCCGATATTGAAAGAGAAAGATTCAAACGGATGTAACTATATTCATTTTGAGCCGAAAGCCGAGGTGAAAAACACCCATTATTTGTTTTATCAAAAGGCGTGGGTGGAAATCAAATTGCTTCCGGATCGCTATTATATGGTGGCAGCTCCGTTGAAAAGAATTTATTCGGGAGATTGGTTTATCGCAGCTGACGGAAAAGAGTATCCTGCGTATTTTACTACGTTGGACGAAAAGAGTTATCCGGAAAACCGAGTGACTCCGACAATCTACCAACGCATTTGGGATGCTACCTATATGGATCAGCTTATTAATGTCAACAACCGTCCATTTATCAAGCCGGGCGAAAAAGTGGATTTAAAGAAAACGGGTTGGACGAAGCCGTTCAACTGGCTTGCGGTTACTTATGACAAGAACACAGTGAGCGGAGGAGAATATGATTTTAATGCCTTGTCGGTGTGGGTACATCCGTTGAAACCTTCCGAAGACGGAGAGGGTGACAATAATAAAGCATATACGTTCCGTTTCCCCAAGGCGCATTCGGAGTATCATTATTACGACAAGAATGGAACGCTGCTGAGTGCGGGTGTGCAGATAAAAGACCGAAACAATTCCGGCCGCTTTATCTATGAGCAGGATGACAAGAAGGTGAAATTCCCGTTTGTTATGCGATTTAAGAACGACTCTTACCAGAACAAGACATTCTTGGTGGGCAATCCGTTTATGACTCATATCAATGTAGTGAAACTATTGGAAGCGAATAAGCATCTTTCTTCCGTCAAAATATATGATGCGAAGAATGCCACAAACAACTCGTTGATCCATAATCTGGATGGAGATGGAATCTTGACGGTAACATCAGATACGACAATTTATATCGCCCCTATGCAGTCCTTCTTTGTGACTTGCTCTGCGGATATGGTAGAGTCGTGTGCCGTAACCTTTACGGAAGATATGTTGATGACAGGACCGGAAATTCAGGCAAAGAATGCGACCCGACAGACGAAAAAACAGACGGCTTCCGGTGCCAACCGGTCGATTCGTTTGGTTGCATCGGCGGATAGCAAGCAGGCCGCTGCGTTGGTTCATTTCTCTTCCAAGGCGAACGACCATTATCGGGAAAACGAGGATGCCGAAGTTCTGTTGGAAAATGAGGTGAAGCCAGCCATTGCTATGTTTACGATAGCGGATCAGCGTGCATTGGATATTCAGCAGCGCCAGAATGGTGGAGAGATTCCTCTCGGTATCTATTTGGAGAAGCCGGCGGATGTAACCTTGTCGGTAACGGTTCCCGAAGGTTATGATGGCTGGATCTTGAAAGATTGGGAGAACAACCGTATGTATCCCTTGTTGACAGGAGAAGCGAACCGGATTGAGCTGGGACGATTGACCACAAATATCGGTCGTTTCACTCTGCGTGGCGAATCCGTGGCAACCGGTAACGGGCAGATTGTTGCTACACAGCCGAAAGTGTTCTGTTATCGGGAAGAGAGCAGCAACCACATTATCGTGCGTTCGTCGGAACAACCCATGGTGCGTTGCGATGTCTTTACGGTAGATGGAAGAATGTCCGGTCAGATGCGGTCGGAGTCCAACGAATACCGATTGCCCGTTGGACCGGGTATTTATGTGGTAAAGGTCTATTTCCGGGATCAGACAAGTGCTGTAGTAAAAGTGTTTTAACAAATCAAGAAGAAACGATGAAACAGATACTCTATTTGATAAGTAGCCTCTTGTGCATGGCAGGATTGTGTGTGGGTTGCGATGCGGATGAAGCTCCCGTAGTGCAGGAAAAGGAGATCGTTGAGGTGCCGGTGGAATTCAACCTGACCTCAAGTGGACGCGATTTGATGACACGCGTAAATCCGGATACCATGAAGACCAATATGCGTCCTATCTTTGTGGATAAGGTGAAGATTTATACCTATAAGCGTCCTTCCGACCAACCGTATAAGACGGATGAAGAGGGTTTTTTACCATCAGATACAGTAAAGCTGACGGCTATAAAGACAGGATATAGTGACGCAAAACGACAGCCTCGTTACATTGCTAAAGGCAAGGTGCCTATGGAGAGTGGTTACCAATATCGGATGACAGCCGTTGCTTATTCTGAGAAACAAGGGGAAAACACCTTGTTTGCGATGAACCGATCCTATTACGATAATGCAGAGATTGAGTTGCAGGATAAAGAAGAGTATAAAACACCGGAGTTGTTTTTTGGCAATGTGGTTGCCTTCGATAAAGATACTCTTTTCAGCTATGAAGATGTCAAAGATAAGCAGTCTGTGTTGTCCGGCTGGTTGTATCGAGGCGTTGCCGGAATCGAATTGAACTTGAAAAATGTGGATGCAAAAGTCCTGCGGATTGATTTGTTGGCCGACTCCATTAACACCCGAGTGAAAGCACGTGTCTATGATGACTTCCTTACTTCTTATGGCAAGCAGCGGGATGGAAGTTTCAAGCATTTCCTACTCGGCTCTTGGCAAAGAGGTGTTGATAAACTGATGCAGCCTAATGATAGTATCTCTATCGCCAATATGAATCTATTGGCGGTATGCACCTCACTCAGCTTACGCATAACAATGAAAGATGATGAGGGCGAGAAAAACGTGGTTTGCCGTTTAAAAGTAAGAGAATTACAGAAAAAGGAAAATACGGAAATAGATGAAAACAAAAAAGAGGAAAATGGTATTCAATTACGCTCTATTCCGGGTGATGGCGGAAATGGAACCGGAATTATTCCGGATGGAGAACAGACTCCGATAAATCCCGAAGAACCCGATCCGGATCCGGCAGACAATAATCCGTACCAAATCTGTTTTAAGCGGAATCACTACTATCGCATAAGGATTGATTATTCCCAATTGACAACCAAAGAGTATGTAATCGAAGTAACTGTTAATCCCAACTGGGATGGTGATGTCTATTTACCATTGGATAAAGGTAATTGATTCCTTATTCACGCTGTTTCGAAAGCTGATGTCAAAACATCAACAAAGCGGACTGAAAGCCCAATGGCTTTTCCCTCTTCGGGGGCGTGCTGTTTGTGGGTTTTTGATACTTCGTTATAACGGCAAAAGGCAGACAACTGATAAAATCTTATTACATTTGCGTCAGACGAATAAAACACTTAAAAGAGGGAAAAATGGAATTAGGAAAATGGTTAGGAGGAATCTTAGGTTTCATGACATTCGGCCCATTAGGAGCGTTGGCCGGTTATGTATTGGGATCATTGTTCGACAAGGGTGCTGATTATAGCGGAACTTCGTATGGTGGTTTTATGGGAGATAAAGACTCTTATACTGATCCACAAGATATTTATGCCGGACAGCGTAACAGCTTTCTTTTTTCCATGTTGGTGATGGCCTCATACATCATTAAAGCGGATGGTCGTGTGATGCATAGCGAGATGGAGTTGGTGCGTAAAGTGTTGCGTACTAACTTTGGAGAGATGGCCGCTCGCGAAGGAGAAGCCATCTTGTTGCGTCTGTTTGAACGTCGTAAACAGATGGATGCAGAGAATCCGATGGCTTTCAAGAATACTGTTCGTGAGTGTGGCGCACAGATTGCCCAAAACCTGAGTTACGAAGAGCGCCTGCAGCTGCTTGCCTTCCTTGCTCAGATTGCGAAGGCCGATGGTTATGTGTGTCCTGAAGAGATTGAGGCGTTGCGTGAGGTTTGTGTCTCCATGTCGATGAATATCGGCGAGGTTGATTCTTTGTTGAACTTGAACAGTGACAGTCTTGAAGATGCGTATAAGGTGTTGGAAGTATCGCCCTCAGCCACGGATGATGAGGTGCGCATGGCTTATCGTCGTATGGCCGTTAAGCATCATCCCGACAAAGTGAGCCATTTGGGAGAAGATATTCATAAGGCGGCTACTGAGAAGTTTCAGCAGATCAATGCGGCGAAGGAGCGTATATTCAAAGCTCGTGGCATGAAATAGTCGGTGCGTCATACTTGCAAACTGCTGCGTTGCTTTCGGAATTCGACCTCAGTCATTTACACCAGTAAACTCCTGTCGGTCTCATCCTCAGCGCCTTGCATTTTACTAATTATGACGCACCTTAAGAGTCTGCTTTCAAATGGTTATTTTGACAGCCTTATGCAATAGCCGGTGCGTCATACTTGCAAACAGCAACGTTGCTTTCGGGATTCGCTTTGAGGTTTTGCTCCATTGGACCATTAGATTTGCAGACAATCTTGTTTATGATATGATTTTTATGCTTTATCAACATAAAGTTTATCATCAATTCACTATCTTTGACACACTCGAAGATAGGATGCGGTTCGGCAATGGCAATTTTTGAAAACAAGTTTTCCACATTGCCATTTCTCTCACCTTTTTAGTATCTTTGACACACTCGAAGATAGGATGCGGTTCGGCAATGCTGCGCTTAAAAGTAAACTTTTAGCTTACACTGCTATCACCTTTCACTATCTTTGACACATAGTTATGTGAAAAGATTGTTAGTGTAAAATATAAAACGCAAGACATGAAAACAAATTTGAGTTCTCAGATTACTTTGACTAGAATACCACTTCGGTATTATCGTCCGGAAAATGCTTTTGAGCATTCCGTTTTGACACGTTTGGAAAAGATCCCTACTAATATTTATGAGTCAGCCGATCGCGCTTCATTGGCTATTGCTAAAGAGATTGCATCACAGATCCGTTTGAAACAAGAAGCTGGTGAAACCTTTGTGTTGGCATTGCCGGGCGGACGTTCTCCGTTGAGTGTATATAAGGAGTTGATCCGTATGCACCGAGAAGAGAAGTTGAGCTTCCGCAATGTGGTGATATTTGTAGAGTATGAATTTTATCCGCTCTCTTCAGTTACTTCAGGAAACCTGGCTCGTTTGAAAGAGGAGTTGTTAGACCATATTGATATCAATCCGAGTCGTATCTATGCTCCGGATGGATGTATGGCCAAAGATGCCATCTTCGATTTCTGTCATCAGTATGAAGAGCAGATCCGCTTTTTTGGTGGTATTGATTATATGTTGTTGGGCATTGGTGCGGCCAGCAATATCATGTTTAATGCAGCGGGAACTCCGGTCAGCTCACGCACTCGTCTGGTTTTGTTGGAAGGTGCATCTCGCAAAGAGGCTTCTCGTACCTTCCCATCATTGGAAAATGTTCCGGCCGGCGTGATTACCATGGGTATCGCTACAATAATGGAGGCTAAGCATGTCATCTTGATGGCTTGGGGCGAAGAAAAGGCAAAGGTGATTGCCAACACAGTAGAAGGAAAGGTAAACGATGCTATTTCTTCTTCTTATCTGCAGAATCATCCGAATGCAAAAGCCGTTATTGATCTGTCTGCGGCCTACGAGCTGACTCGTATCAGTCATCCTTGGTTGGTTACCAGCTGTGAATGGGACAATAAATTGATCCGCCGTGCCATTGTGTGGCTGTGTCAGTTGACAGGTAAACCTATCTTGAAGTTGACCAACAAGGATTATAGCGAACATGGTTTGGGTGAGTTGGTTGCTCTGTATGGTTCTGCTTACAATGTAAATATCAAGATCTTTAATGATATCCAGCATACAATCACCGGTTGGCCGGGTGGAAAACCGAATGCTGATGATTCCAATCGTCCGGAACGTGCCACTCCATATCCAAAGAAGGTGGTCGTGTTTAGTCCGCATCCCGATGATGATGTAATCTCTATGGGCGGAACATTGCGCCGTTTGTGTGACCAGCATCACGATGTGCATGTGGCTTATGAGACATCCGGCAATATTGCCGTAGGAGACGAAGAGGTGATTCGTTATTGCGAATATCTGCGTGACGTATGCAGCAAATACAATCCGAACGATACAACTGTCAAGGATAAGGCCGAAGAGATTATCAAATACCTGCGTTATGAAAAGGTAGAGAATGGTGAGCCCGAACGCAAAGATGTTCTGTTTATGAAAGGCACCATTCGTCGGGAAGAGGCACGTCATGCTTGTCGTTATTCGGGTGTAGTTGACGATCATGTTCACTTCTTGGATCTTCCGTTCTATGAAACAGGTCTGGTCAAGAAGAATGAACTGGGAGAAATCGACAAGGATATTGTCAAGCAACTGCTGTTGGATGTGAAACCGGATGAAATGTTCGTAGCCGGCGATTTGGCCGATCCTCACGGCACTCATAAAGTTTGTTTGGATGCTGTGTTGGCTGCTATCGATGAGGTGAAAGACGAAGAGTGGATGAAGAACTGCCGTGTATGGATGTATCGTGGTGCATGGGCAGAATGGGAAATGGACCATATTGAAATGGCTGTTCCTATCAGTCCGGAAGAGTTGCGCTTTAAGCGTAATGCTATTTTGAAGCATCAGTCTCAGGCCGAGAGTGCTCCGTATCTGGGTGATGACGAACGCCTGTTCTGGCAGCGTGCCGAAGACAGAAACCGTGCAACGGCTGAGTTGTATCGCGAATTGGGCTTGGCTTCTTACGAGGCAATTGAGGCCTTTGTACAGTATAAACCGTTGTAATAAAAAAGGTCATGGTGCCTTTATCCCAATTCGGTCATTAGATTACGATTTTGGGTTTATGGCCATTGAAGTACGACTTTCTTTTGTTATGCTTCAATGGCTTTTTGTTTAACAGTAAAAAGGAGGATGAATAGATGCACGAACAGATGGCACTTCATATTTTGCATACCGCAGACTGGCATTTGGGTCAGACCTTTTTCGGGTATGACCGTGATGTGGAACAGGATGTTTTTCTCACTTGGCTGGTTGATCTGTTGGACGAGCAGCAGGTCGATGTGTTATTGATAACGGGTGATGTCTTTGATGTGGCCAACCCTTCTGCGGCGGCTCAGCGTCGTTTTTACCGTTTCCTGAAAGAGGCCAATCAGCGGAATCCACATTTACATATCTTGATTACGGCCGGCAATCATGATTCGGCTGTGCGGTTAGAGGCACCGAATCCACTGTTGGAAGAATTGAACACAACGGTGGTGGGATTGGTGCATCGTACTGATGAGGGCGAGATTGATTACGGGCGGTTACTTTATCCGTTGAAGAGTGCAGATGGCGTTCGGCGTGCCTGGTGTTTGGCTGTACCCTATTTGAGACAAGGCGATTGTCCGGCAGCCAGGGAGAAAGAGAGTGAACCGGCAACCTATGTCACAGGCGTGGAGCGAATGTTCCGTCAGTTACGTACGTATGTTGAATCCCGGAATCCATCGAAAGAGCCATTGATTGCTATGGGTCATCTTTACATGTCCGGTTCGGAGCTTTCGGCCGACGATCCCAGTGAACGGGTGATTGTTGGCGGTTTGGAAGCGGTAACACCTTCGGCTTTTGATGGATTGGATTATGTAGCTTTGGGGCATATTCATAAGGCTCAACGAGTAGGCGGTTGCGACACAATCCGCTATGCAGGCAGTCCGCTGCCGATGTCCTTTTCCGAGCGAGGTTATCTGCATCAGGTCTTGTCGGTCAAGGTCGATCAGGAGGGCGGCTGTTCGGTAGAATCTATTCCCGTTCCCGTGTGGGCTGAGTTGAAGCGAATACCGGTTAAACCTCTTCCGCCTGCCGAGGTGTTGGAGCAGTTGTATGCACTGCCAGAGGCCACAGAGACAACCGACAGTTCTCGTTGGCCCTATGTCGAGGTGTGCGTACTCTTGACAGAGCCGGCTCCCGGATTTCGTCATCAGGTTGAAGAGGCTTTGCAGAACAAGGCGGTACGATTGACCTCCATCGTTCCTTCGTATGCCAACCAGGCAACAGATGAGGCAGCAAATATTCCGTTGTCTTATACCGATCTGCAGAAGATTGATCCGGTAGATATCTTACGCCATTCCTTCTTGGTAAAGTATAACGGCGATCTGCCGGAAGATTTGGAAGCATTGTTTAATGAGGTAATACGGGAGGTTTCGTTATGAAGATATTGGCAATACGTGGGCGCAACATCGCCTCGTTAGAGGGAAATTTCGAGATAGATTTTACGGCAGAGCCATTGGCTTCGGCCGGTATTTTTGCCATCTCCGGACCGACAGGCGCCGGTAAATCCACCCTGCTTGATGCGATGTGTTTGGCACTCTTTGCCCGTACACCGCGTACAGAGTTGGCAAATGAGAAGAACGTGAAACTTCGGGATGTCAATACCGATTTGTTGGGGCAGAACGATCCCCGTTTTCTGTTGCGCAGAGGCACTGCTTCGGGCTATGCCGAGGTGGACTTTGTGGCGTTGAATGGCTTCAGGTATCGTTCCCGCTGGTCGGTTAGTAGAGCACGGGAGAAGGTGAGCGGACGTCTTCAGGCGGCTACTCATACATTATATAATATAGACAAGGAGCGTGAGGAGTCGGGAACCCGCACAGAGTTGCAGGCTCGCGTGGTGGAGTTGATCGGTTTGACCTTCGACCAGTTTACCCGTTCGGTGCTGTTGGCACAGAATGATTTCTCCGCCTTCTTAAAGGCAGAACAGGGAGAAAAGGCCTCTTTGCTGGAGAAGCTGACCGGCACAGAACTCTATTCGGTTATTTCTAAAACCATCTATGCCAAAAGCAGTGATGCCCGAGTTGCGTATGAGAAGGTCTGCATGAAGATACAGGGCATTGAGCTGTTGACAGATGAAGAGGAGCAGGCTTTGCAGCTTCAGATGAAGGAGCTGGAGATGCGTTGCGTAGCCTTGGAGAAGTCCAAGACAGAACGTCAGCGGCTGGAAGAGGCGGTGCGGACAGTTGAGGTGCAGCAACAGCAGAAGGAGAAACAGCGCAAAGAGGCTGTCGATCGTTTGGAACAAGCCACTCTTCGGGTGACCGAAGCTGTGAAGGAGCATGAGAAGGGACTGGAAGAGCAGCAGCGTGGCGAGGAGAATTTCAAGAAGCTGCAGGCCGACCTGGTGCAGGTTCGTAAGTTGGATACGCAGTTGGAGTCTGAAAATCGTCTGCTACGGGAGAGTACAGCAAAGACGAAAGAGGCTTTGCAGAAGAAGAGCGAGCATGAGGCAAAGTTGCAGCAGGCTCTTTTGCGTCAGAAGCAGGGCGAAGAGGAGATTGCTTCGTGGCTCGATTGGCGTGAAAAGCGTCAGGCCAAAGCTCCCATTGCCGAACAGTTGTCGGTTGTGTTGTTGCATCTGCAAGCCGCCTTTGCAGCTCGGGAGATTTTGGAAAAGTCAGTGGATACGTTGAAGCGGCTACAAAGAAAGCGGACGACTTTGGCGAAGAATCTGGAACAGCTCACTCGGCAGCAGGCCGAAAAGCAGGCTGTTGTCAAGAAGAGCGATGACGATCTGCAGCGGATGGTTGCAGAGTTGGAGACAATCAACGTGTCAGTTATTGAACAGCAGAAGAGCGAACTGCAGGAACAGCGTGAGCGGTTGTTGGTGGAGCAGGCCCAAGGCGATATTCGTGCTTTGCGTGGGCAGCTGGAAGAGGGGAAACCTTGTCCGGTGTGTGGCAGCTTGCATCATCCTGTTTTGACGGATGATCATCCCGTCTTCACAGATGATATGTATCGGGCTAAGATTGCAGCCATGACGCTTCGACTGAAGGAGCTGCAGCAACAATTGGCCCGCTATCAGGAACTGCAGCAGCAGATGGGCTTGTTGCGTCAGCAGCAGTTGATATTCCATAAGTCTGTCTCTGACTTGGAGCAGCAGTGCACCGAGAAGCGTGGAGAGCAGCAGCTGTTGTTGAGTCAGATCTCGAATGAAGAGACGCATCAACAGGAGCAATCGGCTCAGTTCGCTGCCGCCATGAAGGAGTGTGACCAGCTGTTTGGCAGCGAGCAGTGGCAGGTGAGTTGGAAGAATGATCCGGTGCAGTTTCGTCAGCAGCTGATCGATTTTGCAGAGAAATGGAAGAATAGTGGCGAACGACTTCAAGAGTTGCAGCGTCAGCAGAGTGGGTGGAAGGCCGAATGTGATTCGATTGCTTCGTTCTTGCCGGGCTTGCAGCAAGAGTATGAGCAGATATTGAAACAAAATGAGCTGCAGAAACAGACCTGTCAGACGTTGAAGAAAGAGCGTAAACAATGGTTCGGCGGTCGTTCGGCCGATGAGGTGGAGCAGGAATCCATGCGCCAGATGGAGACTTTGAAGCAGCGGTTGAATCAGTTGCAGCAGCTGCAGAGTGAGCAGGCCGGTATTGCTGAACAGCAGAAGGGCGTGGTAGAGCAGATTGCCAACGATCTGTTAGAGTTGCAGACACTGTCGGTCCGGCGGAAGCAGGAGTTGGAACATTGGCTCACCGCATGGTTGGAGCAGTCGGAGGGCAAAGAGTTGGATGCCTGGCTTCAATCCGTTACACAGCAGCGGTCGGAGATGGCTTTCCGTCTGCGTAAGCAGGAGGAAAATCGCAAGAAGATAGCTTTATTGCAGGATGAACTGACGCAATCTCGTGAGCAAAACGAGCGTTGGGGCAAGCTGAATGAACTGGTTGGTTCGGCCGATGGTGCTAAATTCCGTCGGATTGCTCAGGGCTATACGCTCGATCTGCTGTTGAATTACACCAATGTGCAGTTGCGTATGTTGACCCATCGTTATCGGTTGGAGCGCGTGCCCGATACCTTGGCTTTGCAGGTTATCGATCGGGATATGTGTGACGAAGTGCGTACGGTGCACAGTCTGTCCGGCGGAGAATCGTTTTTAGTCTCTTTGGCCTTAGCCTTAGGCTTGTCCTCTTTGTCGTCAAACCGTATGAAGGTGGAGAGTCTCTTTATAGATGAGGGCTTCGGCTCGTTGGATGCCGACACTTTGCGCATAGCGATGGAGGCGTTGGAGAATTTGCGTACTCAGGGAAGAAAGATAGGTGTGATTTCGCATGTACAGGAGATGACCGAGCGTATCTCTGCTCAGATTCGTGTGAACCGTTCCGGCAACGGACGGAGTACGATAGAAATTGTGTGAGTTTTCTGGGGATTTGTAACCTGTAAAACGGGTTAATTTAGGGATAGTCATTTAATTCCTTCAATCTGAGTTAACCGGCAGACGTTCCCGTATTTTCCCGATTAAACTCATCG
>CAKVBA010000034.1 GCA_934725305.1 uncultured Parabacteroides sp. | reverse complement strand
ATGACGGTACCGATTACTCCGCTATAATGGTACCGATTACAGTGCTACGCATGGTACCGATTCAGCGCTATCGTCAGTCAGAGTAACATATAGTGGTAAAATGTATATAGGAACATTTCTGATAGAATGACTTTAATATATATTTATTTTGCTTGTCGCGTAGTATTATTATGTTGAATTTTTAAATATATTTTGAAATGAAAAAAACATTGTTTTTATTTGTGTCATTGATTACAGTTGGATTATGTGTTAGTTGTAGTCAAGATAATTTGGAGGAGAATAATAGTATTTATCAATTAGAAACTCGTAGTATGCCAAACACTATGAGTGTAGAAGATGGAACTTTGATTTTTTCAAGTTATGAAGTTTATCAACAAGTATATAAAGAACTACTTGATTTAAAGAGTGAAGAGCTTGCCAATTGGAATTCAATGATAGGATATGTTTCGATGCTTGTTCAAGAATCATATTCTCCTAACAGACACTCTTTAGAAGGAGAAGATATGTATGATAATACTAATGAATTAGAATTAGATCCTGTTCGAAAGGCACTCTATTCAAATCGAGGATTATTGATAATAAGTGATACGATTTATAAGGCTTTAGGAGAATATATTTATAAAGTACCGATGTCTAATAAGGAAAAACTTGCAGATATTGATGCAAATCCAGAGGCCTATAAAGATATTCGTTTTAAGCATACTTATGTCTTGACAGCTGTTCCTTCAAGCTCAGAATTTATTAATGGCATTGAATATAAAGATGCAGTTGATAAAGAAAAAAGATCAGCAAGGACGCCTTTAACTTATGTAACAAGTAGTCGTAGAGAACATGTTAAATTTATCGCAAATGTGTATTCGGATAGTCACGAGGTCTTGTTGAAGTTTGGTCTGGTTGGTAGAGCACAGAAGAAAAAAATTGGTATTTGGGGAAATACTTTTAATGATGAAATGAGATGGGGACAAGGATTTGGTGATATGTATATTAATCAGCTTCCGGTAAAAAAAATAGCAACAAGAAGGTTGGAAAATGTGAAAGAAAATACTATTACACTTAGAATAGCACCAAAAGGCTTTTTGCAGGCAGGTTCAATTGATGCGTTTTTTGATTGTTATAAAAATGATAAAGCTGGAGAGGAACACTATAAATGTAAATTTATTCTAAATTAAATTTTTACAAGATAGATGATATAATTGTGTAAAATTATTAATTTATAAAATATAATTAAGCGAGTTATGTCTATAGCAAAAATGTTTTTAGGAGGCTTATTAGTCTGTTTAAGTATGCCAGCCGTTGCTCAAATACAGGTGACACCGGAAGTTGGTGTTAGCTTTTATAAAGAGGGCAAATCTAATGAAAAGGCAACAGCTTCTCCACGCCTAGGAATAGGAGTTGATTATTATTTCAATCAACACAAAAATGGATGGGGCTTAAAGTCCGGACTCTTTTTTTATCAGAAGAAAGACGATTATACCTTAGTAAGAAGTATTTGTCAAGATCAATCAGGCAAATTGTTTGATTATATGCTTGATGGGGCAAAACCACCTGTTGAAATGGTTTTAAAGAAAGTAATTACGGATGATACATATATTCGTCGAGACTATTTACAATTGCCAGTAATGGTTTCCTATAAATGGAAAATTACAGACGTATATGCTGTTTCCGCCTCTGTTGGTGGTTATATTGCTGTTGGTATCAGTGGCAAACATCAAATTGATGAATATACATTTTTGGTGGAAGACAAGACACAAGAATATCAGCGTATAGCGTATGATTCTCCGTATGATCTGTTAGCCTATAATCGCTTTGATACCGGCTTTAGTTCTCGTCTTTCAGTTCATGCAAAAGATTTGTCAATACATCTAAATTATGAAACGAATCTGTATCGTCGAAAACTCATGGGACATGAAAATTTAATTTCTATTACAGCCGGCTTCACATTTTAATGTATAGCTAATCCCTATTATATAAGAGGCTGCATCAAAACATCTATGATGCAGCCTCCTTTCTTTTTGTCTTATAAATCCATCAAGCAGACCGACTCTATGCTTCTACCGGCTCACCAAACAGTGTGGCCGAAGAGGCTTTATAGATCTTCACCTTGATGAACTGACCCACCTTGAAGTCTTTTTTATCGAAGATAACCACTTTGTTCTGGCTGGTACGGCCATAGAGCTGTTCGCGGGAACGCTTGGAGAAACCCTCGACCAACACCTCGAACACCTTGCCTATATCACGCAGATTGCTCTCTTCAGACAGATGGTTCTGCAAATCGATCATACCCTGCAGACGACGCACCTTCTCCTCTTCGCTGACAGTGTCGGGCAAATGCTTCGAAGCGTATGTGCCCGGACGCTCAGAATATTTAAACATGAAAGCACTGTCGTAGCCCACTTCGCGCATCAACGACAAGGTCTCTTCATAATCCTCTTCTGTCTCGGAGTGGAATCCACAAAACAGGTCGGTCGAGATAGAGCATTCCGGAAGGATGCGGCGGATAGCAGCAATGCGGTCGAGATACCATTCGCGGGTATATTTACGGTTCATCACCTTCAGAATACGAGAACTGCCCGACTGAGCCGGCAAGTGGATAGATTTACACAGATTGTCGTGAGCCGCAATCACACGCAATGTGTCGTCACTCATATCCTTGGGATGAGACGATGTGAAGCGGATACGCATCTGAGGAACCTCTAAAGCAATACGCTCCAACAAGATGGGGAAAGTAATGGTCTCGCCCTCCTTTTCAAAGCGATAGGAGTTGACATTCTGGCCCAGCAAAGTAACCTCTTTGAAGCCCTTGTCGCGCATATCACGAATCTCATTCAAGATGCTCTCGATGTCGCGGCTACGCTCACGTCCACGAGTATAAGGCACGATACAATAGGTGCAGAAGTTGTTGCAACCACGCATGATAGAGACAAAGCCCGAAATGGTTGCTCCCGGCAACTTCAGCGGAATAATGTCTTTATAGGTCTCTGTGGTTGACAGCTCTACATTGATGGCCTTTTCGCCACGTTCAACAGCTCCCACCAAATTGGGCAGATCCATATAAGAATCGGGACCGACCACCAAATCGGCATGATGCACATTGATCAATTCCTCTCTGACACGTTCGGCCATACAGCCCAATACGCCCACAACAAGCGATTTCTTTTTCTTACGCAACGACTGGAAGTATTGAAGACGCCCGTAGATTTTCTGCTCTGCATTGTCGCGCACCGAACAGGTGTTAACAAAAATAGCATCTGCCTCTTCAATCTTGTCGGTCAGGTCATACCCGTCCATCTTCATGATAGAAGCCACTACTTCGCTGTCTGCCACATTCATCTGACAGCCATACGTCTCAATAAATAACTTTTTGTCTTCGCTTACAGCCACAGATTTTAAGTCTGTGCTACTCTCTTCGATCTTCATAAATTATTAATTAACGTTAAATACAAGTCTCCCCGGAAAATAAACCGAGAAAATGTTGTGTATATAAAAATAGAACTTTATATTTGCCATTGAAAAACGTAAATTTTTTCATAGTTAAGGTTTTGGTTAAATAAAATAAGGGTGGCTGTGAAGTTACCCTTATTTTCTTTTATAACGTTTATATTTCTTTCTCTGCTTCGCATTTCAATATTTATTACTACATTTGGTTGCAAAATTAATCAAAGTTATGGATAACGTAGGTGATTGGCTCAATATTGTTTTAATGGTTGCTGCGGGAATTATCGCTATTCTCAATTCCGGCAAGAAAAAGAAACGCACCTCAACAGCCCCAGATACAACTCAGCAAAAGCCAGACATCAACATCGACAACGATGAAGAAGAGACAGAAGATGACGACAAAGAAGAGACATCTTCTGACAAAGGCTTTTGGGAAATATTAGAAGAGATCGCAGAGAAGAAGAAGAAAACGAAATCGACTCAGCCCGAAGCTCCGGCCACGAAACCGGGAGCACCTTCGCCCGAACCGGCCTACACCTTCAACGACGAATTGGCAACATCCATAACACCCACTCAACCAGCTAAAACAGCTGCACCAACAACGGAAGAGCCGGGAATTAAGCCCGAGACGACATTCACCGACATACAGGAGATTAGAAAAGCCATTATCTATGCGGAGATCTTACACCGCAAATATTAACGACCGGAAAGTCTTCTATCATTGCTTTTTTATATACTTTTGCAACATTATATGTAAACATGAAATATTTACCTTAAAATAAAAACTAATTATCATGGCATTTAAAATTATCACAGCTGAAGAGGCTGCATCATTCGTTCATCACAACGACAATGTTGGTTTTAGTGGTTTTACACCTGCAGGCTGCCCAAAAGTTGTACCTGGCGCCATTGCACGTAAAGCAATTGCAGAACACGAAAAGGGTAATCCTTTCCAGATTGGTATGTTCACAGGTGCTTCTACCGGTGACAAGCTGGATGGTGAATTGGCTCGTGCCAAGGCAATCAAATTCCGCACTCCGTATCAGTCAAGCAAAGACTTGCGCGCTTTGCTGAATGCACGTGAAACAGACTACTTCGATATGCACCTTTCTGAGCTGGCTCAGAGCTTACGCTATGGTTTCTTAGGCAAGATCGACATCGCTATCATCGAAGCAGCTGACGTTACTGAAGACGGCGAGATCGTTCCGACTTGCGGTGTGGGTATCTTACCGACAATCTGCCGCATGGCCGACCGCATCATCATTGAGCTAAACAAGAGACACCCGAAAGAAATCCGTGGTATGCACGACTTGTATGAACCGGCTGATCCTCCTTACCGTCGCGACATTCCTATCTACACTCCGTCTGACCGCATCGGACAGGCTTTCGTGAAGGTTGATCCGGCTAAAATCGTAGGTATCGTTGAGACAGACGAACCGAACGAAGGCAAACCGTTTGCTCCACTGGATGACGTTACACTGGCTATCGGTAAGAATGTGGCCGACTTCCTGGTAGGTGAAATTCGCGCCGGCCGTCTGCCGAAAGAGTTCGTTCCGCTGCAGAGTGGTGTGGGCAACGTGGCTAATGCTGTATTGGGCTGTATGGGTGAAAACCCGGAAATCCCTGCATTCAACGTTTACACAGAAGTAATTCAGGATGCCGTGATCGGTTTGATGAAACAGGGCCGTGTTAAATTCGCCAGCGGTTGTTCATTGTCTGTCAGCAACGAAGTGATTCGCGAGATCTATGGCAACCTCGACTTCTTCAAGGATAAGATTTTGCTTCGTCCGCAGGAAATCTCTAACAACCCCGAAGTGGCTCGTCGCTTAGGCTTGATCGCTATCAACACAGCATTGGAAGCTGATATCTTCGGTAACATCAACTCAACTCACGTTTCAGGTACTCGCATGATGAACGGTATCGGTGGTTCTGGTGACTTCACTCGTTCTGCTATGTTGTCAATCTTCACGACTCCTTCTACTGCAAAAGAGGGTAAGATCAGTTCATTCGTTCCGATGGTTTCTCACTTAGACCACAGCGAACACTCAGTGAAGGTGATCATCACTGAATATGGTGTAGCCGACTTGCGTGGCAAATCTCCGATCCAGCGTGCTCGTTGCATCCTCGACAATTGCGTTCATCCGGATTATAAACCGCTGTTGGAAGAATATCTGGCTATGACTCCTAAGGGTCATACTCCTCACAACTTGAAATGCTGCTTCGCATTCCACGAAGAATTGGCTGCAAGTGGTGACATGCACAATGTAGATTGGAGCAAGTATAACAAATAATCTGTAACTGATTATACCTATATTAAATAAGGGGCTGCGTCAAATACCATATTGATGCAGCCCCTTTTAAGTATATCAGTATCAGAATCCCTATCAGAACTGAAGGACAAGCTCTTCGCCCTGTTGCAAATCTACGGTCAACAGTCCGTTCTCGACAGGCAGCGAGATGGGTTTCTGGTCTTTCTTCAGACTTAAATTGGCCGACTCGGCTGGCAACTTAATGCAGTAACGTCCGGCAACAACTGCCTTCAGACGCGCCTCCGTCAATACGCCTTCGGCCCATTTGGCTGCAACCTCACCGCCACCACGCACCTTCAAACCACTGAAACTGCCATTCTTCCAGGCCGAAGGCAAGGCGGGCAACCATTCGATGCAACCCGTCTGACTCTGTACCAACATCTCTGCAATGCCGGCTGTTCCGCCCAAGTTGCCATCAATCTGGAAAGGTGGATGCGAACAGAACAGGTTTGGATAAGAGCCTCCGCCGGTTACCTTGCGGCTCTCACGTTCTACACAGGGCGACAACAGATCGGCCAACAATTTATAGGCATGATCTCCATCCTGCAGACGAGCCCAGAAGTTAATCTTCCAAGCCATCGACCAGCCTGTACTTTGATCGCCACGCACCTCCAATGTCTTACGGGCAGCCTCAGCCAGTTCGGGCGTATGTTCCAAAGAGATCTCATTGCCCGGATACAATCCATACAGATGAGAGACATGCCGATGATGCGGTTCGGCCTCTTTATATTCTTGCAACCACTCCATGATGCGGCCATCCCGGCCAATGGTTGTCGGCATCAATCTCTCGCGCTTTCGGGCCAGTTCGGCGGCAAACGCCTCGTCCTGTCCTAAGATTCCGGCAGCCTCAATCGTATTGGTAAACAGTTCCCGAAGGATTTGATTGTCCATGGTTGAACCGGCAGAGACACTCACCACCACACTGTCGTTCAAGAAATAGGCATTCTCGGGCGAAGTTGTCGGTGCGGTCACCAGATAATTGGTGCGCGGATCTTTCACCAGCATATCCACAAAGAACTGCGCTGCGCCCTTCATCACCGGATAGACCTCTTCGAGATAGGCGCGATCTTGGGTATAGAGATAATGCATATACAGATGCTCACACAACCAGGCGGCCGATGTGTTTGTTGCGCCCCAAGATGGATGTTCACCGGGAGCCGTAAATTCCCACACATTTCCCAAGACATGAGTGACCCAACCTCGAGCATTATAAAAAGCCTTTGCTGTGCGTTCACCGCTCTTCACCTGTTGTTTGGTCCATTCTATCAAAGGCATGTGCAGTTCGGACAAGTTGGTCACCTCGGCCGGCCAATGGTTCATCTGCAGATTAATATTCAGATGATAGTCGCCGTTCCACGGTGTATGAATCGTATTACACCATAATCCCTGTAAATTGGGAGGCAAAGAACCGGCGCGCGTTGATGAGATCAACAAATAACGGCCAAACTGGAAATAGAGAGCCGCCAGACTGGGATCGTTGCCATCCTTGTTGAAAGCATACAAGCGTTCATCCATGGGCCATTCATCCCGCTCCGATGAACCTAACTGCAATTCGACACGGCCAAACAGTTGGCGGTAGGCCTCAACATGTTCACGGCGCAACTGTGTATATGTCTTTGCGGCAGAGGCATTCAACAGAGCTGTTGCCTCCGCTTCGTAATTCTCTTTATCCAACAGATTGGTGGCCATACTGACCAACAGAATAGCTTCAGAAGCATCACCGACACGCAAACAGCAATCTTCGGTTGTCAGGTTTCCGCCCTTGGGCAATACCACACGCACTCGGGCCATAAAGCGCGTACCTTTCATCTCTACGGTGTCCACACCGTAGAGCAACTGGCCACACAACAGCAGGTCGTTATCCTCTTTCTGCAAATGGGCATGTTCGGGACGATTCATAGAGACGGTAAAGTTGAGAGACTTCTCGGCATCGGCAGACAGATGAATTACGCCCAAGTCTCCGGCAAAGGAGGTGAATGCTTCGCGCTGATAACCGATGCCATCACGCATAAACGAGACCGAAGCAACCGCCTCTTCCAGACTCAGCTCCCGGCGATAAGCAGAAACACTCTCGGCGTCCTTGGGATACTGATAATCAATCACCAGATTGCCCAACAGCTGATAGCTGCCATAAGGAACATTGGCTCCATCGCCCAAACCGCTACCGGCGCCCTTACAGATAAATGTATTATACATCAGCTCTTGTGCCTCGTTGTTACGGCCTTCGAACAGCAGCTGACGTATCGTTGCCAACGAACGAGAAGCAGCCGGATTATCGGCATCCTGACGACTGCCCGACCACATAGTGATCTCGTTCATCAAGAAGCTCTCCTTTTCCACTCCGCCATCGGGCATCAGCCCCAGACGACCATTACCTAAAGGGAACGTCTCTTCCCACATGCCGGCCGGCTTGTCGAAATGATAAGCAAGGCGCAACGGTTTCTCCTGTATAGTGCATCCTACGCAGAACAACAGAAAAGAAAATACAAATGAGAATGTTTTCATATATGCTGGTTTAAATGTATCAAGCCCTAATAAGCGTTTGGGGGTTAAAAGCTCTGCATATCGCACAACCGTTTATAATAGCCATCCCGTGCCAACAACTCTTCGTGGCGTCCACGCTCAACAATTTCCCCTTCGTGCATTACACAGATCTCATCGGCATTGCGGATTGTAGAGAGACGATGGGCAATCACAATCGTTGTCCGGTTTCGCATCAAATTCTCCAACGCCTCCTGAACCAAGCGTTCCGACTCGGTATCCAAAGCCGAAGTGGCTTCATCCAAGATCAGGATAGGCGGGTTCTTCAAGACGGCACGGGCAATGCTGATACGCTGACGTTGTCCGCCCGACAGCTTGCTGCCTCGGTCTCCAATATTGGTGTCGTATCCGGCTTCGCTCGCCATGATAAACTCATGGGCATTGGCAATACGGGCTGCCTCTTCTACCTGTGCGCGGGTTGCTCCTTCCACGCCAAAGGCGATATTATTGAAGAAGGTGTCGTTAAACAGAATAGCCTCTTGATTGACATTTCCCATCAATCCTCGCAGGTCATAAAGCAAGGTGTCTCGTATGTCGGTTCCATCAATCGTTATACTGCCTTCGTTAACATCATAGAATCGGGGAAGCAGATCGACCAGCGTACTCTTGCCCGAACCGGATTGTCCCACCAAAGCGACCGTCTTGCCCTTGGGTATCACCAGGTCGATGCCCTTCAACACCCATTCATTCTGATATTTGAACCACACCTTGTTATAAGCTATCTCGTGCTCCAAATGGATAGGCTTCGGATGCACCGGATCGTTGATGTCACTTTCGGCCTTCAAGATCTTGTCGATACGTTCCATCGAGGCCAAACCCTTCTGAATAGCATAGACCGATTTACTCAAGTCTTTGGCCGGATTGATGATGCTATAGAAAATGACCAGATAATAGATGAAAGTTGAGGCATCAATCGTGCTGTGATTACTTAAGATGAGCGTACCGCCATACCACAAGACGATGGCAATCGTGGCTGTTCCTAAGAACTCACTCATCGGATGCGCCATCTGCTGACGGCGATAGATGCGGTTGGTCATGTTGCGGAAAAGATCATTAGACTTCTCGAAGCGGTCTTGAATCTTCTTCTCGGCATTGAAGGCCTTGATAATGCGCAATCCGCCCAAAGTCTCTTCAATCTGACTCATCAGAAAGCCCCACTGCTGTTGTCCCTCAAACGATTTACGCTTCAGTTTCTTGCCCACTTGCCCCATCACATAGCCGGCCAGCGGAAGCAGAATCAGCACAAATACAGTCAGCTGCCAGCTGATCAGAATCATTCCCACCAGGTAGATGATAATCAAGATCGGATTCTTGAAAAGCATATCCAGCGAACTCATGATTGAAGCCTCCACCTCGTTCACATCGCCCGACACACGCGCTATGATATCGCCCTTGCGCTCTTCGGAAAAGAAACTCAACGGCAATTCCGTAATCTTCCGGTTGATCTGGTTACGGATATCACGCACCACGCCGGTGCGGATAGGAATCATCGTAAAGAAGGCCATATACATGGTTGCCACCTTACAGAAGGTAGAAACCACCAGGAAAAGCCCCAGCACAATCAGCGTAACCGATCCGCCTTCGGCCTCGATCAGATTAGATACAAACCAGAAGAAATTGTCCTTCCAAATAGCCGGAAGCTCCTTCAAGCGATCCCAAACAAAAGGAGAGAAACTCCAGTCGGTATAACTGTAAGTTGCTGTATCTATTTTGAAAAGGATATTCAGAATAGGGATAATCAAAGCAAAGGTGAATAAATTCAAGAAGGCGGATAAAATATTAAATACAATATTCAACACCATATACCGCTTATAGGGAGGCACGAAACGCCTCAGAATGCGTAAAAATTCCTTCATATATCTCTTGTTATGCAACAGCCTCTTTCGAGCTGCATCGTTTATTATTGGACTACAAAGATACAATCTTCCGTGGAAAGAGCTGAGTGTCTTACGCAAAAAGGAGGTGAAAACCACAAAACAGAAATTGATTTGCCACCATTACGCATCAAATTATAAAAGGAACATGTGTTCCACCTATCAGAAACCCGTTTTATACAGCAACTAAATGATACAAACAAAGAGACTGCACCAAAACAACCGTTTTGATACAGCCCATAGACTAAACCCAATTCGGTCATTAGATTCCAATTCTTGTTGCTCTTGTTTTGAGCAGATTGCAATGGCCCTGCGTTGAAGGCATAGCAGGCTATGTCGAAACGCAGGCGGAAGCAAGATGCCAAAAGAAGTGCTGACAAGAGTTGGAAAGAATAAAAATAGTCAGCTGTTTTACTTTTTTCGTTCTAATGACCGATTTGGGTTAAAGAAACAGGCTATTGTAATTATTAGTAGTTTGTGTTCTGAGGATCGAAGTTGGCCCAGTTTGCTGTCCAGTCGGTTCCGTTATCGAAGGCACCAACGTATGCCACCTTGTCGAAGCCAGAGAGAAGTGTGTCGGAGAAAGAGGCAGCTTAGAGTAACGGACTGTCGGCAAGTGGGCGATAGCCTGTCTGGTCAAACCATCCGGTTGCCAGCTGAGAATATACGTTGCCTGCTTGTGTAAGGAAGAACTTGGCAGAGAAGGATTCGTTTGCTGGGTCGCTCAGCACCTTGTTCTTGTCTGTACCTATGGCATCTACATGGCCATATAGATGGAGACCGTAATTCAAACTGTGTCAATCCTTAACAAGCCTGATTGTTTCCAATCTTACTTTCGGATAAATATCTGAAAATCAAATGTATTCAAAGCGATATTAAACTAAAGGAGTGACAAGCTAAAGGTTTGACACAGTTCTATTTACATAGCTTTACTATTATAAGAAAGAAAATAACTTTATTATTAACTAGATTTTATTTTTCGCTTGCAATATCTTTTACATTGCGTACAAATATCATACCCCAACATCGCTCCGAGAATAAAGTCTTCTTCTGGAGATAGCATATTAAGTGGGCGATCTGTCAGATGCCTTATTGTTTGTATGCATTCAGGACGACCGAAAAAGATGTTAATACTTTTTCCAGTAACCGGCCGTACAAGAAAGTCTATGCCTTGCTTTTTCAATCTAGCTATAGCAAAATCTTCATATTTGCGATTGACAGTAAAAAGTACCATATAGCGTACTCCTTTCTTATATTCGTACACATGGTTTAGAAACACTTTTAATTCTGCAGAGAGAATGTCGGGGGATGAAATTATCATATGGTTAGTTAATTATATTAAACGACAAAGATCCTATACATTATATATTTTTCTTTAACTCTACAATCCAGTCTTCAATACGAGAGGATGTCTTGTCGCTTTCGTTTACATCGTCTAAAGCAAGTCCAACAAATTGACCATCAACAATTGCTCTTGAATTAGAAAAACTGTAGTCGCTGGAATCTACTTTATTCCCAATAAATATACATCCAGTGTTCTTTAAATCTTCATATAGAATTCCCATACCGTCACAAAAAGTATCACAATATGATTCAGAATCACCACATCCAAAAAGAGCAATGATTTTTTCTTTTAAACTTGCTCTTTTCAATACTTTTATAGCATCATACCAGTCATCTTGTAGTTCTCCGTCTCCCCAGGTTGAAGTGCCTAGTATCAGAACATCGTAAGTATCGACTAATTCCGTAGACATTTTATCTGCACTGTAAATGTCATTGTTTGTTACACCTAACTTATTTGCAAGTTGTTCGGCCAAATTCTCACAGGTTCCAGTTGTTGAACCATAAAAAATACCAATTTTTTTCATGATCATAATATGTTATTTTGTTGTCACAAAAATATATTGTCTATTTATTTCTTGAAATACCAATAACTAGTGATTTATGTGTGCATTATAATAGAAAGTCTTAGTATTACTTTGTAGTTTATTGATTGTTTTTTTGTCTATATTGTTGATAATGAGCACAAAAAGAGAATACCTAAAAATAAGTATTTCTAGGAGAGTTAAACTCCTTAAGAAGAGATGTGTAAAAGTTTTAGACGATTCATTTGCATGAATCTTTATTGTGATAAGGGTCAAGAAAAATCTACAGTTCAAAAGTTTTCGCTTGAAGGATAGATTTCTAAAGAGTGTATTTATCAACTCATTGATAGAGCTTTATAATGTAATTTCTTGGTAAGAAAACACGTAAGCCTCCGGTAAACCACGTATTTTCTGCGATTTTAGTTATTTAATAAAACACAAACGATACCTATTGATGGGTATAGCGTGGTATTGTTTAGTGTTGTAAATACAAATAAACAGGTATTTTTTAATTGTTATTATCACACTAATTTTGCGATAAAATTAAATATATGTGGTGTAATTTGTATGAAAATAAGAAAAAAAATACAATGATAAACCTGTTGGCGGAATTAAATTGATAAAAGATTTATGTATAAAAAGTTGTGCATATTGTTGATATTTAACAAATTAAATGTGATCAAACTTTTAATAGACAAATATCGTATGCACAACCTATATGCAATATTCGCAAAATTCCTAAACATATGCAAGCAAGTATCCGGCAATTTAGTCAATGAATCAGGGAATATGCCAAGAAAAGGAATGGTTCCCAGAATCTCTGACCTCGAAATAGTGGCATTGAACATGACATCAGAGGCTGTTGGTATTGACAGTGAGTCTCTGTTGTTTGCAAAGCTACAGGAATATAGAGTTGAAATTCCCAATCTTATATCCCGCAGACAATACAATGACAGATGTAAAATTACTTCTTCCCTATACAATGCAATCCGGGAAAGAATAGCTTCAGAAATGGATGGTGGCGAAGATTATTTCTGCATTGATTCGAAGCCGATAGAAGTATGTCGTATTGCCCGTTCCAAGCGTTGCTGTATGGGAAAGAAGGATTTTGAGAAAGCACCGTCAATCGGATACTGCGCATCACAAGGCATATTTTATTACGGGTATAAACTCCACACGCTCTGCGGGTTAAGCAGAGTCATCCATTTCTTTGACCTTACCAAGGCAAGTGTGCATGACATTCATTACCTGAAGGATGTAAAGATGGACTATAGTAATTGCACAGTCATAGGGGACAGAGGATATATAAGTGCCCAAGTACAATTGGATCTTTTTGAAACAGCCAATATCAGATTGGAGGTACCATACAAGTGTAACCAGAAAGAATGGAAGCCTACATTTCCTGCTTTTGCCAAGGCGAGAAAAAGAATCGAAACCCTATTCTCCCAACTGTGTGACCAGTTTATGATTATGAGGAATTATGCGAAAGATACAGACGGATTGTTTGCCCGGATTGTCGGGAAGATTAGCGCACTTACAATCCTCCAATATATTAACTACAAAAATGGAAAACCTATTGGCAGAGTTAAATATGCGCTATTTTAATTCCGCCAACAGGCTGATAATTAATGTTTTATAGCTTATGCTAAATAATATATTTATTCAACGATTTCTAGTTATAATATTTATATTGTATTTGAATATAAATAACATCTATTCAATAGAAATAAAGGATATAACAATTTCGGGTATAGTTAAATCTACGGAAGGTGAAATTGTAGATTTTGCTACAGTATATTTGAAAGATACTTCAATAGGTACAGTTACAGATATTAATGGCCGCTATTCACTTAAAGTAAAATCTGGTAAATATGTACTAGTTGTTTCTGCTGTAGGTTATGAAACGGTTGTTAAGAATATAGATACACTAAAAGGTGATTGTAAATATGATCTAATAGTAAAGCCTTCAGTTACAGAATTGAATGAGGTTACAGTTGTAGCTAAATCAGAAAGCAGAAAAGAGAGAGAGAAAGGTTTTGCCATAAGTGCTATCAATACAAAAAAAGCATCTTTCGGAAATTTGCAGACAAGTGAACTCCTCAATAGAGTATCCGGTGTGAAACTTCGTCAGAGTGGAGGAGTAGGTTCCGATATACAATATAATATCAACGGTATGTCTGGTAATTCTATACGTATTTTTATAGATGGAATACCTATGGGAAATTATGGCTCCTCATTTTCTGTCAGCAGTCTTCCTCCATCTATGATTGAAAGAATAGATATTTATAAGGGAGTCGTACCCGCACATCTCACAGATGATGCCTTGGGTGGAGCTATCAATATAATATTGAAGCAACCATCAAGTAAATCTATCTCTACGTCCTACACCTATGGCTCATTTAACACCCACAAATGGGATTTGAATGCAAATTTCAGAGATGCAAAATCCGGTTTTACGGTTCAGGGAGCTGTTTTCTTCAACCATAGTGATAATAATTACAAGGTGTGGGGCGACCCTGTGAAAATAACAGATCCACAAAACGGAAAAGTTGAAAGGATAAAAGCTGAACGTTTTCATGATGCTTATACATCCAAAGGAGTTACTATTAATACAGGTTTTACGAAAGTAAAATGGGCAGACCGCTTTTTGCTCGGTTTCATATACTCTGATATGGGAAAAGACATACAGCATGGAGCAACAATGGAAGTGGTGTATGGAAATAGAAACTCTTCGCAGCATACGTATATGGGAAAGATGCAGTATGACAAAAGAGATCTACTTCCAAATCTTGATATTTCTGCAAATTTCACTTTTGCAAAGGGACGTAGATTGGTTACGGATACTGTTCCATATATGTATAACTGGTTGGGTGAGATTATGACGGATAGAAACGGGAATCCGGTTGTGTGGAACAAAGGTGGAGGAGAAGCCGGAAAGGCAACTCTTGCAACAAATATTGAAGGAACAAAGACTGGCAGAATGCGTTTGTCGTACAGGATTGTCCCGTCGCAAGTTCTTTCTGCAAATGTTTTATATAATGCCTTTACCCGTGACGTGAAAGACCCATATCTGACGGAGGCAGAACAGAGATTTACTGACACCAGATATATGAATAAAACAATACTAAGTTTTGACTATGATGGTAAATATTTTGATGACAGATTGCATACGAGCCTGTTCTATAAGCATTACCACCAGTCGGTTAAACTTAGTGACCCGGTGTTGAAAGACGGGGAGATTGTTTCTGAAAAGATATCCCGAGCTGTATCTGACAATGGATTTGGCGGAGCTGTTTCTTTTCGTATTGTTCCGGAACTGATGCTGACAACTTCTGCAGAATATGCAACACGTCTTCCTGGTGTAACCGAGCTGCTGGGTAATTCAACGAATAATATTCAAACATCATATGAGTTAAGGCCGGAAAAAAGTACAAATATAAATGTGGGGGCAATAATTGGTCCTTTAAAACTGGGAAAACACTCTTTGGAAACAGATATAAATCTTTTCTACAGGGATATTAAAGATATGATTCAAAAATCTTTGACTAATCTTACTGACGAGATGTACGGATACGAAAACTTAGGTAAGATTTTGAGTAAGGGAGTAGATCTGGATATCAGATATAATTATGATCACCGTCTGATGAGTGAATTTAATCTTTCTTATACAGATGCTCGATTCAATCTTAGATATGACAAGCATGGAACGGAATATCTCTATTATAAAGACAGGTTGCGTAATGATCCTTTCTTTACTACAAACTGGAATGTTGAATATATTGCTGAAAACTGGTTACAGCGTGGATCGAGAATAAGTTTTACTTATAATATGGGATATGTCCATGAATTTTTTAGGAATTGGGAAAGTCTGGGCGGAGCGGGTAAAGCAGTTATTCCAAGCCTGATGGTTCATGACTTAGGTGTGGTTTATTATTTCCCGAAAAGAAATCTGAGCTTGAGTACAGATGTGAAGAATCTCCTGAACGAGCAGGTGTTCGATAACTGGGCATTGCAGAAGCCGGGAAGAATGTTTTTTGTGAAAGTGACTTATTCATTTACAAAATAGGATTTTAATCAATCATTTATATTGTAATTAACATAAAACATAAACTTAATTTAAATAACAAAATGAACAAACTTTTATTAGGTAGCTGCCTTTTACTATCTATGGCAGCATGTACGAAAGATGAGCCTGTAGTTGAAAAACCGAAAATGCCGTCGGAAGTGCTTTTCAATGTAGTTCTTTCAACAAGCACTGAAGGAAATACGGAAACATATGTACAGGCTTTGGACAATTTGAAAGACGGAGAGATTTCATTCAATAATTTCGGTTTTGAAGTTCCTTCAACACGTACAGCACGAGTTTATTCTTCAAAAGATGGTAAGACTCTTTACAATCTGAATTATGGAGGAGGAACAATAACTAAATTTTCTGTAGCAGGAGGACAAGACTATACCAAAACTCATGAAACAAATGTAGCTCCAACTGTTGGCACAGAATATCCGAGGTGGACAATGCTGGATGACGAAAAAGCTTTGCTGCATAATGTAAAGACTGAAAAGATATTTACAGACCAAGATAATCAGTCTGGAGGATACCTGTATTCAGAAGCAAAAGCTACAATTGTGGATGTAAATCTTACGGATATGTCGCTTGGGGCAAGTGAAACATTTGTGATACCAACTTCTGAATTTGACAAAAAGGAAAACTCTTTTGTGTTCAGAATTGATGCCCCGGTTGTTGCCGGCGGAAAAGCATATTATGGTGTTGCAAAGAGAAAATTAAATCCAAATAAACCGAACGAACAGGTCAAGAATCTTGTTTATCCGGCAACTACACTGGTTGTTGACTATCCTTCATTAAAGAATCCGAAAGTTATCGAATCAGCATTGGCAAATGGATCTACTTATGGTTATCGTATCCCGGTAGCGCATAAGGATGAAAAAGGAGATGTCTACCAAATCAACAAAACTCATATGCTGAAATTATCAGACGGAGTATATGATGACAGTTATGATTTTGATCTTTCAAAGGCAGCCGGAGTTGAAATAGGTGCGTTAGGTTGGTTTTATGCAGGAAATGGTATTGGCTATGCAACATATTATGATGCAAAGAAAGGTGACAGTGAAAAAGCTGCCGCTTGGGGTATTATCCGCGTTGATATATATAATAAGTCTGTGATTAAAATGAATGTACCGGATAAACTATATTTGTTCCAGTATCAATATGCAAAAGTTCTTGATGGAAAGGTATACATGGCTTTATGTCCTGTTGGAGGAGAAGGAAATGTTTACATTTTCGATTCTTCAAAAGCTGATGCAAACGGATTTGAAGTTGGCTCAAAGCTTAAGACAGGTGCCGGTGCTTCTTATATCGGAGTATTTTAATTAAAGATTTGTTTCAATGAAAAGAATTTTCAGAAAGATACATTTATACCTTTCGTTACTTTGTGGACTGTTTGTTATTATATTGTGTCTTACAGGAGCAATACTTGTTTTTCAAACAGAGATACAACAGATGATTAACCCCAATTTTTTCTATGTAAAAAATTATGAAGGGGAAAAAACTTTACCTGTTGATTCTCTTTTGAATATTGCAGACAAAGTTGTTCGTTCAGAAGGAAAGACTTTGGAGTCAGCCCAATTTTATTCTCGACCGGATAAAACATGTGAATTCAAAGTGGTAGAAGTTAAAGGGGTATATCTTACTATGAACCCTTATACAGGAGAAGTTACAGGAAAAGGAGCTCCAGCATCTTCTTTCTTTTTTACGGTACGTTGTCTTCACAGATGGTTGTTGTTTACACCTGATAGTTTTCCAGACAGACAAACTGGTAAAAAAATAATGGGAATAGCATCTCTTGTGATGTCATTGGTGCTAATATCTGGTTTTCTTTATGTAATACCTAAAAAACTACATTTATGGAAAAATCTTTTTGTCATAAAAAATGGGAAAAATAAAATTCAGTATTGGTTTACCTCCCATCGTTCATTAGGTATGTATAGTTTTATATTTCTCTTATTAATGGCATTGACAGGACCTATATGGAGTTTTGAATCCTATCGCAAAGGTGTGGCAATTGTTTTGGGCATTTATGAGGGGAAGGATGCAAAGGGAAAAAGTGCAGGAGGACATAACAAAGCAACACAGCCGGATGTAAGTATTTGGGCTAACGCTTGTCAGCAAACAATGACGGAGGTCCCTGATTATAAGTCTATAGTCGTACAAAACAATAGGGTGAATGTTGCAACTGATAATCATAAACATCAGAGAGCTTCTGACTCATATCGTTTTGATGAAAATGGAAATATTTTGTCTAGAACTTACTATGATGAAATATCTGGAGATAGAAAAATGATGGGGTATGCTTTTATTTTGCATACCGGAATGTGGGGTGGAATAGTTGTAAAAATTATTTACTTTATTTCATGTGTTATAGGTGTTTATTTAACTGTTTCTGGTATTGCTATTTATCTCGCTAAAAGAAAAAAAACTATTTAAGTGTTAAATGTATATGCTAGCCTAATTGAGCTATTAAAAAAGAAGAAGTGATTTATGGAAAACAGTCATGATCTGTTTCTGGCGTTGGTAGTGTAAAATAAACTGTGTCACACATTATTTTTTCTCTATAAACTCATCGGTCGGGGAACGGCCAGCGCCAAGGGGCGGGACCACCCGTCCCGACGAGCGTAAAATTACAATAATTTAAATCGCTCTCCAAACTTTATGGCTAATTGCTGCGAGATAGTAGAAACCTCATCCTCGGAGGAATACCTAAAGACACAAAAAAGCCAACTAATCCACAATACTTTGTGTATAAATTAGTTGGCTATTTTTATAGTATTTACTGAATGTCCCTAAAGAAACAGGCTATTGTAATTATTAGTAGTTTGTGTTCTGAGGATCGAAGTTGGCCCAGTTTGCTGTCCAGTCGGTTCCGTTATCGAAGGCACCAACGTATGCCACCTTGTCGAAGCCAGAGAGAAGTGTGTCGGAGAAAGAGGCAGCTTAGAGTAACGGACTGTCGGCAAGTGGGCGATAGCCTGTCTGGTCAAACCATCCGGTTGCCAGCTGAGAATATACGTTGCCTGCTTGTGCAAGGAAGAACTTGGCAGAGAAGGATTCGTTTGCCGGGTCGCTCAGCACCTTGTTCTTGTCGGTTCCTATGGCATCCACATTGGCCATATAGATGTTCTGCAACTTGAGCAATCCGGCAGTGGCTGCGCCCTGAGTGTCGCCAAGATCGTTGTCGAGGATCAGTCCGACAGGCCATCCCACGATAACGGAGTTGAAGCAGCTCAGATGAGAGTCGCGGCGGATCTGCATACCGCTCTGGAAGCGTCCCAGTCCGGAACCGTTGTTGGGATTCATGCTGCCGGCTGTGATATAAGAGGCTTCGTTCACGAAGTCTGAGGCTCCGGCCTTAGGTCCGACGAAGGTAAAGTTTGAGAATACAGCCGATGTATGAGGGTCGGCATTTGTTCCCTTGGCATTGTTATCGCTCTCGAAACTGTTGCTCATAGACTTGTCGGCAATCTTCGGGTCACGGATGGCAAGGCCATACTGCACATGTCCGCTAAAGCCGTTGTCGGTGTCGAAGTCGTCGTCCCATCCCTTGTAGGCAATGAGGTATTTGCAGTCAACCGTTCCGCCGAACCATTCGAAAGAGTCGTCGTTGGAGTATGACACCTGCACGTGGTCTATCTTCGTGCCCTTACCCACAGAACCCAGTGTCAAGCCGTTTATCTCCTGGTCGGTAGCGAAGGGATAGCCGGCAAACTCGATACGCACGTAGCTTAATACACCTGAGTTGTCGATGTCGTCGTTGCCGCCATGCTTGCTGCGCGGACCTCCTTCGATCTGCTGTTCTGCAGCGTTGGTGCGGGCCTTTCCACAAAGGATAATGCCGCCCCAGTCGCCGGGACGACGGGTGCCCGGAGTCTGTTCAGAGGTAAACACGATTGGCTGAGTCTCGGAACCCTGAGCCACAAGTTTTCCACCGCGCTCAGCAATAAGAGCCGCCTTGGTCTCCTTGTCGCCCTTTATCACAGTTCCCGGTTCGATGGTGAGCTGTGCACCGTTGGCGATATACACCCATCCTTTCAGTATGTATGTTCCTTTCTTAAGAGTCTGCTTACCCGTGAACACAAATTCCTGGTCGCCGTTACCAATCTGTGTACCATTGTCGTTCACCTCCTCGCTACCGGCCTTGTCGCTCTCGGTAAAGAGCAGATGGTCGCAGGCGTTCAGTCCGCCATCAACAGTCCAGACGGCAGTAGTGGCATTGTTGTTGTTGACGTCGTCGTCATCACTACATGCAGTAAACATTGTTCCTGCGAATGCGAGGATGCCGAGGCATCCGTAAAATTTTGTCTTGTTCATAATCTATTCTATTAGGAAAAAAATGGTTTATATTCTTTGTCTTTCTCTAATGATTTTGTCTATCAGAAATTATAGGTAATGTTCAGTCCGATGTTTCGGCCCGGCTTGAAGCTTCGCGTTATCTGCTCCACCTTCTTGGCGGTGCCATCGCTAAGCGTTGCCGTCACGAACTCTTTGTAATAGACCCTTTGGGCAAGGATGTCGCGGATGTTTGCCTTCACCTCCCAATGCGGACCGAACTTCTTCGATACCGACAGGTCGAGCACATCGCGTGGCATCTCGTAGCTGTCGGGCACGCGGAGCACCTCGTTGCCGCTGGTTGTTCCTTCGCTGCGTCCCACACCTATGATGCGTTTTCCGATGCGGTTATAGAGCAGAGCGACGTCGAATTGCTGCCGGTCGTTCTTATAGAAGAGTCCGGTGTTCACGAGATAGGGCGACTGTCCCTGCATGGGGCGGTTTTCCATCAGTGCACTGCCGCTGAAGTCCACACGGCTCTTTATCAGCGCCCCGTTGAACGACCAGCTGAAGCCCGGCAGCCCGATGAACGAGAGATCTTTCTTTATGTCCACCTCCACGCCGTAGTTGTTGGCGCGGTCGGCATTCATGTAGGAATAGATCAGGCGGTTGCCTCCCGAGAGAGTGTAGGTCCATTCAATAGGAGCATCAAAATACTTATAGAACAGTGCCACGGATATCAGCTCACCTCTGGAGGGATAGCACTCGTAACGCAGGTCGATGTTCTGCACATAGCAGGGTGTGAGTTCTGTGTTACCTTTCACATCGGCTGCCAGGTCGAAGTCGTAGAACACCGACGGTGACACCTCGCGAAACTCCGGACGGTTCACGGTCTTGCCATAGGATAGGCGCAGCTGGTGCGCGTCGGAGAACTTATAGGTGGTGTTGAGCGATGGAAAGAGGTCGTTATATTTATAGAAGTGGCTCAGCGGACTCGGACGGTCGTCGCGTGTGTTTGTCACCAGTTCCATCTTGTCATATTCATAACGCACTCCGGCATATAGGCTCAGTTTGCCAAAGGGCAAAGTGGCGGCCAAGTATCCGGCGCCCATCGTGTTATGTCCCTTGTAGTTGTCGCGCATATTAGGCTCTTCGAGCAGATACAGCTTGTCGGCACCAAAGTTGGAACTGTTGCTGAGCAGCGTAGGCAGATCGCTTTTGCGGAAATCCACCGGTAAGGTATTGTTCTCCGGCTCCCAGTTGTATATAAGCTCGCGGGTCTTGTATTCACGGGTGCGATACTCGCCATAGACACCGCCCTTGAGCGACGGTTTCCAGCCGTTCAGGTCGAAGTCGTAGCGGTTGTTCACGCCAGCCGACAGGATGTGTTCGCCGAGCCTTGTCCATTCCCTCGAAATGTCGTTGCCGGTGGTCAGCTGTATCGTGCCCGTCTCCAGAGCATCGTTCTGCAGATAGCGCCGGCGGTCGGGTACATTGCGGTTGGCATAAGAATAGCTGAGGCTCCAGTCCAGCTCGTCGGCATTCAGCGTGTGCTTGCCGGTGAACTGTCCGTTGTATGTCGTGCGGCTACGGTAGTAATACTCTGCCGAGCGCGTCTCGTTGTTCTGCTCGTCCACGCCCTGTCTGAATGTATAGCGGTCGTTGCCCAGCTGATTGAAGATATTCTTCAGCTGATACTTGTTGTTGCCGTCGGCAGTCAGCAGTGTCAGGTTGAGCATGGCTCCAAGGCGGGAGTTGTTGTTATACTGGTTGTCCAGCGAGTTGCTCAGATAGATGGAGCGGTCGTTGCGCTCGTCATAGACGCCGAACTGGTTGTTCTGCATGTCTGCGAAGGTACGATACTCGTTGGTATAGTTCAGCGCTGTGATCATTCCCAACTGGTTTCCGCCCAGCTTCCAGCGCCGGCCGATGTTTGCCGATAGCTTCAGGTCGGCAAAGGGCTTCATACGCTTTATCATCCAATCGTTGTTCAGTCCGTTGCCCAACAGGTCGGTTCCGCCGTTTCCTATAGAGCGCAACGAGCCGTCGAATCCGCCGTTGAGACTTCGCATACCGTTGTCGAAGCCAAGGAAGTCGGTGGCCGAGCCTTTGGCGTGGAGGAAATCGGCCAGCACAGACGCTGTGTTCCAGCTGCCGCCCACCTGCGCCTGCGTAATCTCTTCCGCCGGAATGTCTTTGGTGTTTACCACGATGAATCCCCCGGTGTAGTCGGCCGGATATTCCGGCGACGGTGTTTTCACGATCTGCATGTTGTCGATCTGCGTACTGGGGATAAGATCGAAGGAGAAAGCCCTCGAATCGGCTTCGGAGCTTGGTGCCGCTCCGCCGTTTATCCACACGTTGTTATATCGCTGTGACAAGCCGCGCACCATCACAAACTTGTCGTCGATAAGGCTTACGCCCGGCACACGTCGGATCACCTCACCCGCGTTGGTGTCTTGGGTTTTTCCTATCTCCTGTGCCGAGACGTTATTCACTATGACGGGACTGTTTTTTGCTACTTGCATCATAGCCGTTTCGGTGTTTTTCCTTACAATTCCGGTTACGACAACTTCGCCCAGTGTCTGTTCTTCGGGCATCAGTGCTACGCTAATCATCTGAGGCTGGTCACTCGCCAGAACCCCGTCAATTTTTTTATCCTGATATGCCACGTACTTGATGATAAGGGTGTACTTGGCTTTTGAATCCAATCCGGTAAGTTTGAAATTCCCGTCGAGATCGGTGGCAGCGGCGATGTTGGTGCCGTTAACCTGCACGGTTGCCCCGATGAGGGCTTCGTTCGATTTTGCGTCGGTCACTTTTCCGATGATATCGGATGCCGTTGCTCCCATCGCCGGGGCAACTATCAGCACTGCTGCTACCAAAATCTTCTTCACCTTTCTATCCATATAAGTATCCTTTGTTTCTTTTGTTCGCCGCAAAGGTAGAGAGGGAGTGTTTCAGCAGTCTTACAACCATATTACCATGCTTATATATACGCGCTACAATGGTGTTACAGTCTCTTCGAGGCCTCGAAATCCAACTTTCCAACTCAAAAACACCATTTCGAGGGCTCGAAATCCATTTTCCCAAGTCAGAAAATCAATTTCGAGGGGTCGAAATCCATTTTCCCAAGTCAGAAAATCAATTTCGAGGGGTCGAAATCCATTTTTCCAAGTCAGAAAACCACTTCGAGGCCTCGAAATCCATTTTCCGGAGTCAGAAAACCAATTTCGAGGGCTCGAAATCCATTTTTCCAAGTCAGAAAACCAATTTCAAGGCCTCGAAATCCATTTTCCCAAGTCAGAAAACCAATTTCGAGGGCTCGAAATCCATTTTTCCAAGTCAGAAAACCAATTTCGAGGGCTCGAAATCCATTTTTCCAAGTCAGAAAACCACTTCGTGGGCGCGAAATGCAACTTTTCAACTCAAAAGCCCCATTTCGCGGGCGCGAAATCCAACTTTCCGAATCAAAAGTGCCATTTCGCGGGCGCGAAGCCGGTTTTACTTGCAACGATTACTCTGTGTTGCCATCGGAATCCTGATTCAGCATAGCAAAAAAAAGCTGCATCAAAACAACCATTTTGACACAGCTTCTTTCCTGTAAGATATAATATCAATTACTTTTCACGAATAAAAATGTTGATTGGCGTACCGGTAAAGTTCCAGTTCTCGCGGATCTTGTTCTCCAAAAAGCGCTTATACGGATCTTTGATCCATTGCGGCAAATTACAGAAGAATACAAACGAAGGAATCTGTCCGGCCGGCAGCTGGGTGATGTATTTAATCTTGATATATTTACCCTTCCATGCTGGCGGTGGATAATTCTCGATGATCGGAAGCATCAACTCGTTCAACTTGACAGTAGAAACGCGCTTCTTACGATTGTCATATACCTCTTTGGCCGTTTCGAGCACCTTCAAAATACGCTGTTTGGTCAATGCCGAGATAAACAGAATCGGGAAGTCGGTAAACGGAGCCAGACGCTCACGAATTGCATTGGTATAAGAGTTTATCACCTTTTGGTCTTTGTTCTCAACCAAGTCCCACTTGTTTACACAGACCACCAAGCCCTTCTTGTTTTTCTGAATCAATGAGACAATATTCAGGTCCTGGCTTTCGATGCCACGAGTGGCGTCGAGCATCAAGACACAGATATCTGCATTTTCGATCGCACGGATACTGCGGATCACTGAATAGTATTCCAGATCTTCATTCACCTTACCCTTCTTACGGATACCGGCCGTATCCACCAAGTAGAAGTTCAGGCCAAACTTGTTGTACTTTGTATAGATAGAGTCACGGGTTGTACCGGCAATGTCGGTAACGATGTGACGATCTTCACCAATAAAAGCATTGATCAAAGACGATTTACCTGCATTCGGACGTCCAACGATGGCGATACGCGGCAATTCTTCTTCCAGAATCTCTTCCGTTTGGTCAGGAAGTGTGGCAATAATGCGATCCAACAGGTCACCGGTATAAGAGCCATTGATTGCAGAGATACAGAAAGGATCGCCCAATCCGAAGCTATAAAACTCTGCTGAGGCAGGATGCAGGTCATAATTGTCGGCTTTGTTGGCAACGACAATCACCGGCTTCTTGCTGCGACGTAAAATATTAGCTACATCAACATCCAAATCGGTCATACCGTTCAAGACATCCACAACAAACAAGATAACATCAGCCTCTTCGATGGCAATCTGCACCTGCTTGTTGATCTCCTCTTCGAAAACATCTTCCGAATTGATTACCCATCCACCGGTATCAACCAGCGAAAATTCTTTACCTACCCATTCGACCTTACCATATTGGCGGTCACGGGTTGTTCCGGCCTCTTCGTTAACAATCGCCTGACGAGTACCCGTCAAACGGTTAAACAGAGTGGACTTACCTACGTTGGGCCTGCCAACTATTGCTACTATATTTCCCATAACCTAAATTCTTCGTTGCTGTTATTAGTCTAATTGATATCCGAAATTACGCAAAAGGTTGTCTCTGTTACGCCAGTCTTTTTCTACCTTGACAAACATTTCCAGGAAAACCTTCTTGTCAAAGAAACGCTCGATATCCTTACGGGCCATCGCACCCACCTTTTTAAGTGCCTGCCCTCTGTGCCCGATGATGATTCCTTTCTGAGAATCGCGTTCTACAATAATGAGCGCCTTGATATGAATCATATCGGCCTCTTCTTTGAACAGCTCTACAACAACCTCCACCGCATAAGGAACCTCTTTCTGATAATAGAGTAATATCTTTTCGCGGATAATCTCTGTCACGAAGAAACGAGCCGGCTTGTCGGTCAACGCATCTTTCTCAAAATAGGGAGGAGATTCGGGCATCAACTCCTCCACCCGATGTTTTACGTATTCAATATTAAAATTGGATAGTGCAGAAATTGGAATAATCTCGGCTTGCGGGAGCAACTCCTTCCACTGAGCGACCAACTTCTCCAACTCAGCCTGGTTGGTCTGGTCAATCTTGTTGATTAAAAGTAAAACAGGATATTCTGTCACCTTCTGCACCTTCTGCAGGAACTCTTCGTTTTTATCGACTGTTTCAACCACATCGGTTACATAAAGCAACACATCAGCATCGCCCAATGCTGATTCAGAAAAATTCAGCATAGATTCCTGCAACTTATAATTAGGATGCAAGACTCCGGGTGTGTCTGAATAGACAATCTGCATATCATCGGTATTGACAATACCCAAGATGCGATGACGAGTGGTCTGAGCCTTCGATGTAATGATCGAAATGCGCTCACCGACCAGACGGTTCATCAATGTGGATTTACCCACATTAGGATTGCCAACGATATTGACAAAGCCCGATTTATGCTTTTTCTCCATCATATCCCCATTTTAGATAAACTGATCCCCATGTGAAACCAGCACCAAAGGCAGCCAAAATCAAATTATCACCCTTTTTCAACTGCTTTTCCCATTCCCACAAACAAAGAGGAATTGTGCCTGCACTTGTGTTACCATATTTCTGAATATTCACCATCACCTTATCCATTTCAACACCCAAACGCTTAGCCGTAGCGTCAATAATGCGCAAGTTTGCCTGATGAGGAACGATCCAAGCAATATCATCATGAGTCAAATGGTTGCGCTCTGCAATCTCAGCCGCAGCCGCAGCCATATAAGAAACAGCATACTTAAACACATAGCGACCATCCTGAAAAACAAAATGCTCTCTATTTTCTACTGTTTCATGAGTAGGAGGATACGCTGAACCACCAGACTTCATAATCAGATGAGAATATCCAATACCGTCGGTACGCAGAATAGTATCCATTACTCCAACATCTTCTGTTGTCGGTTCCAATAAAACAGCGCCACAGCCATCACCAAACAAAGGACAAGTTGTACGGTCTGTATAATCCGTTACAGATGTCATCTTATCGCCAGCAACAACGACCACCTTCTTATAATGTCCTGAACGGATATAGTTTGCTCCTGTCTCCAATGCATACAAAAATCCGGCACAAGCGCTCTGCAGATCAAATGTCATGGCGTTTTTGCAACCGGTATGATAAGCAATGATAGAAGCAGTTGTGGGGAAATGATGATCCGGTGTTGTTGTTGCAATCAACAACACTTCAATTTCCTCCGGATTCGTATGTGTCTTTTCGAGCAGCTGCTTCACAGCACGAATACCCATATAAGAGGTTCCCAGACCTTCGCCCTTCAGGATACGACGTTCTTTGATGCCCACACGGGTCATAATCCATTCATCTGTCGTATCTACCATTTTTGAGATGTCCTCATTTGTCAGCACATCTTCCGGAACATATCCGCCAACTCCTGTTATAACTGCATTTATTTTCTCCATAATTAAAAAAAATAGTAGGACGATTTGTCCCAATTAAAAAAAAGCCCTAAAAAAACTTTTAGGGCTATTTCTTTTGTTCACCAACAATTGTCAATTGCTGACAAACTAGACTGCAGCTTCTTTTTCGATTGCCAATTTACCTCTGTAGTAACCGCATTCGCCACATACAGTGTGATAAATGTGCCAAGCACCGCAGTTAGGGCATATAGCCATTGTTGGAGCAACAGCCTTGTCATGAGTTCTTCTCTTGGCTGTTCTTGTCTTACCTTGTCTTCTTTTAGGATGTGCCATTGTTTTATTTATTTAATTGTTATTATTCTCTATCAAACCTTTTAATGCATCCCAACGGGGATCAGTTGCTCCTGTATTGTCATCCATTGAGAAGTCATCTTCGCCTTCAATGAAATCTTCGTCTTCCTCATTTGTGCTATGTGCCGTGTGCATCTTCAACTTTGAAGACATTGCCTTGTTGCACTTACCCGGAGCATGAACATGCTTCATCGGAATAGCCAAAGCGATAAACTCATACAAGAACCACGCGATGTTGATGGCTCCCTCTTCTTCAGGCACGATCACAACTTCATCACTCTCTTCGGCATATTCTCTGCCAAATTTCACAACGAGTCTGTTCTGAGTATCAATCGGGAGCTCCATGTCGTCCAGACATCTGTCGCATGGAACATAAACCACACCTTCCAGGTGAAAGTCCATTTCGTACATCATTGACGCTTTATTAACAGTCAAATGAACATTTACTTTTCCCTTTTGTACCTGATCGCCATCAATATCCACAAAAAACTTATTCTCCAAAAGATAGTCAAATTCATGCACCCCTGGAGTGAGATTTTTCAAATCTACATTATATAATTTAAATTTTCCCAAAGCCTTTTAGTGTAAAAACCTTGCAAAGGTACGAAAAAACAAAACACAAATGCAACACCTTTGTCGTTATTTTTTATCATATTAGAAATTAACCATGATATTTCCTCAATTCAATACGAAAAGTCGTTCCTTTTCCGATTTCTGAAGACTTCACAAAGATTTTTCCTCCATGATACGAATCTATAATTCGCTTGACCAAAGATAGCCCCAAACCCCAGCCTCGCTTCTTAGTTGTGTAGCCTGGATTAAAGACAGTCTTGAATTTAGACTTCGGTATGCCCTTTCCTGTATCCGTAATGTCTATTCGTACAACTTTCTCTCGTTCTTCAACTACAAAGGTAATAATTCCTTGGCCTTCCATAGCATCTACAGCGTTTTTTGTCAAATTTTCAATTACCCAAGCAAACAATGAGTCGCTGATAGAGACTAAAATCGGATTAGGAGGCAACGATATTTGGATCTTCACCTTCGAAGAGATGCGGGTCTGCATATATTCTAAGGCCATTACAATCGAATTACAGATGTTTACCGGCACAGGATCGGGATTAGATCCAATCTTGGAAAAACGTTCTGCAATCGTCTCTAAACGCTTTACATCCTTCTCCATTTCGTCCAAGAAGAGAGAGTCGATATCTTTTGTCCGCAAATATTCCACCCACGCGATCAATGAGGAAATGGGAGTTCCCAACTGATGAGCAGTCTCTTTCGACAAACCAACCCACACTTTGTTTTGCTCGGCCTTCTTGGTGCTTGCCAGTGCTAAAAAGGCCAGCAAAATGAAGACAAAGACAACACTTAGCTGTGCATAAGGATAAATCAGCAGTCGCTTAAGAATTATGGAGTCGTCATAATAGAGATACTGAAAAGAGCCGTTATCCATATCAATCACAATGGGACGGTTTTTGCCCTTCAGTTCTTTCACTTTATCCCGCATGAACGATTCAACATTCTTCTCGGGAATCTCAATATTGTTATAAGACAAAACGCTGTCGCACTCATTACACAAGATCACAGGAATTGAATTGTTTCCCTGAATAATCTTCAATATAAGATTCATATTCAAGCTAGGATTCTCGCTCGTCATAACACGAGTGGCCTCACTCCATATCTCGATCTTATGTCGTTCTTCCTGGGCAAGATTTTTAATCAGCATATCAGACACGACGACCGATGCAATTGCAATCAAAATGGCAGTTATGATAAATACGAACTTCAATCGTTGCCGAGAATCATATAAACTATTCATAAAACTGAAATCTACACGTACATTATATTAAACAACGAAGCTATTTGATATTTATTGTTTGAAACGAAAAAATGAATGTATAGATACACACAAAAAGGAGTCAACCCTTTCGGACTGACTCCTTCTAACTAAAAACGGCGGCTACCTACTCTTCCACTGT
>CAKVBA010000033.1 GCA_934725305.1 uncultured Parabacteroides sp. | reverse complement strand
CCCAACGAAAATCTACAAAAAAGGAAAAGGCTGATTTTTAGAGAAATTTTATTCAGAAGATGTTGAAGTTGGGTTAGGTAGTGAGGCAAAGATAGTGAATGGCGAATGAAATAGCAAGCCAAAAGCTCGGCATCTTTTTGAAATGTCCTTTTTGAACCGTATTCGAACGGTATTCGAAAAGCGTTCGAAAAAGGTGGGTAGGGACTTTTTGGAAATAGTCTATAGAGTCTTTGAGAAAAGTATAGGGACTATTTGAAAAAAGGGTATAGACCCTTGAAAAAATGGATAGGTACTTTTCTGAAAATGGGTAGGCACTCCGTTGGAACGGAATAACTACTCCGTCTGAACGGAGTAGGCACCCAATTCCCGGAAATAGATTGCTCTATTTTGACAGGGTTAATAGTCTCTTGTTCGTGTATCGGCTTATTGTATTTTGTGGCAATAAAATAAAAGAGGCTGCATCAAAATAGTTATTTTGGTACAGCCTCTTAAGGTATATCAGAATATTAATATGCCTCTGCCAGGCTAAAACACTTCAATTGCTTGTCGAAGGCCGCTTTGCTGAGCGAGGTGGTCACATGAATGGTGACCGGTTCGTTCGGAAGCAGATCGAAATAGTTGTCTGAGAAGAAATTGTTGATGCCATCGAGACTCAAGAATAGCGCGCGCACGTATTGCTTGCTGGTCAGTGTAACATCAAAGCCTTTGTCTGCCTCTACGGTCTGGATCTGTAATTGTGGCTTCGGGAAGTCGATGTCTTTCTGATGAGCAAAGAAATACTGGTTGTCATATCTCTCGTGGCTCTTCTTGTCGATAAAGCGTGCATCCACAACCACCTCGTTGCGTTGTTTACCATTCAAGGCTTCTTCCATCGGGATGGATAGCAGGTTTTTGCTGGCATTGGCCGGCACGGTAACGTTGAGCTCCTTGTTATAGACAACAGAGCCTTTCAGATCCATTACGCGGACGGTCAGTGTGCCATGGGCCTCTTTCAGGCGGTCCGACACGAGGTAGATGTTTAGTTGTCCCTCTTCTTCAATCGGAGAGACCAGCAGGTCGCGGAAGGCCTTCCGGGTGAAGTAGTGTTGCGCTTTCCAACGTCCGTAGTAGTCGCGGCTTGACCATGAGGCTACCGGCCAGCAATCATTGTGTTGCCAGAACAGAGATCCCATGTTGTAAGGCATCATGCGGCGATGAGCTTCGTAGGCAATCTTCATCACATCGCCCTGTTGAAGCAGGCTCATATAGAGGAAGCTGGTGAAGTCTTTCGGCTTGCGGTATTCCTTCAGCATAATCTCTTCCATGCGAGAGTTGGCCAACTGGCCTCCACGTTGGTGGGCCATCATGACGTCGGAATAGATCGAATGGTCTCGTTCTTCCGGTGCATATCGCAACACGGACTGATATTCGGGGAATGACTGGAAGCCATATTCCGAGAAGAAACGCGCTTTCACCTTGTTGAACTGGCGGATAGAGTCAACTCCCTGCCAAACGCTCCAATAGTGGGCATCGCCATTGGGGTTCCAGTTCTCTTTACCGCTTTCGCAACGCTGGTCGGGATTGCCTCCATACGGTGACGAGGGCCAGTAGAACACTTGCGGGTCGAACTCTTCCACTACCTTGGGCAGAAGTTCGTTAAATAGCTTCTTGTTGTCGGCATGAATCTTTTCGGCCACGCCATATTTGCTGAACTTCGGAATCCAGCCCCAGTTGAACCAGGCGGTATGAATCTCGTTGTTGCCACACCAGATGGCCAGGCTCGGGTGATTGCGTAGGCGGGTCACATTGTCGATAGCCTCTTGGCGGATATTCTCCTCTTGGGCCGGATCCAGCGGATAGATGCTACAAGCAAACATAAAGTCTTGCCACACCATGATGCCCTGTTTGTCGCATAGGTCGAAGAAAAGATCCTCTTCGTAGATGCCGCCGCCCCACACGCGAAGCATGTTCATGTTGGCATCGACCGCGTCCATAATGGTCTTTTCATATTGTTGAGCCGTCACGCGCGGCAAGAAGTTGTCTTGCGGAATATAGTTAGCTCCCTTGGCAAAGACAGGAACACCATTCAGTTCGAAGTAGAAGGTGTGGCCCTGTTCGTCGGGCTTGTTCACCACACGCAGGCTTCTCAGACCGATGTGAGTCGTGCGCGTATCGGCCACCTTACCATTCATACTGACGGTTGCCGTGAAGGGATAGAGATGAGCTTCGCCCAAGCCACGGCTCCACCATAGCTTCGGGTTGTTTATCACCATCGGAGTCTCTATTACATTGGTGCCCTTTTTGACGTGAGCCTTCTGAGTCCAGCTGTTCTTGATGCCTTCGGCCTTGATAGAGACTGTTGCCTCGCCCTCTTGGTCGGCAATGATCTGCACTTTGGCCGTGACATGAGCCCGTTTGGCCGTGACATCTGTCTGTTCGTAGAAGATATTGTCGATGCGTGCATCATTCCATCCAATCAGATAGATTGGGCGCCAAATGCCGCTGGTTACGATGCGTGGTCCCCAATCCCATCCATAGTGATAGCCAGCTTTACGGGCAAATACACTCACTTTCTTATCCAGCAAACCGCCGTTTTCAGACTGGTCGTTGCCGTTCTCCACCGGGTAGGGTAGTTGATCTACCTTGGGCAGATCCACCTTGATGGGAGAGTGGAAATAGACGCGTAGCTCGTTGCCCTCTTGTTTCAATAACGGCTTTACGTTGACTTGCCATTCGCGGAACATGTTGTTGGCCTTCAAGATACAGGAGTCGTTCAGATAGACATCTGCATAGGTGTCGAGACCTTTAAAATCAAGCTCGATATTCTCTTTGCTAAATAATTCGTCGGCGACATCCAGTGTGGTCTTATACACCCAGTCCTCTTTGTCAACCCATTGGATGGCTCGTTCGTTCAGACGAAAGAAAGGGTCTTCGATTATCTTGTTGTCGATAAGGTCTGTTTGCACCACGCCGGGCACCGAGGCCGGATACCAGTTGGTTCCGCGTGCCTGCTTAAATGTCCATCCCTGATTGATTTCTTGCTTCGCTATGTTATCAGCCTTCACCGGCACCGTTGTGGCGAGTGCGGCTACCAACATAAGAGAAGAGATTGTTGTTTTGTACGTCATGATTTCTTTATAGGTTATAATTTATAATCATATTAGTGTGTATTACCTCTTCAGATGGAATCTCTATTGATTGCATTAATCGGATTCTTGCCTTCTGGCGTGTAAAGATAGTTGATTCTATCGATATAATGCTTCTCCACCTTGTTGCGGACAATCTTCATCGTGCTATTGACCATGCCGTTTTGCTCGGTAAAAGGCTCGGGCAATATCGCAAAAGTGGTCGGAAGCCATCGTTCGGGGAAGAGTTGAGACAGGTCACCGCCCTTTCGGAAGCGGTTGATCTCGTTTTGGATCAGCGTGATGGCAGCCTCTTTTCCTTTGTCGCTTTGCAGGTCGAGTTGTTGTTGTTTGACTCGTTGCTTGAGTTGCTCTTTGTTGGGGACAACCATCGCTACGGTATAGGGATTCTGGTTGTTGTAGAGCAGCACCTGGTCGATACACGAAGAGTGCTCCACCAAAGCCTCTTCGATGCCTTCCGGACTATACTTCTCACCATCACTACCGATCAGCAGACTTTTGAAACGTCCCAACACATATAGCAGACCGTTGTCTCCCATATAGCCCATGTCGCCGGTATGCAACCAGCCGTTGCGCACCGTTTCGGCCGTGGCGGTTGGATTTTTCCAATAGCCGGCCATCACATTCTCGCCCTTGATTACAATTTCGCCCTTTTCACCGAGTGGCAATTCGTGTCCGTCGTTGTCGCATATCTTTAGTTCGAGCGGGCTCACCAATACGCCACTACTGCCAAAGGAGTGTTTACGCGGTCCGTTGGTCGAGATAACCGGAGTGGCTTCGCTTAGTCCGTAGCCCTGATACATGGGCAGGCCAATGGCATAGTAGAACTTCTGCAGGTCTTTGTCGAGAAGAGCACCGCCTCCGATAAAGAACTTCAGTTGACCGCCAAAGTTTTCCCGTATCTTTCGGAAGATGACTTTGTCGAACAGGGCGACTGCCGGTTTTAGCAAGAAACGCCAACCTTTGCCGCGATCGTCGCCACCATTGCCGTTGTAGCAATAGGCCATGTTCAGGCCGGTCTTGAAGAGTCGTTGCACCTGTTCGCCCTGTGTACGGATGCCTTGTTCAATGTTCTTCTTGAAGTTTTTGGCCAAAGCCGGAACGCTCAAGATCAGATGAGGCTTGAACTCCTTGATGTTGATAGGAATATTCTTCAAGGTCTCCATGCCGGTGCGTCCCACCTGCACGGTGGCCACCGAAGCCCCTTTCGACATGAAGATATAGAAGCCCACCACATGAGCAAAGCAATGGTCGAGCGGCAAGATGATCAGCGTGCGCCAGCTCTCGTCAATATCGACACACGAGAGAGATTGCTCCACGTTGGCCGTATAGTTGCGATGCGTCAGGATGACGCCCTTCGGGTCGGCTGTTGTGCCGGATGTGTAGGTGATGGTGGCATAATCGTCGTTTTGTAGTGAGTGGCCGATAGCGAGAAACTCTTCGCGAGCGTGTGCTTGTAGCCATGCCGTTCCCATTCGGTTCACCTCGTCGAGCCCTATTTCGCGCTCTTGATACTCGGTCTGCTTGTCCATGACAATAACCTTCTCAACCATCGGTAGCCGGTCGATGATCTTGCGTATCTTCTTGAGTTGTGTGCCCGACACCAGGATATATTTCACCTCGGCATGGCGTAGGCGAAACAACAGGTCGTTGGCCTCTTCCAGCTTGATGGAAAGAGGCACATTGGTGGCTCCGGCATAAAACATGGCCAGCTCACCGATAATCCAGGCATTACGCCCTTCGCTCAGTAGAGCCATGTTGTCGCCCTTGTTCACGCCCAGTGCGATGAATCCGGCACCCAGCGTGTGCACCGCCTCCTCTACTTGGGCATAGGTGGTAGGCTCAAATTTGTCGGTCTTCTTTTCCCATAAGAAGGGATTTTGTGGATATTGTTTGACTGAATGTTCAAACAGATCTATGATTGTCTTCTTCATTCTTCTTTGAATTGTATGAGTTGTTTGTGCTTTAGCAGTGAAAGAGCTGCCGCGGTCTTATTCCTTTTCCATCTCTTGCAAGATGGCACAAGCCGCTTCAACCGTGGGCACAAGTTTGATCACGATGCTTCGTTTGCCCTGTTGTTCGCGTAGCATACATTCCCGAGGATGCTTTGACAGATAGGACAGAAGTTTGCCGAAGGCTTCGCTCTGATAATAGGGACTATCGGGGTTGGCCACCAGATAGAGACTCATCCGTTCCTTTTTGAGGATTACTTTCTCCATGCCCAGCTTCTTGGCCATACGGCGCAGGCGAACAATACGGATCAGCTCTTTACCCTCTTTCGGAATCTTACCGAAGCGGTCTTTCAGTCGTTCGGTAAAGGCCAGGATGTCATGCTCTTCTTCCATATTATCCAGTTCGCGATAGAGCGAGATACGCTCCGAGTCGTTGGGAATATAGGTCGGAGGGAATAGCAGCTCCAGATCACTCTCGATAAAGGTCTCGCGCACATAGTCGCTACCGCTATCGCGCTTTTCGTCACTCTCGTCGGAATAGAGATCGGCAAACTCGTCACTCTTCAGCTCATCTACCGCCTCTTCTAGAATCTTCTGATAAGTCTCGTAGCCCAGGTCGGCGATGAATCCGCTCTGTTCGGCACCCAGCATGTTTCCGGCACCACGGATGTCGAGGTCTTGCATGGCGATATGGATGCCACTTCCCAGTTCCGAGAAGTTCTCAATCGCCTGCAATCGGCGGCGAGCCTCTTGTGTCAGCGAGCTAAGTGGCGGCGACAATAGATAGCAGAACGCCTTGCGGTTGCTTCGGCCCACACGTCCTCTCAGCTGGTGCAGGTCCGACAAACCGAATTGTTGGGCATTGTTGATGATGATGGTGTTGGCGTTGGGCACATCAATACCGCTCTCTACGATGCTTGTAGCAATCAACACATCATATTCGTAGTTGACAAAGTCGAGGATGGTCTTCTCCAGCTTTTCCGGCTCCATCTGTCCGTGACCCACGGCAATGCGGGCATCGGGCACTTCGCGGCGCACCAGCGACTCAATCTCATAGATATTTTGGATGCGGTTGTTGATGAAAAACACCTGTCCGTTTCGGCTCATCTCGAAGTTGATGGCCTCGCGGATGATGTCGGGGTTGAAACGCTCCACCTCGGTCTGCACCGGATAGCGGTTGGGCGGCGGCGTGGTGATATTGCTCAGGTCGCGTGCGCCCATGAGAGAAAATTGCAGGGTGCGCGGGATAGGCGTGGCCGTCATCGTCAGCGTATCGACGTTCGATTTCAGCTGGCGTAGTTTCTCCTTCACCGATACGCCAAACTTCTGCTCCTCATCGATGATGAGCAATCCCAGGTCTTTAAACTTGACATCTTTTCCCACGATGCGGTGTGTACCGATCAGGATGTTTATCTCTCCGGCAGCCACCTCTTTCAATACACTCTTGATCTGAGCCGAAGAGCGTGCACGGCTGATATAGTCGATCTTGCAGGGGAAATTCTTCAATCGCTCGCTAAAGGTCTGGAAATGCTGGAAGGCCAACACCGTGGTCGGCACCAACACGGCCACCTGCTTGTTGTCGGCCACGGCTTTGAAGGCCGCACGGATAGCCACCTCGGTCTTTCCGAAGCCCACATCTCCACAGATCAGTCGGTCCATGGGACGATTGCTCTCCATATCCTCTTTCACCTCGTTGGTCGCCTTCGACTGGTCGGGCGTATCCTCATAGATGAAACTTGCCTCCAGCTCATGTTGCATGAAGCTATCCGCACTGAAGCAGAAGCCCTTTTCTTTGCGTCGCTTCGAGTAGAGCAAAATCAGGTCGCGTGCGATGTCTTTGACCTTTTTCTTGGTCTTCTCTTTCATCTTCTCCCAAGCGCCGGTGCCCAGCTTGCTCAGCTTCGGAGGAGTTCCGCTCTCTTTCCCCTTGTATTTGGAAAGTTTGTGTAGCGAGTGGATGCTGACAAAGATAATATCGTTGTTTTGATAGATCAGTTTGATGGCCTCTTGTAGCTTACCGTTGACGTCGGTGCGCACCAATCCGCCGAACTGGCCGATGCCGTGGTCGATATGGACGATATAGTCGCCGATGGAGAATTGGTTCAGCTCCTTTAGAGAGAGTGTGATCTTGCCGCTACGAGCTTTCTCGCTCTTCAGGTTGAACTTATGGAAGCGGTCGAACAGCTGGTGATCGGTAAATAGGCAGATGCGCAGAGTGTCGTCGGAAAAACCCTCGTGAATGGTCTTGTTGACCGGAGTAAAGGTGATGTTGTCTTGCCGGTCTTCAAAGATGGTGCGGATGCGGGTGGTCTGTTTCTCCACATCACTCAGTATATAGAGCGTGTAGCCCTTCTCAAGGAAGTTGCGAAACGACTCGCCCACCAGGTCGAAGTTTTTATGGAAGATGGGCTGAGGTTGTGTGGCAAAGGTAACCGTTGCATCCACCACACCCATCGGGCGTGTGCCGAAATGAATCCGTTTGAAGTTGAGCACATCGCGCAAGAAGTCAGCGTCGGTGATCAGCTTGGCCTGCATCTGCTGGTTGTCGGCAAACGAATCTTCATCGGCCACTACGGGCTCTTCGTTCCAGATGCTACCGATGCGCTCCTTACACCAGGCCAGATCGTGAGCTGCCAATAGTGTGTGGCCAGGCACGGAGGCAAGCAGAGAGGTGCCGGCCGTGTTGCTCTTTTTCATCTCCGGAACGATATAGATTCGCTCCAGCTTCTCTTTGGAAAGTTGGGTCTCCACATCAAACGATCGGATGGTCTCTACCTCGTCGCCAAAGAAGTCGATACGGTAGGGAAACTCGTAGGAGTAGGAGAAGACGTCAAGAATACTTCCGCGCAAGGCATATTGCCCCGGCTCATACACATAGTCCACCTGCTCAAAGCCATATTGATCCAGCACATCCGACACAAACATGTTGTCCAGCTTCTCGCCGGTATGAATCTGCAGGGTGTTTTCCTTCAATACCTCGTTTGAAACCACCTTTTCGGCCAATGCCTCGGGATAGGTGACAATGATAAATGGGGCGGTCGGGTTTTGCAACAGACTCAGCACTTCGGTGCGCAAAATCTCGTTGGCCGGGTCGATATGTCCATATTTGATGTCACGCCGGTAGGCCGACGGAAAGAAATAGATGTCGTTTCTTTGAGTGATCTGCATCAGGTCGTGATAGAAATATCCGGCCTCTTCCTGATCGTTTAATATACACACATAGCTATCGCTTCTCTTCGTGAAAAGAGAGGCAATCATCATGGCCGCTCCCGAGCCGCTCAATCCTTTCAGATAGAGATTGCGGCACTTGTCCTCTTGCAACAGCTTGGTTATTGCTGCTACCTGAGGATGGTCGGCATAAATCTTCAGTAGTTCTTGTATTTCCAATTGAATATCTTGTTTGGTTCAAAGGTAACGATAAAATGTGACATATATAAATGCGAAATCAGGTCTTAATGGAATATTAACGGCTAAGACGAAGGATGACAAGCCATTACGAATAGCAGGTCGGACAATCGATTCATGAAGCAGGGAATCTCTTCGCATAGCGGATGCTGGCGGTGCAACGTCCACAAGCGGCGTTCGCCACGTCGGGCCACGGTGCGTGCCAGGTGTAGATAGGCCGTCACCTGAGTGCCTCCGGGAATGATAAATCCCACCGGAGCCTTGTTTTCCGAAAGCATCTGGTCTATCTCTTCTTCAAAACGGTGGGTCAGCTCGGCCGCACGTAGAGGCTTAGGGTTGACCTTTCCATCAGGTGTTGCCACATGGCTCATGATGATCAGCATCTCTTGTTGTATCTCTTCGAGTAAGATCTTCCAGGGATGCGCCTCCGGCAAATAGGCACAGACGATGCCGATGATAGCATTCAGCTCGTCCAATGTGCCGTTGGTTTCGATGCGGATGTCATCTTTGGCGACTGCCACGCCACCGCGGATGCGTGTCATACCTTGATCTCCTGTCTTCGTATAGATTCGTTTCATCTCTATCTGGTTTTATTGGAATAATTGTAACAGATCGGCTTCGCCCCAATATAGATGGGTGTAGCTGGCAATCAGATTCTTGTAGCGGAATAGCGGTGTTGCCACCTCTTGTCCGCGAGCGTTGAGCATCTGCACGGCCGAAGCAGGAAAGTCGGGACGGTCTTTCTGATAAAATTGAGTATAGTGAAACTCATGGCCATGTAGTTTCTGCCCCTGATAGTCGAATTGCCGGTAACCAAGGCTCAGCTTGCGGTCTGCTTTCCGGCACGAGATGGCGAAGGGGAGCAGATGGCATAATGGTACAAACCGAGGCTCGTCGTCGTAGTGAATCCCTTGCGACAGATAAATCATGCCACCACATTCGGCCAAAGCACGTCCGCCGGATTCGATATAATCGTGGATAGAGCGGAGAGTGGTTGTGGCTTGCGAGAGCTTCACGGCATGCTTTTCGGGATAGCCGCCCGGCAGATAGAGCAGATCGGTATCTTCGGGCAGGGGCTGATTTTCTTCGGGAGCCAGAAAGCTGACGCGTCCCATGCGCGACAAGATGGACAGATGTTCGGTGTAGAGAAAGGCAAACGAGTCTGCATCCCGCAACACGACGGTGTGCCATCCTAAGGTCGGATGTTTCCGGAAGGGGTCTTGGCGCGACACTATCGGTTGGGTCACCTGTTGCAACAGGTGTGGGATATTGATGTGGCTCTCAATCTGCTCGATCAGATGATCGAGCAGAGAGCTATCTTGTTGTTCGCTGATGTCCAGTCCCAAGTAGCGAGATCTCTGTTCCAGCTCTTTGTCTTTCGGCAGATAGCCCAGACAGGGCACATTCAGCTCTTCGCAAGCCTCTTGCACCAGTTGGAAATGGTGGGCCGACCCGATGCGGTTGAAGATGATGCCGGCAATATGGGTTTCGGGGCGGAAAGTGACGAATCCCTTCACGAGAGCAGCAATGGAGTAGGCCGTCGAGTGAGCGTCTATCACCAATATGACCGGCAAGTTTAGCACCTCAGACACATGAGAGGAAGAACCTTCATTGCGCTGATAGCCATCAAACAGCCCCATCATACCTTCAACAACGCAGACGTCTGCCCCTTGTGCATAGTGGCTATAAAGGTCTAAGACATGATCTTGCGAAGCCATGAACAGATCGAGGTTGACCGAGGGTCGTTGACACACTTTGCTATGAAAGGTAGTGTCGATATAATCCGGGCCACATTTATAGGGTTGTACGGTGAGGCCACGTCTCACAAATGCGGCCATCAATCCCCTGCTGACGGTTGTCTTTCCGCTCCCCGAGCAGGGTGCGGCTATTAGAAATTGAGGAATACTTTTTGCCATAGTGCTTCTCTTTGTTGAAATGACAAAAATAGGGAAAAAAGTAATCGCTTCTATCAACTCAACAAACCTTTAATAGTAATTGAGGTGTTATGAATTTTCTCACCGTCCTCGTTTATCTTTTATTTGTAGTCCATAACTATTACGACAGCGACATATTTGCATGCCAAAATAGGTATTTGTTTTGAGCAGATTGCAATGGCTCTACGTTGAAGGCATAGCGGGTTATGTCGAAACGCAGGCGGAAGCAAGATGCCGAAAGAAGTGCTGACAAGAGTTGGAAAGAATAAAAATAGTCAGTTGTTTTACTTTTTTCGTTCTAATGACCGATTTGGGTAAAGTAGAGAGAAAATGGACAGAGGGGGGATTGGAAGAAGATAGAAGAAATGTCATAGGCGGAAGTGTGATGGATAAGTTACGCATCCATCACCCATTATGTAATTTTACTATGCAGATTTACAGGTGTTTGCACACTTGGCTATAACACACACCGTACTCTCCGGCGTTACAAAAGCGTTACGTTACAAATCGTTACAAATAAAAAAATACATATTTGTCTCCGCATGCTTAGTGAGGGCTAATAGTAGTTATAATTTATAACTATATATTTTATATTATATATATATATTTATATATATATATATATAATATACATTTTAAGTAGAGAGAAAAAGGCAGGGGAAGAGTGTGACAAAAAATTAATTGTAACGATTTGTAACGTAACGCTGTCATGCCCGGTGGGCGTGGGTGGCGTTCCATCAAGGCGCGTGTGTGTGCCTCTAAAGGTATCATCAGACGCCCTCTTAGCTTTGCGAAGTAGGAAAAATAGATTTTCGCCCCAAATCTCTAAGAGACAAGCCCTATGGGGCTGTTTAACAGATTTTAGCACGCTAAACGAGCACAACCCCTTGACAACGCATTCGTAATGCACTATCTTTGCGTGTAGTGAAAAGAAGACATCCGGAACGCACTTCAATAATTTTACAAAACAACTATTTAATAACCAAAAATCAAATCGCTATGGGAATTTTAAAATACAAAGTCTATCAAGAACAAAGACAAGGATTGCCTACCTCGGGCAAGTGGTATGCCAAAGCCGTACAAGACCGTACCATCGAATTCGACGACTTTATCGATCACATGAGCCACCACCATTCGGCCTTCTCGAAGGGCGTTATTCAAGGGGTTCTCACCGACATGCTGAGCTGTTTGCAAGAGCTGGTGCTCGATGGCAAATCGGTGCGAATCGGCGAATTGGGGCTTTTCTCTATCGGCATGGTGACCAAACCGGCTGATACGGCCAAGGAGTTTACCGCACAAAACGTCACGGGCGTGCACCTGAACCTACGCAACACCAAGGCTTGGAGCAACGCAGAGCTGCGCAAGATGTGCCGCATGGAAGAGCTGAACGAGTATAACAGGGGTGGCGCGGGCGAACCGACGGATCCGATCACTCCCGACACCCCCTCGGAGGGCGACGATAGCGGAGAAGGCAATTTATAGCACACTCACACCCTTCTTTATGTGAAAACTTTTTCTGAACTAAAACACTTACATCATGGAAAATAACGAAAAACCTACTACCAAACGCGACCGTTGGAAGTTTGTCATCCAAACGCTTCTGGCCATTCTCTCGGCCATCGCAACCAGTCTGGGCGTAAGCTCATGTATTGCCGCCTATTGACGGGTATTAACCCTCTCTCTATCACCCAGGGCGCGTTGCCCTGGGCTGTTGAGACCATTGGGCTTTCAGCCCGTTGTCAACCCACAAACATTTACCCAATGGCAATACATTGGATTCACGCAACGTATTATTGACGCTATTTTACTTTTGCCACTTACAGGGCGCATAGCTCATAATCGAATCATCCCCAAGGCGCCCTGCCTTGGGCTGTTGAGGCCTTTGGGCTTTCAGCCCGTTGTCAACCCACAAACATTTACCCAATGGCAACACATTGGATTCTCATTATTGACGCTATTTTACTTTTGCCTCTTTCAGGGCGCATAACTCATAATCGAATTATACCCAAGGCGTTGCCCTGGGCTGTTGAGACCATTGGGCTTTCAGCCCGTTGTCAACCCACAAACATTTACTCAATGGCAACACATTGGATTCTCATTATTGACGCTATTTTACTTTTGCCACTTACAGGGCGCATAGCTCATAATCGAATCATCCCCAAGGCGCCCTGCCTTGGGCTGTTGAGGCCTTTGGGCTTTCAGCCCGTTGTTACCACAAACATTACCCAATGGCAACGCATTGGATTCTCATTATTGACGCTATTTTACTTTTGCCTCTTACAGGGCGCATAACTCATAATCGAATCATACCCAAGGCGTTGCCTTGGGCTGTTGAGACCTTTGGGCCTTCAGCCCGTTGTTGACGCACCGCCTATGTGCTTTTGGGAGCCAAATGTGTCTTTTCCGGCGTTACAAAAGCGTTACGTTACAGCGTTACAATTAATCAAAATCGCCATTTAACCCCAATCGGTCATTAGAACGAAAAAAGTAAAGCGACTGAATATTTTTATTCTTTCCAACTCACCATTATATTTATGGCTTGTCTGAAGAATTTTTGACTTATCAAGTAACTTTATGACCTGATTATATAGCGGCTGTCCGCTTTCTTGGTTAAGCAGGTTTTTATCAACCATATTGTGTAATAACTTACCTATTTCCAGAGAGTTCATTCCAAGCATTTGTTGCAGCTCCATATTGCTTACGCTATCACCATTCCATACGTATGCCATTACTTGTTGCTCATTGGCAGTAAAGCTATTGTATGTTTCTTCTCCATAGTAAGCTTTCATTTCTGCCAATGTTGATGCTGGCAGAAGTGTGTCGAAACTCGCAAACTACCGTATTCCTATCCACTAGGGTAGCAACTCAATTTTATCCACATGGATATGGCATCTTTTTAAGGGTTTTAATATTTATTATGTGTTTAAAAACATGTTTTGCAATATATACTTGGTTGGTCTTGGAAATAGCCTTACCTTTACAGCGTAGTTTTTTCATAATAGTATTAGATTTAAGGTTAACAAAGTTGGTTAAGGGTTGTCGTGAGACAGCCTTTAATTGTATGGGTGAATTCTTTCACTATCTTTGAGACACACTCGAAGATAGGATGCGGCTCGGAAATGTCAATCTTTGAAAACAAGTTTTCCACATTGCCATTTCTCTCGCCTTTCACTATCTTTGCAACATGAAATACATATTATCTATATTGATATTGATTTTGTGTGGTTGCACCGAGACGAAGCGGGACTCATCGACGCTTACGGTGAGCGTGTTACGTGGACCCTCGGCCATCGTTTTTGCCCAGTGGATGATCGATCCGCCCGTGGTGGATGGAAGGAGAGTGGCCGTGGAGATAATAGACTCTCCGCAGATGATGCAGGCAACGATGGTCAAAAACGAGACCGATATAGCGGTGCTTCCCATGGTTAGTGCGGCTAACCTCTATACAAAAGGAATCGACTATCGGTTGGCCGGATGTCCTATCTGGGGAACGCTCTATCTGGTGGAGAACTCGCAGATTGCACCCGACGATCGCACACTTTATCTCTTTGGCGCCGGCACGACGCCCGAATTGCTGACACGTCATTATATGGAACATTCGGCTTCCGAGATGTATTCATTGGATTTCACCTTTGGTTCGCCACGCGAATTGGTACAGGCCATTTATAGCGGTCGTGTGAAGCGGGCCGTATTGAGCGAACCCTTTATCGGCATGGCCATGAAGCGAGATACCTCTTTTCATATCGTGGCCGACCTGAATCGTCTTTCGTCCGACTCGACGGTGGCTTTTGCCCAGACGGCTATTGTTTATCATCCTACATTGCAACCCGTGCGACAAGCCTTGGACAGCCTGTTGGTGAAGAGCTGCTTGTTTGCCAACGAACATCCCGATAAAGCGATTGAGATACTGGAGAAGCAACGGGTGTTTGCCGCCGGAACACTGACGCCTCAGAGCATTCAGCGTTGTCGTATCCACTACCGTACTGCTTCGGAATCACAATCCAGCATCGACTCATTGCTCCATCTTGTCTATCAGTATGAACCCAAAGCCTTGGGCGGACGATTGCCCGATGGTGGCTTTATAAACGGAAGCGGACGATGAAGAAAGATTTGCTTTGTTTTATGGGCGGTGTGGCCTTGCTGCTGGTCGTGTGGCAAATAGGAGTCGGGTTGGTGGGCCAGCCGGAGTTGTTTCCCTCGATAGGGATGATTGGCGACCGCCTTGTCTCTTTGCTACGAGACATCACCTTCTATCAATCCCTTCTCTCTTCGGGACTTCGCTGGATGGCCGGAATGCTTTTGTCGTTTGGCCTGGCGGTGCCGATTGCCTGGCTATTCACGCGCTTTAAGAGCCTTGAGATGCTGTTTTTGCCCTTGTTCTCTCTGATGCGCTCCATCCCGGTCATCTCGTTTATCCTGATCGCCTTGATACTGATGAATGGCGAGAGCATACCGCTACTGATTGCCTTTCTCACCATGTTTCCCATATTACTCATGGCCTTGCAGGCGGGCTTTTCCAGCATTGAGCCCTCTGCAAGAGAGATGGCCACGTTGTTTCAGATGGGCCGGGCCAACCGCTTTCTGCATATCTTTTATGAGCAGATACATGTGACGCTTGTGGCCGGATTGCAACAGGCCGGTTCGTTGGGCTGGCGTGCCATATTGATGGGCGAGGTGTTGTCGCAATGTCGGCTGGGAATCGGTAGTCAGATGAAGCAGGCACAGACCTTTATCGACATGATCGATCTGCTGGTCTGGACGCTGGTTGCTGTCATATTGGGATTTGTCTTCGACCGTCTGCTTCGCTATCTCCTGAATCGAAAAGTGCCCGTTGTGTATGCGCCGGCATCTGCGGCTTCAGATATTTCCTTTGGAATGAAACAATTCAATATCTCTGCCCGTCAGCTCAGGGGCAAATATAGCGAGGAGAGTTTTACCTCCGATTTGAAGTCGGGCACAATCTATGGATTGAGTGCGCCGTCGGGCGTTGGCAAAACCTCGTTGCTGAGGATGTTGTTGTCGCTTCAGCCGGCCAAGAGCGGATCGGTAGAGATCGACCTAAGTCGGGGCGTGGCCTATGTGTCGCACGAAACAACGTTGGTCTCTTGGCTGACGGTGAGCGAAAATGTCGCCTTGGTGCTGGCTCGCCACTTCTCGGCCGAAGAGGCACGTGGCAAGGCTCGGGATGCTCTGAAAAAGCTGAATCTCTATGAGCTGAAAGATCGTTATCCCCATGCTTTGAGCAACGGAGAGAGACAACGTGTGGCCATCGCCCGTGCCCTTGTTTTCCCTTCGCCCTATCTGCTTATGGACGAGCCTTTCAAGGGACTCGACAAGGAGCTGACCTATCAGATTATCGAAGATATTCGGAACGATCAGATGAAAAAGAGACAACTTATCCTATTCACGACTCATCAGATGGATGAGTTGCTGGGATTGGCCGACATACGTCTTTCTATGAATGGAGACCAGGAAATATTACCGACAGAAATTACATTGCCGGGAGTGAAAATATACAAAACGAATGCTTAAGAACTATATATGACAACACTATTTCATACGCTGATTGCCAAACAGATGCAGCTGCCTGCCGGTCAGGTGGAACGAACCATCAAGCTGCTCGATGAAGGGGCGACGATCCCTTTCATCAGTCGCTATCGCAAGGAGATGACCGGTGGATTGGATGAAGTTCAGATAGGACTGATCAAGGATCTGCTGGATAAATTGACAGAACTGAAGCGACGTAAAGAGACAATCTTGTCTTCTATCGAAGAACAGGGGAAACTGACGCCGGCTCTACGTGAGCGAATCGAGGCTTCGTGGAATGCTACGGAGGTAGAAGATCTTTATCTGCCTTATAAGCCTAAGCGAGTGACCAAGGCCGAGATTGCCCGCCGCAAAGGGTTGGAGCCGTTGGCTCAGAAGCTTTTTATGCAACGCGACGGCGATGGCCCCGAAAAGGCATCCGCCTTTGTCAAGGGCGAGGTGAAGAGCGTGGACGAGGCGTTGCAGGGCGCACGCGACATCATGGCCGAATGGATCAACGAAAACGAAGAGGCGCGTGTGGTTGTGCGCACCGGTTTTGCCAAGACGGCCGTCATCTCTTCTAAACTGGTAAAGGGCAAAGAGGAAGAGGGCGCTAAATATCGCGACTATTTCGACTTTAGCGAACCGTTGCACCGTTGCTCTTCTCACCGTCTGTTGGCGCTTCGCCGTGGCGAGGCCGAGGGCGTCTTGCGTGTCTCCATATCGCCGGATGCCGAGGGTTGTGTCGATCGGTTGAAACGTCGGTTTGTGAAGCGCCGTAACGAGGCTTCGGAGCAGGTGGCTCTTTCGGTGGAGGATGCCTTTAAGCGTCTGTTGAAGCCCTCTATCGAAACGGAATATGCCCATTTGAGCAAGACAAAAGCAGACGAAGAGGCTATCCGTGTCTTTGCCGGAAACTTGCGTCAGCTGTTGTTGGCGGCTCCGTTGGGACAGAAGCGTGTGTTGGGCATCGATCCGGGATTTCGCACCGGTTGCAAGGTGGTCTGTCTGGATGCTCAGGGCAATCTGTTGCACAACGAGGCCATCTTTCCTCATCCGCCACAGAGCGAGAGGGGAAAAGCATCGGCCAAGGTGGCTCATCTGGTCGAGACCTACGACATCGAAGCGATTGCCATCGGCAACGGAACGGCCAGCCGCGAGACCGAGCAGTTTATTACCGGCATCCGTTACGACCGCAAAGTGCAGGTGTTTGTGGTGAGCGAAAATGGTGCCTCTGTCTATTCGGCTTCGAAGATAGCGCGTGAAGAGTTCCCGTCGTATGATGTAACGGTGCGCGGTGCCGTCAGCATCGGCCGCCGTCTGATGGATCCGCTGGCCGAATTGGTGAAGATTGATCCGAAGAGCATCGGCGTGGGGCAATATCAGCATGATGTCGATCAGTCTGCATTGAAGAAGAGTCTGGATCAGACGGTCGAGAGCTGTGTCAACCTGGTGGGCGTCAACGTGAATACGGCCAGCAAGCATCTGCTTACCTATATATCGGGCTTGGGTCCCACATTGGCACAAAACATTGTCGATTATCGGGCGGCTCATGGTCCCTTTGCATCGCGTCGCGAATTGCTGAAGGTGCCGCGTATGGGCGAGAAGGCCTTTGAACAATCGGCCGGCTTCTTGCGTATTCAGGGCGGAAAGAATCCGCTGGACAACTCGGCGGTGCACCCCGAAAGCTATGCCGTTGTTGAGCGGATGGCGAAAGACTTGGGCTGTACGTTGGCCGATTTGATTGCCAACAAAGAGCTGAAGCGCAGATTGAAATTAGAGAAATATATAAGCGACACGGTGGGCATGCCAACGCTGCTTGATATTATGGAAGAGCTGGACAAGCCGGGACGAGATCCGCGTCAGACCATCCAGGTCTTTGCCTTTGACCCTTCGGTAAAGAGCATCACCGACCTGAAAGAGGGGCAACTGTTACCGGGCATCGTTACCAACATCACCAATTTTGGATGCTTCGTTGATATAGGCATCAAGGAAAACGGGCTGGTGCACGTGTCTGAACTGGCCGATCGCTTCGTGAGCGACCCCACAACGGTGGTCTCTATCCATCAGCATGTCAAGGTGAAGGTGCTCAGTGTCGATCTTGCCCGCAAAAGGGTGCAGCTCACTATGAAGGGAATCCAATCATAATGTTGTAAAAGAAAAAGAGGAGAGAGTGCGAATGAAAGAGAAGATAAACAAGACGAATGTGGCTCGTCTGCTCGACAAGGCCAAAGTCAGCTATCAGTTGGTGCCCTACGAGGTGGACGAGAGCGATTTGAGTGCCACACATGTGGCCGATCAGCTGGGCGAAAACGTGGAGCAGGTGTTTAAGACACTGGTGCTGCATGGCGAAAAGAGCGGACACTTTGTCTGCGTGATTCCCGGCGATTGCGAAGTGGATCTGAAGAAAGCCGCTAAGGTGTCGGGCAACAAGAAGTGCGAGATGATAGCGGTGAAGGAGTTGCTTCCGCTAACCGGATATATCCGCGGTGGTTGTTCACCCATTGGGATGAAGAAGCATTTCCCCACCTATATGCATCACACCGTGGAGCAGTTCGACCACGTTTATGTGAGTGCCGGCCAGCGTGGATTACAGATCCGTGTGGCTCCGGCCGACCTGATCCGCGAGTCGCGAGCCACTCTTTGTGACCTTACGGCCGAATAGAGTCATCGGGTCAATTCATCATCAGACTCATGTAGGGACAGGTCCGGTCGCTACAAAAGAGCAATCCGATCAACGCATCCGGAGCCATTGCCTCCAGCTCGTGGAGCGAGGGTGATGTCTTCGGATGTCTTTTTATCCAATGGACTATCAGCGGAGCAGGCGCAATCAGTCGCGCCATGCCGAGCGGATGATGGTTTTCTTTTGTGGGCGGTGCATAATAGGTGATCGATTCCATCTGATAGCGGTGCATCGCCTCTTGTAGCAACCGGCGGCTCACCTCTTCGTGGGTAGCCACTAACTCTGTGGCAGTCATTCCTTCGTCGGATGGCGTCAGGAAGAGGAAACCTTGTGCCACACCATGCGTGTCGTAAGCCACCAGCCATTCACCGCCATTGTCACGGCTATCTGCGAACAACGAGACAAAGTCGGGATAGGAGTGAAGCATTCCACACGCGCGGCTTTCCATCAGCTTGTCGAATGGCGGATAGATGGCGGGCAGCTGAGCCTGAGTCACCGGCTCGATCAGCCATTGGGCGGATGCCGGCGGCAACGAAGCGCGTTCTACCTTTATCCGGGCATAGTTGAAGAGGGTGACATATCCTTGTCGGGCATAATAGTCGAAGAGCCACGGCTCTGCCGGAATCAACACGGTCATCGCTATGCCTCTTTGCGCCATCACCTCAAAAGCCTGTTGAAGCAGGCGGCTCATCCATCCTTGGTTTCTCCACCGTTTGTCGGTGCAGGCACCGTAGATATAAGCGACCTTGATTCTTTCGCCTTGCCATGTCATCTCATAGGGCAACATCTGCAATGCGGCTATCACCTTTCCCCTTTGTTCTATCGTGAGCGCATTCTCCTCTTGATAGATCCGGTCAAAGAAGAGGCGGATAAAGGCCTCTGTGTCGTTGAAGCACTCTCTCCACAATCTGATAATCTCCTCTTTCTTATTCATGGCTTGGCAAATAGGCAAAAGGTTTCTTGATGGCGGCCGCCTTTTCGAGCAGCAACGCGGGGTGATAAGAGAGCTTGGCCTTGCGCAATCCCTCGATGCCCAGATCTTCTTCACGATTCAGATAGACGTAGGATTCGGGCAGATGGGCGGTAAACTCCTGATTCATGATGGCATAAGAACCATCGAATTGTGTGTCGGCCTTTTCGATATGTACGCCAAATGTATTCCTGTTGATGGGCGCACCCAATGAGAAAGCTATGATTTCTCCCTCCACACGGATAGCTCCGCCAATCAGGTTGAGCTGCTCGAAATGGTGCAGGGCAAAAGAGAGCGATTGGCGTTCGTCCGTCAGAGCCTCTTGTTCCTCGGGCAAGCAGTTGTCGTCATACCATTGCTGTTCCAGCTTTAAGCATTGCGGTACGATCTCTTTTGTTATCGGAATATATTCATAGGCATATTGCTTCTTGAAATTGTTGATATGATTGCGTTTGGGCTGATATTTCTTGCCCCTCAGCTGAGCCAGATCTTCCTTCAGATAGATATAGTCATAGTAGTCTCGTTCGGGAATATAGACAAACTGATGGGGAAGCACCTGCTCCAGTTGCTCCTTGGCGTCGGGCGTGATTCCCAACATACAGAGCGGCCGGCCCAACGCCAGTGAGTCGGCCTCAAGCAGAAGAAGTGCAGCCTTCAGGTCGCCCTGTCCAACCGGCATCATATAGGCCGTGCGACTACTTTTCTCAATGCGGAAACGTATCAGCAGAAAGCCGTCAACAATGGCAAACTCGCTTTGATAGAGAAATTGCCAGCTACACATATTGGCAAAAGAGAAGTCGCAATTCTGATAATTGCTATTCATTGTAAATGAGGTAATCACCTCTTTGTCATCGATTGTGATAGGTTTAAACGGTATGTTCATGTTTTATCTCTTTTCGGACATGCAAAGATAAGAAATGGATTGAAATGTAAAAGAGAACGTGGCTATTAGTTGATCCTCTGGTTTCTACATACACGAAGAGGGGGCTGTCGTTTACGGGTAACAGCGGACTGAAAGCCCAAAGTTCTTCACGGCCTTGAGTGAAAGCGAAATAGCATCAATAATATGAATCCAATGTGTTCCCATTGGGTAATGTTTGTGGGTAACGACGGGCTGAAAGCCCAAAGGTCTTCACAGCCCAAGGCAACGCCTTGGGTATGATTCGATTATGAGTTATGCGCCCTGAAAGAGGCTGCTTTAATATCTCGTTGTTTTTTTATAGTTGCCACTTACCGGGCGATTATTGTATATAACTCTTACCCAGGGCGTTGCCCTGGGCTGGAGAATCCATTGGGCCTTCAGCCCGTCTTTGCAACATTGTTGGTTTCCCATCCTTGCTTCATCATTCCTTCTTATCGTTATTGTTATTAGCTCTGAGTCTCGAAAGAGCAACTTCTCCATAGGGCAACACATTGGATTCACGCAACGCATTATTGGCGCTATTTTACCGTCTTGTTTCACTCAGGAATATATATGATATTACCATTTTCGAGTTGATAAGCGATGCCCACCCGTTTACCCTTCTTGTTGGAAGCACTCTCTTCCGACGGAGTGTATCTTTTAATCTCTTTTCCCTCTTTCGTGATAATCTCCATATTCTCCTTTCCGGGGTTCTTTATCATGGTAAAGTCCTCTTTAGAGAACATCTCGGTCATATTGAAGCGAGTGACCAATGCCACCATCAGGGCAACGGCAAAAACCATTGCCACATCAAACAGATTTGCCATCGTTCCCATCGGGTCTGAATCGTTGTCAGAATGGAGTAATCTATTCCTTTTCATGATGAGTCGTAGCTGTAATTGTTTTATGAAAATACTCCAGGTCATTCATTTCGCGAGAGAGCCAACGTTGTTTGACCTGCAACGTCAGGATGCCAATGGCCGCAATAACCATCCCTACGACCGTTGTAGCGAAAGCCACCTGCATGTTATAGGCCATGGATGAGATGTCTCCGTTGGCCAGACCAACCAAAGCCGGACCCATGGGAATAAGTGTTCCCATCAACCCCAACATCGGACCCAATTTGGCAAGGATACGCGACTTGCCCAGCTCTTTCTCTGCTTCCACCTCGTAATTGGCCAAAAGCCTCTCACAAAAAGCGGGGTACGAACGGTGATCCGATAGTTCATGCAGGCACTTCGTGAGGGTGAAACTCGAGGCCTTGGGCAGGTGGCGCAGCATCTCTTCACAATTGTCTTCGTTGATGGTGTCGAGCATGACGTTGAACTTTTTTTGCAACTTCGTGCGTTGGTAATACTCTCCGAAGAAGCCGCCGATCAAAAGGAGTGAGCGGACAAAGAATAGCAGAAGCAGAACTATCACGGGGACTAACAGCCCGTTGGAAATCCAAAAAAGTGTGTTTGATATCGTTTCCATATTGAATAATAATTTAATAACCGGTAAGTATGATTGTGAGAATAAGAATAAACAGATTGACAAGGAAGAGTAGTTCCAGTCGCAACGATTGCTCCGGAAATAGCCTTTTTACGCCCTCTGAGCCGCTTCCGATCACCAGCAATGCAATGCCCGCCGCTATCCAAGGTAATGTCTGGAAATTGATCCCCGGGACGGCATATAGCATCTTGGAGAGCAGAAAGCAGCCGACGCCACCCATCAAGACTCCCGGATAACAAAAGAGCAGAGCTCTGCCCACGTGGGCAAAGAGTGTGTCTTCCCGATGCGAAGTGGCAACACGGCTGAAGCAAAACCCTATCATGATGGCAGACTCGAGTGTGATGCAGACAGACAGGTTCAGCAATGAGGGGCGAAGCGTGAAGAAGCGCGTCGCCCATGTGGGCGGAAGTTCCGTGATCCATGGCGTGATCAGCCCCATGAATAACGCACCGACAACGGCAACAGCCACTTTCCCACATAGCGGATAGAAGCTGGCCTTTAGCAAGAAACCACCTGTGATGAACAGGGCTAACAGATAGATGATATACTCCATGATTTTTTATTCTTCCCGTTTATTTCTCCGCTTAATGACGAGTGCCAGGATGGCGAATACCACGCAAACGGCTGCACCGATGATAAACCCGTTTCGCTGGCTCTTCCTGACCTGTTGCCCTGCGTTCATCTTTTGCTCTTTCAAGACGACCTCTTTTCCTGTGCTCTTTTCCAGCGTGCTCTTCATGGTCTGGGCATAACTTTCCCGGGTTTGTCCGTTCAGCTGGCTGGTAATATAGGAGCGCAACTTATCGTTGCCACAAACAAACTCGGTGCAGGCCGCACCCTGTTCGGTTGTCATTTGGGCATGCTTCTCAACCGTTTTTGCCAATTGCTCTTTCGATGCCTTCCAATATCCCTTGCGGGCACTTTCCAGCATGACGGCCGTCATGCTTTGGTAAGAGGCAGGATTGACGCGGCTGAAGTATTCATAGATGCCCAGCCGGTTCTCATCGGCTATATACATCTTATACAGATCGTTGAATAGCTCTTTGTCGAGGGCCGACGGGCGCATCACGTTCCATCCGAAGATGTTGCGGAAGATTTCGCCAAACGTCTGAGCCGCTCCGGCTCCGCCTTTCATCTTCTCCCGGATAAAGGTCGGATTCAATATCGTGGCTCTTGTCTCGACCGAAATAGCCTCTTTGGCCTCTTGCAAGCGGCGGTTATTGCGATTGCGGTAATCGGCCATATAGGCATCCGGCTCTTTTCCGGTCACCGTTTTGACGGCAAGCGAAAGGCCGCCGGTAAACTCATAGACATGATCCAGCGAGATGGGTCCCCAAGTGTTGCTTTGGCGCGGCTGGATCACCACGTCCGTCTCGGTCAACGCCGAGGCGAACAGCTCTTTTTGGAAGCTGCCCCAATTCTCGTCGTCGCCATACGTCGCGCCCATATTGTTTAAGAAACCTTCTGCAATCTCTTTTTCATCTTCCCACGAGCCGCTACTTTCGGTATAGCCTAAGATGCCGGTGCTATATCCGCTATTCACCGGACCAAAGACACGCATGATAGACATTTTACGCGCCTCCTTCGGTGCGACACCCTTATCCATCAATGTCTTTTCTTGCAACAATGTGCCAGATGCAACATAGTTGGGATAGGCTTCATCGGGCGACTCGGATGCCAGGCGCACGGCATCCGTCAACAATCTTAGGCATGAACCGGCAATGTCGCGCAACTGGCCCGACACCTGGACAACCACATTGATGCGAGGTCTTCCCAGCTCTTCGCTCGGGATTAGCTTTAGATCCATGACTCTGCCTTGTTTGTCGCGAACCGGTTCGATACCCAGCATCCAAAAGGCCTGAGCCAGTGTGGCGCCTTCTGTCGAGATAAATTCTCCGGCCCAAAAAGTGTAGCTCACCTTCCGGGGATATTCGCCATGCTTACTTTTATATTGCTTGATGGTTGCTTCGGCCAGCCGTTTCCCATCCTCCCAAGCTCTGGGGTTGGGCGTCATTTCCGCATTGATGCTATACATATTGCGTCCGGTCGGAAGAACATTCGGGTTGAGAACAGGATCGCCTCCCGGAGCGGGATAGACAACGCCTCCTTCCAACGCCTTCACCATAGCATCCATCTCCTTGGCGGTAGAGGCCAGTAGTTGCTCCCGATAAAGCAGGGCCGGTTGCAGGTCTGGAGCCACTCCGGCCGTGTCTTTCGGCGGATTTTGCAACAACGCTTCCAGCTGAGCTTTCGCCTTCGGCAAATAATGGTGTGCAACGTAGCTGAAATCTTGTAATTGTTCTGTTGTGATCTTGCCTTTATCTCTGTCTCGTTTGGCATACTCATAGGCCAGCGGATCAGCTGCCACGGCCAACGTGGTGACTCGCAACTCTTCCGGAGAGTAGGGTTTTCCCATCGTGTAGCATGCGCCCAAGGTCTTCTCATTGGCAATCTCTTCGGCAAAGGCATCCAGTTGCTCCAGCTCCTCTCGTGTGTAGGGTCTGTTTGGGATAGAATCGAGGCCCAAGTCGCGGGAAAGTCCCAGCCGCATCGCCTCTTCCTTCACTTGCAATTCCAGCGAAGAGAGCTCTTTCCGGTCGTTGTCGAGCAACTTGTGGATGCCGTCCAGCAAAGAGGCGTAGCGTTGCCGCATGCCGCTTTCTGCATAAGGCGACGTCAGATAGGAGACCAGTTCGGCGTGGGTGCGTCGCTTGGCAATGATGCCTTCGCCCACGTTGCCCGTCGTGTAGAAATAGAAATGAGGCAGGTTGCCGACCAGCACTTCCGACCAATCCGCTTGGGAGAGTCCGGCATTTTTACCCGGCGTGAATTCCAGGTTTCCATGCGTGCCGAAATGGATCAGAGCGTCAGCCTTGAAACCCTTCTTCATGTATAAATAGGGAGCCAGATAGCTATGAGGCGGGGCAACCGGCATTCCATGAACCAGTTTGAACTCATCTTCACCCAAAGCCGGGCGTGGCTGGGGAAACAACAGGATGTTTCCATATTGCAGGCAGGCAATAGCTATGCTATCGGGCGTTGCCAGCAGATCTCCGGGCGCATCGCCATATCGGTCGATCACCTCTTGGTATTTATAAGGGAGCAAAGTCTCTTTGGCCCATGTCTCATATTGTCGGGTGCTTAGCCAAACGGGGTCGCCATTCTTCAAGAAGCTTTCTTGTGCACCCTTGGCATAGCTGCCCATAACCAAGCCTTTGCGGTTCACCTCTTTCTCAAACGCCTCTTCCGTTGCCGGCAGACCATCAACCCGATAACCCTCGTGTTGCAGACGTTTCAGTAGGTTATAGATAGAAGGAGCCACTTCCAGTCCGCTGGCCAAAAGGGCATCTTTGCCCGGAGACCTGAAATAACAGATGGCCACTCTCTTGTCGTGGTTGGAGATGTTTCTCAGGCGCATCTGGCGGGTAAACAGATCCATGAAAGTGTTGATGCGTTCCGCTTCGGGCGTATAGATGAAATAGCCCTCTTTGTTCTCGTTTAGCGTAGAGATACAGATAGGAGCGATGGCACCGTCAATCTCCGGTATAACCACTCTCGCCGTTAGCGTTCCGCCTATCACCGGTTTGTTGGCGTCCATCCACTCTTCGTGAGATTGCATCAAAGGATAGGGCATAAACAGCAATGTGTTCTCGCGATACAGCTCTTGGATCAGCGAGTCGTTGCCCAGTCTGCCCATCGGCAAATAGACGATGGCATCGGGGCGAAGGGAGCGGAGCATCTTCGCCCGCGCCTTTCCCATGCTTATCATCGGATAGACGTTGTATCCGGCCTGTGTGAGTCGGGATATCAAGGTGTCAACATGAGCACGATTTCCCTCTGTAGGGAAAGTGACACCGGATAAAAAGGCCACTTTACATCCGTTTTCGTGATAGAGATGCTTCTCCTTGAGATAGTCCGTCAGTTGGCCGTCCGTTTCGAAATATTGTCCGTATTCCAAGTGATAGTATAGATTGTTTGGCAATTGAAAGGGAGGTTCGTAGTTGTGTTTTCTCCATTTATAAGGCGTGGCCCGTTCTCGCATATAGCGCAAAACATTCCGGTAGTTTTGCCTACAGGAATTCATAAAATAGGCCATCAATATCTTTTGTTCTTCTTCGGAGAGGTTAGAGTTGGCAATGGAGTTGGGAGAATTGCTCCATGAATTGGTGAAAATAGGAATTCCTCGGGTAGCTGCTTTCTCCAGTTCAGCTATTTGTGATTCATTCAAGAAGAGACCACGACTATACATCATGATGGCGTCGTAGTCGGATACGTCTGCCAGCTCTTCCTTACGAATACACGTTACCCGGATATCCTTACAATCGTTGTTCAACGCAATATCTGCCGCCTGCGATATCATAGGATTGACGATTAGTATTCGTGTCGGTGACATCCATCGATGCCAGACGAAGTAACTTGCCATGAGCAACAAGGCCATGCCAACCGTAAGAATGATACCTGTTTTCTTTTTCATTATACTCTTGTTGTTTTGTGTTTCGCAAAATGACACACTTAAGGGGCTGCATCAAAATAGTCTTTCTTTTGACACAGCCCCGAATTGTGTATATTAGTTTGTCAAACCCTCATCGGGCTATTTATTGTCAATCATTCTCGATAACGCGGATCATATCGAAGAAGAAGCCACCATCTACTTCGGCGCCCTTTTCTACGTTTCCGCTCTCGATGTCATAGATATACATGATAGAGTTCTTGTCCTCTTTCGTGTTGGTACCGAAGAATACCTTGTTGTTGAAGATAACAGAACGTTGAGAGAAACGTCCGCCACTATAGGCTAATTCTTTGCCACCGAAGCTCATGCGAGTCTTTTCGCCGGTTACCAGATCCAAGATAGCATAGTAGTGAGAATAAGCACTGATATCTGTCGGTTTAAGTTTGCCTTCAGTAGGAGCCTTGTCGTTGCGGGCATAGATAAACGCCTTGTTATTGCCGATATACTGAACGGTCAACAACTTACCATCGGAATCCTTATAGCCGTTGTATGTCGGGTCTATTTCGGTTTCGCCAGCCTTGATACGTAACAACATGCCCTTTTCGATCTTGTCTTTGTGGAAAGCAGCAATGTAGAGGTTGCCAACTTCGTCATACATAACGATATTCTGCATCAATTCGCCGTATGCACTTCCGGCCATTTCTGATTCAACCGGGCTGAAGCTCCATTTTTCCACCTTCATGTTATCCGGATTGATCACGGCTACACGGAATTTCGGTTCGTTGGTAGATTTACGAGGATTGTTCGGGTCTCTATCTTTCTTGACAAAATAGAAATAGAAGAGCTTGTTATCGGCTTCGCGATAAGACAAGATGCCCGAAGAGGTGAAAGTGGTCCATCCTTCCGGAATAGTGATGTCGCTCAATTTGCCTTCAGCGATGATGCTCATGTCTGTTGCATTCAGCTTTGTCCAGATAAGCTCTTTGTTGTCGCCGGTAGAAGCCACAAGAAGCAGGGTGTTGTCGTCCAGCCAAGTGTGTGAATAGTTACGAGCCTTGAAAGTGTTGAGCTTGACCGGCTGCTCCTGTACTATCTGAATCCTGTTGTCTTTGATCTGATATTTGACGAAGCGGTCGCCTGCACCGGTTCCCTTCGGGCTAAATACCTGATAATAGTATTTTCCCTTAGAGATGCTTTCCATCGTGTAGTAGCCCAGTTCGGCACCTTCGCGCATCACAGAGATCAGGCCTCTGTCTGCTTTCAAGGAAGCGGCACTATTGGCAATTGTAATGTTGCTTGAGCTCATACCACCATGTTTGTCCACGGTCAGGAACAGGTCAAAGTGGTATCTGCTTTCATCAAAAGGAGGGATGTCTTTGGTTACGTTTACGGTAACTGTAGCAGAGAAATTACCCTCGTCTGTTCTCACGGTGATTGTAGCCGTGCCTTCGGCTATTGCGGTAACCGTTCCCTTGTCAACGGTAGCCACTTTTTCGTCGGAGCTGGTCCAATAGACGCTCTTCTTGGTTGCGTTTTCAGGTATAACAACAACCGTCAGTGTACCTGTTGTTCCTTCTTTCAAATCCAGAGTGGCGGGAGAAACTGCTACACCTGTCACCGGGATGTCTTTTACTTCATCATCGTCGTCTGAGCAAGAAGCAAAAGAGAATGCCATCATGGATACCATAAAGGCAAACAATGCAAATTTAAACTTCTTCATTTTGGTATTTATTTAATTGGTTTAATGAATAAAAAGTCTGAATTTAGCAAAGAATGCGCGTCCCGGTTTCTGTAGCTTATAGTTGTCATAAGCCAGCTTGTCCAGGAAGTTGCTACATTCCACCGATATGTTGTAGGTGCCGTCTGCCCATGAATAGGTCAGATTGGCATTACATATATGTTGTGTCGGAATCCGCTCTTTGTTTTCTTTCGACCCGAATGCCTCCCAAGTCAGGAAATACCAATGTACCCATTGATAGTTCATGCCCAGTCTCAGCTTGCTTTGTGGCAATAGCAGGTTGTGAAATGTGTAGCAAGCCTCGGCACCACCGAAGACCCACGGGCGGTTGGGCACTTTGTTTTTATAGGTAGCCGACGGCTTTCCGTCATCCTTATACTTCCGTTGGTTTCGTGCATCCTGATAGCTCATGTTGGCTGATAGTTGCAGGCAGCTGTTCCAGTCGTATCGGATTTCACCGTCAACGCCTTTGACGTGTACGGCCGGTACGTTTTCATATTGCATCATTCCCTCTTTGGGCGAGACGGTTGCCTGGATGTAGTCGTCAACATAGCGCAAAAAGCCGTTCGATTCGTAGTAAACCGTATGCCCTGAAGCGGGATGCCATGTGCCGAATATACCTAAGTTCACGTTGTCGCTACTTTCCGGTTTCAAGCCGGTGTTGGCATAAATGGTCGTTCCGTTGCCCAGCAATTCCCGGGCCAGAGGAAGGCGCACGCTATGTTCATACGAGGCTTTGAGGGCCAAGGGTTCGAATAGCGTAAAGCGAGAGCCGATTCCATATCCCGTATATTCTTTCGTGGTGCTTTGCGGTTCGTCGGGATTGGCCGTACTCGACGAGTTTTTCTGTTCGATATTCAAGTGCGTGATATATTCCTTGACGAAGAAGGTGTTTTCCATCTTGCCTTCCCACAAAGTCTGGTTGTATGACAATCCCACGATATGCTTGGCCAGCACGTCGTTCGACGGAAGTACGCTCTCGTCATAGGTGTCGTAGCGGTTGTTTCCGGTGCGGCTCAGCATATAGTTGGCACTAATGTTGTGTATCTCCGTCAGCTGATAATCCAGGTTGGTGCGGATAATCGTCATCGGCCGTTTATAGTGGCGGATTGAGCGAGCTCTACCGGTAATCTCGTTGCGCGAGCTGATGATATAGTTGCCGTTCCAGTCATATTGTCTATACGCCGTATCTGTCGTGATGGAGTGGTCCCACGTGTGAGAGAGCGTTGCATGAGTGTTCAACTTCTTGAAGATGAAGTCTTTTTTCTGATAGCGTGCCGCGATGTTCCAGGCCTCAGACTCTTTCTCGGCCTTGCCATATACAGCCGTCTGCACCGAGCCTGTTTGCAACTCTTTGTTCACTTGAGAGTAGGAGGCCGAGATGGAAAAGATGTCGGCCCACGGCTTGTCGGTGAAAGCAAGCTCTATTTGCCCCAAAGCAGACAGGTAGTCATCGTGGAAACGCTTGCGGTTCATCGGCAAATATTTGCGGCTCTCTTCGTCCCATAGCTCCACGCCTTTCATCATATAATCGTTTTTGGAGTAGTTGACACCGATAGTAGGCTTGACGACCAATCCGATTTTCGGCATGACATATTGTGCATTCAAGTCGGCACGATGCGTGTGGAACGAGCCTGTTCCATAAGAGGCATCCACATAATTCTTCTTGTTTTGCTTGGTGATGATATTGATGGCACCACCCAAAGCATCCGTACCCAAAGAGGCCGGAACGACACCTTTGTATATTTCTACGCGGTCGATGATGTTTACCGGCAGGTTGGCCAGTGTTACACCGCTACCTTTGGTGTCTAAGGGCACACCGTCTAAGAAATAGCGTATAGAGTTTCCCGAGAGTCCATTAATGTATAGATCGAAGTCAGAGCCGACGCCGCCCTCTTCTCTTACCTTGATGCCGGAGGTGCGGTTGACCAGATCGTTCAGGTTTGTTATGGAGTTGACAATCGGAGCCACATCCAGCGCATTGACGGCAAGAGCTCCCTCTTTGATCTGTTGCGATTTGGTCTTGCCATATACTTCGACCGAGTTTAAGGAGATAGAACTCTCTTTCAATTTGAAATTGCAGGTTCTATTCTTTTTCAAATCCACCTCTTGTCGGATAGTCTCATATCCAATGTAGGAGACAACGATTGTGTGATGGCCGTTTTTCAGATGTAACGAATATTTTCCTTGGTTATCGGAGTAGGTACCCAAGGTAGTATTTTCTACCGCTATGGTGACCTGCGGAAGTGGATCTCCATTTGCATCAGTAACTTTGCCGGATAGAAGGAATTTGTTTTGTGCCCAAACCTGAAGAGCGAGAGGGCAAAAGAATAGTATTAGAAAAATCTTCTTTAGAGTGTCCATTTTTTTGATCTTGCCTTTATACATGTTCTATAATTTCGGATAATGGCAAAGTACAAACCTAATACACTTCTCTACAAGAAGAAAAAGAAGAGTAGAATGCTTTGTATTTTATGCTTTATTACCCGAAAGCATTAAAATAGAGGTGTTATTGGCAGGTATTCTGGCTTGTCTCATTTCTAAAAGCCTTCCCATCTTCTTTTATATAGAAAAAGACAGTGGCATCTTTTTTAGAAACTGTCATGAGATTTACAGCAGCGGGTCTGCTCAGGTCTTTCACCTGATTCCCTTTTACAAGACTTTCCACACAAGTCTTGAACCAATGACGGAACAAAGGTAATAAAATAAATCTCGTTTTACCAAACGGAAGGATAGAATCTGTTTTTATATTTTTCAGGGTTCAGTAGATTTTTCGTGGGGATAATTTTTTATCCTCGAGAAGTATTGCTTACTTCGTATTATGAAAAACGAT
>CAKVBA010000032.1 GCA_934725305.1 uncultured Parabacteroides sp. | reverse complement strand
ATGACAAGGCATCAGAAAATAGCTAAACTATTTGATGAAGATTTTTGGGTGACGCAATGACGAAGTCAGGAAAAAGTAAAACAGCTGAATATTTTTATTCTTTCCAACTCTTGTCGGCACTTCTTTCAGCATCTTGCTTCCGCCTGCGTTTCGACATAGCCCGCTATGCCTTCAACGTAGAGCCTTGCAATCTGCTCAAAACAAGTATCAACAAGAATTGTAATCTAATGACCGAATTGGGATAAATGGAAATCAATTATTTGCCTGGTGAATAGTAAGCTGCGGGAAGGGGAAACCAATACCTTCAGCATTGAATGTGGCATATATGTTCTGGTTGATTTCAAAGTAAACATTCCAATAGTCTGCACTTTTTACCCAGACGCGAACCACTATATTTACACTGCTATCGGCCAAAGCTGTCAGTGCAACAAACGGAGCCGGATCGGTCATGATACGCTGGTCGGCTTCCAAAACACGAAGCACCACTTTGCGAACCTGTTCATAGTCGCTGCCATATTCCACACCAAATATCCATTCCACACGGCGCGTCTCTTCGCGGCTGTAGTTCGTTACCACGCCACTGCTTAATGATCCGTTTGGAATATAGATGATCTTGTTGTCCGAAGTGGTCAATACCGTGTGAAAGATTTGGATTTCCTTGACCGTGCCGCTGACGCCTTGCGCTTCGATAAAGTCGCCCACCTTGTAGGGCTTGAAAAGCAGGATGATCAGTCCGCCGGCAAAATTTGACAGGTTGCCGCTTAAAGCCATACCGACAGCCACACCGGCAGAAGCCAGCAGGGCGGCGAATGATGTGGTCTGCACGCCCAACGCACCAACAACAGAGACTATCAGCAGAATAGTGAGCACGACATTGACCAGACTGGCCGTGAATGAGCGAACCGACGGTTCGATACGTTTCTTGTTTAAAAGACTGCGGACAATGCGATTAATGATTCCAATGGTTAAGCGGCCCACCAGAAATACGATAAGCGCCTTGATAATGGTAAGTCCCAACTGTGCACCGGCTTCGAACAGGTGTTGTAATAAACTTTCCAGTTTCGTGCTTGCATCTACAATTTGTAAAAACATCATACTTATATACCTATTAAAAGCGGCAAAGGTATAAAGTTTTTTCAATCTGTTAAATCATCTCACTTTTTTCGGTGTAATGACCGGTTGAGGTCGAAGAGGTCGATTTATTTGAGTAGCTTTGCTGCCGAATGAACAACCGACAAACGATTAATAAGCATGAGATTTTTAGCATTATGTATTCTTCTCTGTTCTTTGGCTTTAGGTGAGGGAATGGCCCAGACCTATGAAGAGCTGACCGAGAAGAGTTTTGATTTCCTGGAAAAGGGAGATTTGTTGTCTGCCGAAGAGAGCCTGCGGGCTGCGATGAGGCTTGAACCCGGCAATCCGTCTAATTATGCCCTGTTGATGAATCTGGGAACGGTGCAGCGCCGACAGGGAAAGTTGGAAGAGGCGATTGTTTCTTATACGGCCGCTTTGAGTCGCCAGCCTAAAAATGAGATGATTCTTGAGAATAGAGCTTCGCTATATGCCGAGATGGGATATGCAGAAAAGGCCTTGAATGACTATACGGCTCTGTTGCTGATCAATCCCAATTATCAGGAAGGACTGTATAGCAGAGGATTGCTCTATCTGCAGCAGAAGAATTTTATCTTGGCGGAAGAGGATTTTGACAGACTGTTGACACTCAACGAAAAGTCGGTGAAGGCACGTTTGGGATATGCCATACTGGAGAAGTTACGTGGCAATTATGAGGAAAGTGAACGCATTTTCAACTATCTGATCAGTGAACAGCCTCGTAGTATGCTGCTGTATGAAGGTCGTGCCGATGTCTATTTCATGATGGGCAAGAATGCTCGTGCAATGGCCGATATCAATAAGGTCTTTGCGGATGGCAAACCCTCTGCTTCACTCTATGTGCTGCGTGGCAAGGTGAAACTGGCTCAGTATGAGAAAGAATCGGCTTCGATGGATTTTCAGAGGGCACTGAATATGGGATATGACAAAGAGGTGATTGCCGAGTTGATGAAGATGACGGAATAGGCGTGTATTCTTTTAGACGGTGCGTCGTCATTGGTTAGTCTTATCTTCTGCAAGACTGCTTGTTGCTAATGATGACGCACCGCTTTTATATCAGAACAGTTGGATGAGCAATAAACCCAACAGCACCGACACGCCTGTTGCAATAAGGCCCGGCATCATGAACGAATGGTTCAGAATGTATTTACCGATGTGTGTCGAACCGGTGCGGTCGAAGTTTATGGCAGCAACAACCGTTGGATAGTTCGGGATAAAGAAGTATCCGTTGACTGCCGGGAAAAGGGCAATTAACATATAAGGTGAGATGCCCAAAGCAATGCCCAAAGGCAACAGGGCACGCACTGTGGCTGCCTGGCTGAACAACAGAATTGACATGACGAACAGCGCTAAACCAAACAGCCAGGGCATTTCTGTAACAATCTGTTCAATAGAACCTTTCAACTCTACCATGTTACCGGCAATAAAGGTGTCGCCCATCCAGGCAATACCGAAGATGGCAACTACGGCCTGCATGCCGGCAGAGAAAACCGAGCCTTGTGCCGCTTTAATACCGTCTGTCTTTGTCACCAAAAGAATCAGGGCCGCAGCGGTCAGCATCAACACCTCGATGATGTGTGACATCTGCATAACCATTGTCTCTCCATTGATCTCGAACCGTGGACGCAGATGTTCCATAGAACCAAAAATAACGATGCCCACAGTGGCTGCAATAAAAAGAATCACAGAAGCAAGAGCTGCCCGATAGTTTTGGACGCCTTTGGCTTCGTAATGTCCGCTTTTCAGTTCACCGCTGGCCAATCGCTGTTGATATACAGGATCGTCAACCAGCTCTTTGCCGACGCGTAAAGAGAAGAAGGCACCCGTCAATACACCAATCAATGTACAAGGGACACTAATCATCAGAATATCCATAAGACTGATGTTATATCCGCTCAACATACTTAACATGGCTACTGTTGCCGCTGAAATAGGACTGGCAGTAATGGCTTGCTGAGAGGCAATTACGGCAATGCCCAGCGGACGTTCGGGACGAATCTTTGTCTCGGTAGCCACTTCAGAAATGACGGGAAGCACAGAATAGGCCACATGGCCGGTTCCGGCAATGAATGTGAACAGATAGGTGACGATAGGACTGAGTATGGTGATCTGCTGTGGGTTTTTCCGAAGAAGTTTTTCCGCCCATTTGACCATCAGGTCTAAACCACCGGCTGCCTGCATACAACTGGCTGCTGAGATAACGGCAACAATCATCAACATAACATCAATCGGAGGAGACGTTGGTTGTAATCCAAACACAAAAGAAAGGACGGCGAGTCCCATTCCTCCTAACACACCAAGACCGATACCTCCTAAACGGGCACCGACAATAATCGCTACTAAAACAAAGGCTAATTGTATAAGCATGATCCCTAAAATTATGGATTTAGTTTGTACTTGTGGCAAAAGTAGTTATTTTTGTCATAATAGAACAAAAAAACTCTAAAATGCAATGAAAAGAATCAATTTTGTGATCCTGACAGTTCTTGCGGTTCTGTCAGAAACACTATCTGCGCAAATTCGCCAGGAGTTCCTTCTGGAGAAGGGTTGGAAGTTTACGCGCGAGGATAACGCCGAATTTGTAACGCCAACATTTAACGACAGCAAGTGGCAACAGGTGACGGTGCCACACGATTGGGCTATTTATGGTCCGTTCAGTTCACAGAATGATAAACAAGAGGTGGCTATTGCCCAAGATGGTCAGACGGAAGCGATGGAGCATGCCGGACGCACAGGCGGTTTGCCTTTTGTGGGTGTGGGTTGGTATCGTACACAGTTCGAAGTGCCTACTTTTGCACCGGGCAAGCATGTCTTCTTGATGTTTGATGGAGCCATGAGTCAGGCTCATGTCTATCTGAATGGTAAAGAGGTGGGTTTTTGGCCGTATGGATACAACTCATTCTATTTTGAGATTACCGACTATCTGAAAAGTTCGGGTAAGAATCAGCTGGCTGTTCGTCTGGAGAATCTGCCCGAATCATCTCGTTGGTATCCGGGCGCCGGCATCTACCGTAATGTACATGTGATAGTGACGGAAGATGCTTATATTCCTATGTGGGGAACATACGTGACAACGCTGGTGGTAAAGAAGGAGTTTGCCAAGGTGAAAGTGCAGACAAAGGTGGCACTGCCTGCCGGAGCCAATCCGAAACAGTATGGCATGAAGACGATCCTTTATAATCCGAATGGCGAGGCTCTGTTGGAATCAATGACTCCGTTGACCGATTTGGTTTATAATGATCAGTCTGTAACGCAGGAGTTTATCGTTCATACGCCGACCCTTTGGTCGCCTGATATGCCAGCTCTGTATAAGTTGGAAAGCCAGCTGTATGACTGTCAGACCAATACCCCAAAAGATCATTTGGAAACGCCGTTTGGTATCCGTTCTATCGAGATTGTCCCAGACAAGGGCTTCTTCTTGAATGGAGAAAAGACGGTGTTCAAAGGGGTTTGTAATCACCATGACTTAGGTCCGTTGGGCGCTGCCGTGAATGATGCCGCAATCCGTCGTCAGATCCGCATCCTGAAAGATATGGGTTGTAATGCAATCCGAACTTCTCACAACATGCCGGCACCCGAATTGGTTCGTGCTTGTGATGAGATGGGTATGATGGTGATGGCCGAGAGTTTCGATGAATGGAACAGTGCGAAGTGTAAGAATGGATATAATTTGTTCTTTGACGAATGGGCAGAGAAGGATTTGACCAATCTGATTCACCATTTCCGTAACAACCCGAGTGTGATGATGTGGTGTATCGGAAACGAAGTGCCCAACCAGTGGACCGAAGGAGATTGTAAGATTGCCAAATGGTTGCAGGATATCTGTCACCGTGAAGATCCGACACGTCCGGTTACTCAGGGCATGGATGCTCCGGATGCCGTTGTCAACAATAACTTTGCCGCTGTGATGGATGTGGCCGGATTCAACTACCGTCCGTTCCGTTACCCGCAAAACTATAAGAAGTTGCCACAGCGTATCGTGTTGGGTAGCGAAACCGCCTCAACGGTCAGCTCACGTGGTGTCTATAAGTTTCCGGTTGTCCGCAAGGCGATGGCAGTCTATGATGACCATCAGAGTTCATCGTATGATGTGGAGCATTGCGGTTGGTCCAACTTGCCGGAAGATGATTTTATCCAGCATGAAGATTTGCCCTATTGCATTGGCGAATTTGTATGGACCGGTTTTGACTACTTAGGCGAGCCGACTCCTTATTATACCAACTGGCCAAGCCACAGTTCGCTGTTTGGCATCATTGATTTAGCCGGTATTCCTAAAGACCGCTACTATCTGTATCGTAGTCATTGGAATGCAGCCGAAGAGACATTGCATATCTTGCCGCATTGGACATGGCCGGGACGAGAAGGAGAAGTAACGCCAATCTTTGTATATACCAATTATCCGTCGGCTGAGCTGTTTATCAATGGTAAGAGTCAAGGTAAACGCACGAAAGATCTCTCTATCGGCATTGACAGCAGTTATACCGAAGCTGCACAGAAGAGCTTCGAACGTCAGAAACGTTACCGTCTGATGTGGATGGATACCAAGTATGAACCGGGAACGGTAAAGGTAGTAGCCTATGGCAAAGATGGCAAGGCCGTAGCTGAGAAAGTGGTGCGTACGGCAGGCAAGCCTCATCATATCGAATTGGTAGCAGACCGTAACCGATTGAAGGCAGACGGAAAGGATTTGTCATTTATTAATGTACGTGTTGTCGATAAAGATGGCAATTTATGTCCGAATGATACCCGCAAGATCAAGTTTAATGTGCGAGGAATGGGTGTTTATAAGGCAGCAGCCAACGGTAACAGTGCCAGCTTGGAATCATTCCAGGCACCAGAGATGTCGCTCTTCAGCGGACAGTTGACAGCCATCGTGCAGACCCTGGAAGAGTCGGGTGCTATTTACTTCGAAGCATCTGCTCCGGGCGTTAAGGGCGCCTCTTTGCAATTGATCAGCGAATAGTTTTCTGCATAAGCAAGTTAAGGGTTTTGTAGCCTTTCCTTCCGAATGGATAATTCGAGGGAAAGGCTACGTTACGAATTAATATATCTTTTTTGCATAGTTTCGCAGCTTTTGAATATCCTTTTCGTGAAAAACAGAGAAATATTGGAAATAAATAACTATTTTTGTGCTCTAAAACATTAAAGTAAAGGAAACAAAGATGGCTGTAATGAAACGAATGAAACGTGCTTTGGTCTCTGTGTATCACAAAGACGGGCTGGATGAAATCCTAAAGAAACTACATAGTGAAGGTGTTAGCTTCGTGTCAACCGGTGGAACTCAGACTTTTATTGAGTCTTTGGGTTTGCCGTGTGATGCTGTAGAAGACTTAACTTCTTATCCTTCTATCTTGGGCGGACGTGTTAAAACATTGCATCCGAAGGTGTTCGGTGGTATTTTGGCTCGCCGTGACAATGAAGGAGACCAGAAGCAATTAGCTGAATATGAAATTCCGGAAATTGACTTGGTGATTGTAGATCTTTATCCGTTTGAAGAAACGGTAGCTTCAGGGGCTGAAGAACAGGCTATCATTGAGAAAATTGATATAGGCGGTATCTCTTTGATCCGTGCAGCAGCAAAGAACTTCAAAGATGTTGTGATTGTAGCTTCTAAAGCACAGTATCAGCCTTTGATGGATCTGTTGAACGAAAAGGGTGCTGAAACAACGATAGAAGATCGTAAATGGTTCGCTAAAGAGGCATTTGCAGTATCTTCAGGCTATGACTCTGCGATCTTCAACTATTTTGATGATCGTCAGGGTTCTCATTTCCGTGCAACTGTGGATAGCCCGATGCACTTGCGTTATGGCGAAAATCCTCATCAGGCAGCCAAGTTCTATGGCAAGTTCAACGATATGTTTGAACAGCTTCACGGTAAGGAAATCTCTTATAATAACTTGCTGGATATAGACTCTGCTGTTAATCTGATTGACGAATTCGATGAATTGACATTTGCAATCTTGAAGCATAACAATGCTTGTGGTATCGCTTCTCGTCCGACTGTTGTTGAGGCTTGGAAGGATGCTTTGGCCGGTGACCCGGTTTCTGCGTTCGGTGGTATCTTGATTACTAACACTACAATCAACAAAGAGGCAGCAGAAGAGATCAACAAGATCTTCTTTGAAGTAGTTATTGCTCCGGCTTATGACCAGGAAGCATTGGATATCTTGCAGCAGAAGAAAAACCGTATCATCTTGGTTCGTAAAGAGTGCAAGACTTGCCCGATGCAGTTCCGCTCATTGTTGAATGGTGTGTTGATGCAGGAAAAAGACTTGAGCATTCAGGTTGAGGCTGATTTGGAACCGATGACAGAAAAGAGACCGACTGTTCAGGAAATTGAAGATCTGTTGTTTGCCAACAAGATTGTGAAGAACAGCAAGTCTAACGCAATCACATTGGTTAAGAACAAGCAGTTGTGTGCAAGCGGTATCGGTCAGACTTCTCGAGTTGACTCATTGAGACAGGCTATCGAGAAAGCAACTTCATTTAACTTCGATTTGAAGGGCGCTGTTATGGCTTCTGATGCATTCTTCCCCTTCCCTGATTGTGTGGAAATTGCAGATAAAGCAGGTATTACAGCTGTGATCCAGCCGGGAGGCTCTATCAATGATAAACTGTCTGTTGAGTATTGCGATCAGCACGGTTTGGCTATGGTTAAGACGGGAGTTCGTCACTTTAAACATTAAAATTGCAGTCCATAACAGGACATAAAAACAGATATACATAAAGATGGGATTGTTTTCTTTTACACAGGAAGTAGCAATGGACTTGGGAACAGCCAATACCATTGTAGTCTGCAACGGCAAGATGGTTGTGGATGAACCTTCTGTTGTGGCTCTTGATCGCCGTACTGATAAAGTGTTGGCAGTGGGTAAGATTGCTCGTGAGATGCATGGTAAGACACACGAGAATATTCGTACAATCCGTCCATTACGCGAAGGGGTAATTGCAGACTTCTATGCAGCAGAGCAGATGATCCGTGGCTTGATCAAAATGGCCAATTCAAAGAGCCGTTGGTTCTCACCGTCGTTGCGAATGGTAATTGGTATTCCTTCAGGCAGCACTGAAGTAGAGATCCGTGCTGTGCGTGACTCGGCTGAACATGCGGGTGGACGTGATGTCTATATGATTTTTGAACCCATGGCTGCTGCTTTAGGTATCGGTATCGATGTATTGGCACCCGAAGGTAATATGATTGTTGATATAGGTGGTGGTACTACTGAGATTGCTGTAATCTCGTTGGGCGGTATCGTCTCTAACAAATCAATCCGCATTGCGGGTGATGACTTGACTGCAGATATCATGGAGTATATGCGTCGTCAGCATAATGTCAGAGTAGGTGAGCGTACAGCAGAGCAGATCAAGATTAATGTCGGTTCTGCCTTGACTACACTTGAGACTCCGCCGGAAGATTTTGTTGTGCATGGTCCTAATCAGATGACAGCATTGCCTATGGAGGTTCCTGTTTCTTATCAGGAGATTGCTCATTGTTTGGATAAAACCATCTCTAAGATGGAAGCAGCTATCTTGAGCGCTTTGGAAAATACTCCTCCTGAACTGTATGCCGATATTGTTCGTAATGGTATTTATCTGACTGGTGGTGGAGCTTTGATGAGAGGCTTGGATAAGCGTTTGGCAGACAAGATGAACATCACTTTCCATGTATCAGACGATCCGTTACATGCCGTAGCGAAAGGTACAGGGGTTGCTTTGAAGAATATCGATAAGTTTAATTTCCTCATCAGATAGGAGATAGCTATTAATTGACAATCGACAATTGGCCGAAGAGCACATGGTGCTAGGGCTGATTGTCGGTTGTCAATTGTTAATTTTTGAGTTATGCGTAAGTTGCTAGATTTCCTTGTCCGAAAGAAGCATTGGCTTTTGTTTATATTACTCGAGGTGGTTTCGTTGACGTTTGTCTATCGAAACAATGCCTATCAGCGTAATGTGATGTTTAGTTCGGCCAATGTAGTGACAAGTCATATTGCATCTGTTTCGGGGTATGTAATTTCTTATCTGAACTTGCGCGAAATCAATAAAGATCTGTTGGAGCGTAATGGTCAGCTTGAGATGCAGTTGTTGGAACTGCAAGATCGGATAGACGATCTCTTGGCTGATACGGTGTCATTTGCCGGATTTGTTCCAGATTCAACGGTCAAGAAGTTTCCCTATGATTTTATAGTGGCCGATGTGGTGAACAACAGCGTAACTCATCTGTCAAACTATATTACCATCAACAAAGGGCGAAAAGAAGGTGTCGAGCCTGATATGGGAGTTGTTTCGGTGCAAGGTGTTGTGGGTATTGTCTCAACAGTCTCAGACCATTTTGCAGTGGTGATACCTTTATTGAATCCTAAGTTTCGTTTGAGTTGTAAGGTGTTGGGAAGTAATTATTTTGGATCATTGGGATGGAACGGACGAGATGTGCGTTATGCCAATTTGGACGAATTGCCTCGTCATGTGGAGTTCCAGAAAGGAGACACTATCGTGACAAGTGGTTATTCCGCTGTATTTCCTGCAGGAATCATTGTAGGTACAGTTAATGCTTTTGAGAAGCAACACGATGATAACTTCTACTCGTTGGATGTAGAGCTGGCGACCGACTTCCTGTCGTTGAATCGTGTGCGGATTATACGTAATTATTATCAGACAGAGCAAAAAAGTGTAGAACAAGGGGCGAAGAAAAATGATTAATAATATCATACGAGGAGTAATCTATTTTGTAGTGTTTGTGTTGATCCAGGTATTGGTCTTAAATAACATACACTTTCTCCGTATTGCCACACCTTTTTTATATCTCTATTTTATCTTGAAGCTTCCGGTAGGAACTTCACAAGTACAGGTTATCTTTTCCTCCTTTTTGGCTGGTTTGGTGGTTGACACGTTTGCCAATACGCCGGGTATGCATGCCGCTGCTTGCACTTTGGCCGGCTTGATACGTGAGCCATTGATACGTTTGTTTATGGGAAAAGATCTTCCTGAAGGGATATTTCCATCCAGTCGTGCCTTTGGCATAGGAGGCTTTTTCAAATATGTCTTGTCGTTTGTGGTGATTCATCACACGACATTGTTTTTGTTGGAGTCGTTGACTCTATTTGATCCGTTGTTTCTTGTTTTACGAATTTCGGCAAGTGTTTTGATGACAACGGTGTTGGTTTGTACAGTTGAAGCAATCAATATAGAATCACAGAAAAGTGGAGACTAACTCGAAATACACGCTTGAGAACAGGCGTTATGTAATAGGGGGTGCTGTTGTGTTACTGGTCTTGGTCTTCATTGTCCGTTTGTTTGTTTTGCAGATTGTTGACAGTGATTATAAGGCTTGGGCAGATAGTAATGCCTTCTTGAAGAAAACATTGTATCCTTCCCGAGGATTAATCTATGACCGAAACGGTAAACTGTTGGTATATAATCAGCCGGCTTATGAGGTGATGTTAATCATGCGTGAGATTCAGCCTTTTGATACTCTGGACTTCTGTAATATCTTAGGTATCACAAAGGAGCAGTTCCTGAAGCGTATTGCGGATATTAAGAATCGTCGCTTGAATCCCGGTTATTCATCCTATGTTCCTCAGGTGTTCATGAATCAGCTTTCGGCTCAGGAGTATGGTGTATTGCAGGAAAAGCTCTATAAATTCCCCGGCTTTTATATCCAGAACCGCACCATTCGAGAATATGAATATCCTTATGCAGCCAATGTGTTGGGATATATTGGAGAGGTGAACCGAAAGGATATTGAGAATGACAGTTATTATGTGCAGGGTGATGACTCAGGTCGTTCGGGTGTTGAACGGTCGTATGAGAAGATATTGCGAGGCGTAAAAGGAGTGGAAATCCTGTTGCGTGATGCGCACGGTCGTATTAAGGGACGTTATGATGAGGGACGCCATGATATGCCTCCTGAATCAGGTAAGAACCTGACTTTGTCGCTGGATATGGAGCTGCAGGCTTATGGAGAGAAACTGATGCAGAATAAGTTGGGCGGTATTGTGATGATTGAGCCAGAGACGGGAGAGGTGCTTTGTATGGTCTCTGCTCCTTCGTATAATCCCAGTCTGTTGGTGGGGCGTCAGCGTGGTAAGAATCATAAGCTGTTACAGTCCGATCCTTCCAAGCCATTGTTTGACCGTCCGTTAATGGCTCAATATCCTCCAGGATCAACATTCAAACCAACGCAAGGTCTTATCTTCTTGCAAGAAGGAGTGATTACGCCTGAGACACGTTACACGTGTGCTCATGGTTATACTTTCCGTGGAGGTAAACCGGCTTGTCACGGTCATCCTTCTCCTTTGCCATTGACCGGTGCTATCTCTACCTCGTGCAACTCGTTTTTTCCGTGGGGTTTGCATGATATGTTGGATAGTAGAAGACGTTATCCTTCGATACAAGAGGCGTTCGAAGTGTGGAAGAATCACATGGTGTCGATGGGATTTGGCTATAAGTTAGGTATAGATGTGCCGGGAGAGAAGCGTGGATATATTCCGAACAGTAAGATTTATGACAAGATATACCGTGGACGTTGGAACTCAAGTACCATTATATCTATTGCAATTGGGCAGGGTGAGATTTTGGCGACACCATTGCAGCTGTGTAATCTGGCAGCGACTGTGGCTAACCGTGGTTATTTTATAACGCCGCATATGGTGAAGCAGATTCAAGATATGCCATTGGATACACTTTATACAAATAGGCGCTACACCTCTATTGATAGCCATTATTATTCCTATATTGCAGAGGGCATGCGTGGAGCTGTAGCAGGTTCGCCTTATGGAGCCACTTGTCGAGGAGCCAATTTGCCCGATATTGAGGTGAGCGGAAAGACAGGTACGGCTGAAAATCCCCACGGTAAAGACCATTCGATCTTTATGGGATTTGCGCCGTATAACAATCCCAAAGTAGCTATTTGTGTGTTTGTGGAAAATGCGGGTTTTGGTGCTACTTATGCCGTTCCGATTGGACGACTGATGATAGAGAAGTATTTGAATAGAGAAATTTCAGAGGCGGACAAACCGCTTGAACAGGCAATGATGAATGCCGTAATTATGCCAGCTTATGCGTTACAGAAAGAATGATTTGTGGAAATCTGTCGATTGGATCACAGTCTTGTTTTATCTACTGATGGTGATTGCCGGTTGGTTCAGTATATGTGGGGCAAGTTATGAGTTTGAGACTACCGGATTGTTTGATCCGGCCAGTCGTCCGGGTTCTCAGCTGATCTGGATTGGTACATCCTTTGGCCTTATTTTTGTCATCATGATGATGGAGCGCGACTTCTTTGAGGTCTTTGGTTATTTCTTCTATGCGTTTGTCATTATGCTATTGATAGCCACCATCTTCTTTGCTCCCAATATCAAGGGTTCAGAGTCGTGGCTGGTGATTGGTCCTGTGCGTATCCAGTCTGCTGAGTTTGCTAAGTTTGCCACAGCCTTGGCTGTAGCTAAGGCAATGAATACCTATGGGTTTAAATTGGTAACATTGAAGAACTTCTGTGTCGTCCTGGGACTGATATTCCTGCCGATGATCTGTATTCTGTTGCAGAAAGAGACCGGTTCGGCGTTGGTTTTCTTCTCTTTTTTCTTGATGCTATATCGAGAAGGAATGTCGGGTTATATCTTGTTGGCCGGGCTCAGTGCCGTGATCTTCTTTGTGACCGGCATGAAGTATGCCGAGGTTGTAGTTGGCATCACTTCCATGGGTGAATTATTGGTTTCCTGTTTGATTCTGATTATAACCATGGCGCTGGTCTATATTGAGCGTAAAGATCTGCGTACAGTTCATATCCTGTTAGGAGCAACGGCTGTCTCCTTTCTTGTAGCAGCGATTGTTTCCCGTTTTATGCCGGTCGATTTTGCCTTGGTTGCTATGGGTGTTATCGTGTTGTGTGTGCTCTATCTTATCTATCTATCCATTTATCATTGGGTGTGTCATTACGTGTTGATCGGACTTTTTGCCTTAGCATCATTGGGCTTTCTTTTCTCGGTAAACTATGTGTTCAATGATATTCTGGAGCCACATCAGCAGGTGCGTATCAAGGTCTCTTTGGGATTGGAAGACGATCCCAGTGGCGCAGGTTACAATGTGAATCAGTCCAAGATTGCTATCGGTTCGGGCGGATTAGTAGGAAAAGGTTTCCTTAATGGCACGCAGACCAAACTGAAATATGTGCCCGAACAAGACACCGACTTTATCTTCTGTACAGTAGGCGAAGAGCAAGGCTTCCTCGGATCGTCAGCTGTGGTACTGCTGTTCGGGGCCTTTATATTACGTCTGATAGTATTGGCCGAACGTCAGGATAGTGCGTTTGGTCGCGTCTATGGCTATTGTGTGGCCTCTGTATTCTTCTTCCATTTGGCCATCAATGTCGGTATGGTAACGGGTTTGACGCCGGTGATTGGCATTCCGTTGCCCTTCTTTAGCTATGGCGGATCGTCGTTGTGGGGATTTACCATCTTGCTCTTTATCTTTCTGCGTCAAGATGCTTCGCGGAAGGAGCATTAATCCCAAATCGGTCAATTAGAACGAAAGGATGATAAATATGATGTTTTCATCGGTTGTCTCGGCATACTGCCTATAACCATCGGAGAGATAGTTGTTGTGTTTTTATTCGGATTATTATTTACTAAAAACGGTAACGAATCCGGCAGAAACGACGAACAACTTCGCCGGACTTGACTGGCGAATCTGTCTCGGCCCAAACAACCTTAAAAAGTGGTTTATAGACTGTCTTTCAATAGTCTATAGAGTTTTTGGAAAAAGGGGATAGACTTTTTCAAAAAAGGATAGGGACTTTTTTGAAATTGGGTAGGCACTCCGTTGGGACGGAATAACTACTCCGTCGGAAAGGAGTAGTTACCCAATTTCCGGAAATAAACGACTCCATTTTGACCGGATTAGTAGTCTCTTGTCTGCCTGTTGGCTTATTGTATTTTTATGTCTGATAAATAGGTCTTCAACGCAGCCATTACAACCTGCTCAAAACAAGTACTAACAAGAATCGTATTCTAACGACCGATTTGGGTTAATGGCCTTTCGCTTTTCTGTACGCGGAATCCGATTTCCTGAATACCTTTCAACTTGTCGTTTCTCATACCTTGGCGGAAGCTGAAAGTATATTGTCCGGCTGTTGGAAAGTAATATTGTGTACGGATGGGAAAACTTAGTTGAAACAGAGAGATTCCCTTTCCATACCATTTGCCAAATTCGTCAGCAAGTTCACATTCAATGGTGTCGCGGCTCAATGAACCGATTGGAGGCTCTTCGCTACAAAAGAGCCAGAGATTCTGATAGGGATATAAATTGTTATTCCGGATTTCCAATGTCAGGTCGTATGGTACAGAAATATCATCAATCTGGAAGGTGAAATAGTAGATTTTGTCCTTTTCCCACAGCGTGTTTTCTATGGCTTGATACTGTTCGTATTGAGCCATGTGGCTGCAGGAAAAGCACATAATCACTAAGCATCCCAATAGAAACTTCTTAAGCATCGGCCTTTGTCTCCGGTTTACCAGCCGGCTTGGCCGGTTGTTGAGGTTTATTGTTGTTAGCAGGTTTCTCACCAGTGTTGACTGGTTTCTCTCCATTATTAACAGGCTTCTCACCGTTGTTGCCCTTTGGCTTCTGTTTCGGACGGTTATTGCGGTTGCCGTTGTTGGCATTGTTCTTGCCATTACGGTTGTTCTCTCCGTTGGTACGGTTGTTCTCCTTGTTGCCGCCGTCACTGTTTTCTCCATTTTTGTTGCCATTATTTACATTTGCATTCTTGCTGTTTGTATTTGCAGTATTGGCATTCTGTGGCTCGTTGGCCTGAGCTTGGTTGCCCGCCTGTACGTTCTTATTACTGTTGTTGCTCTTTTTCTTCTTTTTCTTCTTGACCGCATCAAAGCGAGTTACACTTTCCTGACCCAAAATGTCCTGAGCATCACGTTTAGGCGGCTGTGGCTTCTCGTCTGCTTCCAACGAGATGGGTTTAATTCCCTTTTTATTCATGTTGATCACATCAAAAGCACGTCTTGCCGGAATGGTTATCAGGTTGGCTGCGATTGATTTGTCAGTAGAATAGGTGATTTCTCGTTTGAATACATCGGTCTTGAAGTGATAGTAAGTGTTGTCTTTGGTTTCCAACACCAGCTCGCGAGATGGCAACTTCTTGACAGCCTCTACGTATGTATCCACCTCATAGTTGATACAACATTTCAGCTTGGCACACTGACCCGCCAGTTTCTGTGGGTTCATAGAGATATCCTGATAGCGTGCTGCTCCGGTAGCTACTGAAACAAAACTGGTCATCCAGCTTGAGCAGCATAATTCACGTCCACAAGGACCAATACCACCAATACGTCCTGCTTCTTGGCGGGCACCAATCTGTTTCATCTCGATGCGAACACGGAATGCTTCGGCCAATACCTTGATGAGCTGACGGAAGTCAACGCGTTCGTCGGCAATATAGTAGAAGATGGCTTTGTTGCCATCGCCTTGATATTCCACGTCGCCAATCTTCATGTTCAATCCCAGGTCGGCCGCAATCTGGCGTGAGCGAATCATGGTTGCATGCTCTTTCGCTTTGGCTTCTTCGTATTTCTCGATGTCGGTGGGTTTGGCTTTGCGATAGACCTTTTTAGGCTCTACGCCCTCTGTGCGGACATTGTTTTTTTTCATCTGCAAAGAGACCAGTTTGCCTGTCAAGGTTACCGTGCCAATGTCGTGACCCGGATTAGCCTCAACAGCAACCAAATCACCCTTTTCAAGGGGCAGCTTGGCACTGTTTAGGTAGTAGCCTTTGCGTGTGTTCTTGAACTGAACCTCTATATAATCAGTTGTATTCAGTCCGTCTGGCACATCACAAAGCCAGTCGTATGTGTTTAATTTTGTATTTTGTCGTTTGCTGCAACCTTTTTCTCCCATGCTGCAGCTACCTTTATTTAGTCTGAAATCCATTCTCTATTATAGATAATAATTTATGCTTACTAAAAACAAACAAAAATACAGTTTATTTTCTAATTATAAAATCTAAGGTTTTAAATTTTGATAAACCCAAATCAGTCATTAGAGCAGGATTTGTAATCTAATGACGACCGAATTGGGTTATAAACAGGCAAAAGAGGCCTTATAAAAACAAAAGACTGCAAGCCGTTATTTTAGCTGATACATTTAACGGCCTAATGACCGTTTTTGGTTTAGATAAGATTCTACTGTTTGAATCATTTCTTCTCCACGTAATCCACGTTCTACGATGATGCCATCAGGTGAGAGTAAAAAGATAAAAGGAATGCCATTGATTCCATATTTCTGCATGGCACCCATTTCGGTGTCAACAATCTGATTCCAAGTAATCTTTTCCTCTTTCATGGCAGTGGTCAGATTTTCTTGCTGGTCCCAGGTGAAAACACCGACAACTGTCAGGCCTTTGTTGTGGTAGAGGTTATGAAGCTTAGCCAAGTTGGGTATCTCTTGGCGGCAAGGTCTGCACCAGCTGGCCCACATATCCACCAATACATAGTTCCCTTTTCCTACAAAATCGGCAAGAGCTACCTCTTTCCCATTCTCATCTGTTCCTTTGATATCGATAAACGGCATACCGACTTGTGACTTCTTTTCCATCTCAACCGTCTGAATCAGTTGTTGGGCCGCTTGCGTTGATTTGAGCCACGGACCCATCTGTTGCAAGGCATTCCATTTGGCTTCTAATGGTAATTCTTGGATAAAAGAGGAATACATCAGATAGAAACCAATGGCATCGTTGTTGTGAATGGCCATCACCTGTTCACCGATTTTGGCCATCTCCTGTTGCAGTTGTTCTTTATAACGTTTCATCTGCTCTGTAAACTCCTTTTTGTCGGGATAGGCTGCCCTAAGTTTTTCCTCTTTTTGTTGTACAGTCGTGTAGAGACTGTCTTCGATCTGCATCAAGCGGGATAATTCGTCATTCATCTGAGTTCCGCTGGCCGGATTATTAAGGTCTTTCATATTGACGTAGATATGTCCCGGTTCAACGATCAGGTTTCCAAACTCCTGATTTACATCAATACGGCAGAAATGAGCTGTATCGATAGTCCCTTTAAATACAAACCGATTGTTTTGAACGACGGTTGAATCAATCGCTTTATTATCATCATATTTGCGGATGTAGATTGTCATACCGTTTGCACTGGGGTCGTCAACGCTACCTTCTGCGATATAGCTGTTGTCTGCTTGTTGTGTACAGGAAATGGCTGTAAATGCTACAGTAATCAATAGGATGGCGGAAGATAAAATTTCTTTTTTCATTCGATTCTTCATTGTTTTTATTGTTTGTTAATACCCGTCGTAAATAAACAAAAAAGTCTGCAGAAATCCTATGGCCGCCCTCTTTTTTTCTTTATGGAGTTTCTTTTATTACCCAAGGCGCTGCTACACCAAATAAACGGCCCTGTAGGACGAAATATCTATATTATACTCATGGCGTTGCCAATACTCTATCACCCATGGCGTTGACCTGGGAAAATTTGTTGTCTATAAAAATACAATAACCCAATAGGGTTTTAAGGAGGTATTAGCGATGTCAAAATTGATTCATTTATTTACGAAAATTGGGTGCCTACTCCTTTTCGACGGAGTGCCTACCCAATCCGAACGGAGTGCCTATCCAATTTCAAAAAAGTCCCTAGACTTTTTCCAAAAACTCTATACCCTTTTTCGGGAAAGTCTATAGACTGTTGAAAGATAGCCTATAACCCTGTTTTATAGGCTGTTTAATCCGAGACGGATTTGCCGGTCAACCTTGGCAAAATTGCCCGTTGTCCCTAATGGTTTTATCTCTTGTTGTCAGCAAAAACGAATCTTTATAAAATACAATAACTATTGAGGATGTTATTGAAGATGCCCCTTTGCAGGGCGATTGTTTCATTCATACACAAGACCCAGGGCGCTGGGCTATGGAGACCATTGCCCATGGCATTCGCCACGGGCGTCGTTGCTACGTTTCGTAAACGTGTGAATATTATTGCGTTTGTGATTTGTGTTAATGCGCGCCTCCGCATGGAGGTGCAAAGTTCTCCATAGGGCAACGCCCTGGGTGATAGTGTATTCAAGATTGTAGGTATATGTGCCATACAAAAACAGAAAAAATGCCACCAAGCGGAGTACGTTTTTCGGATTGTATTTATATCTTTGCTATATCAGTAATTATTTAAAAACAACATAATATATAGGATGGAGCTAAAAATAAACAATCAGGAGAATGAGATTTTGGCGGTTCTTGTTGGTCGTCTCGACACAGTTGCCTCAACACAGTTTGCAATAGATATGCAGCCATTGGTGGATAATGCCGGAAAAACCATCGTGCTCAACTGCGAGCAGTTGGAGTTTATCTCATCAAGTGGCCTGCGTCTTTTTCTCACGCTGCGCAAGGCTACTATCGCTGCCGGAGGCAAGATTATCATCGAGGGCATGACTCCCGAGGTAACGAAGGTCTTTACCATCACTGGATTCTTCTCTCTCTTTGATTTCAGATAATCATGTTGTCTCTTACGATAAATAACAGTCTGTCGGAGATGACCGCGCTCGAACCCTTCACCGAGCAGATAGGTGAGGAGTTCGGTCTTGACCCTGCTTTGGTGTTCCAGTTGCAGCTGGCTCTCGATGAGGCAGTGGCAAATATCGTGGACTATGCCTATGGCGAGGCTACAGGTATGCCTATCTCTATTACGGCAGATGTCAGTGTGGCAGACGATGGTAGCCGAGAGCTGACCATCCGGCTTATTGACCATGGTTTTGCGTTCGACCCTCTGGCTGAGGCGCCCGAGGTAGATACTACATTAGGGGCAGAGGAAAGACCGATAGGTGGACTCGGCATCTTCCTTATCAAGCAGATGATGGATAAGCTGAAGTATGAGCGAGCAGGCGAAGAGAATGTGCTGACTATGATAAAGAAGATATAAAGTAAGTGTATAGAACCACATCCAACTAAACACATAATACTATGTTGACAAGATGAATAAGATATCTAAAATCAAAATGTCATTGGCTATACTGTTTACGCTGTTTACGGTATTCACCATAGGCAATGGCATCGCTTTGAAATACAGCGAAAAGAAGTTCTTCGAGGAAGCAGATCAGATAGCCACGCGCGATTTGGATATACTTCTTGAACATACAGACAAATTGCTGACCGAGACAGAGGTGTCTGCTCTCAATCTGACGGATATGGTTACCAACGAAGGCAAGGTTCTGACTTCCGATATCTATGCGGTGATGGATCGGTTTATGATTGCCAATCCACATCTGTATGGTGTGGTGATTTCTTTCGATCCTGATCGGGTGCAGAAGCAGGGGATAGCCGTTCCTGTCACTTTCTGCCAGGGCAGTGTAGCTGAGGGATTCAACCATTATGGCATGGAGGCTTCTTCATTGGCACACTATGACCAGACGGAATGGTATGAGGGTGCCAAGAAGAGTGGCAAAGGATACTGGGCTCATCCGTTGCGTGCGGCAAATGGCATTCTGCTCGCTCCATACAGTATGCCTTTCTATGATAAAGAGGGCGAGTTTATGGGAGTGATATGTTGCGACATCTCGCTTGAGCAGCTCAATAACTATATCAGCAAGGCGGCTCCTTATCCCGATGCTGTGGTGACGCTGATGGATCAGTCGTTTAAGTTCGTTTCTCATCCTAATCCGGATTATGTGCTGAAGATGACTCTTGACTCGCTGACAACAATCTCTTCTGTTCAGCTGGATAAGCGCATCTATGTAGAGATGAAGGAGGCAAGGCGCGGTTCAAGCTCTTATGGAAGAGGTGATGACAAACGACTTATCTATTATGCGCCTGTTGCAAAGGCGAAATGGACTCTTGCTATCGACTTTTCGGACCAAAATATCTATTCCTCTGTAGATGAGGTAAAGAGAGGCATGTTGCTGAATATGCTCTTTGGTATGATTATCTTTGGCTTTGTGTGCTGGCGACTGATAAAAGTTATTGACCGATATGAGAAAGCTGCGGCACAAAAAGCTGTGATGCAGAGTGAATTGAATATTGCAGCCACGATACAGAAGGGCATGTTGCCCAAGCTCTATCCGGCTTTTCCCGATGTGAAGGAACTGGATGTATATGGTATGTTGGTGCCGGCCAAGGAGGTGGGAGGCGACCTGTTCGACTATTTTATCCGTGACGACAAGTTCTTTTTCTGTATCGGAGATGTGTCGGGCAAGGGTGTGCCATCCTCTTTGTTTATGGTTGTGTTGCGTTCTTTGTTTCGCAATGTGTCGCTCCATGAAGACAGACCGGCAGCGATTGCCAATGCACTGAATACGGCTCTATCGGACGGGAATGACCAAAATATGTTTTGCACCATGATATTGGGAGTGCTCGACATCAATACGGGGCGAATGCGTTTCTGCAACTGCGGGCATAATGCTCCTGTGGCGCGCCGCATCACGGATGAGGGTAAGATCGACGTTCACTATGAGCAGATAGAGACCAATATTGCTGTGGGCATATTAGACGGTTTCCCTTATTGCGACCAGGAGACGATAATGAAGCCCGGTGAGGCTCTTTTCCTTTATACAGATGGTGTTACCGAGGCAGAGAGCGCCACGAAGGAGCTTTATGGCGAGGATCGTCTGTTGAACGCTCTTGCTGATGCACGGCGTAGAGGCGTGCGCATAGCGAAAGACTTTGTTGAATCTGTCTATAATGATGTAAAGGCGTTTTCTGAGGCGGGCTATCAGAGTGACGACATCACGATGGTGGTGATAGAGTATAAGGGCAAATAAGAAAGAGCAGGGAATTCTTGTTTGAATCAGAGTGTGTTTTTACTAATAATTCTGGTCAATAAGGTGTCGGTAGGAGTAATTGCCACGATACTCATAAAGGCCGTAAAAGTATTATGATTATGGAGAATTTAATTTTCTTGGGATTAACAGCCAATGCATGGATAACCATCGTGTTGATACTCGGTATGTTTCTGACGTTGATTTTCACAAAACTGGAAACATGGCTGGTGTTTTTCGTAACCTCATCGTTATTGATATTGACGGGAGTGTTGAGTGCCAAGGAGTGTATGGCAGGATTCTCGAGCACAAGTGTGCTGGTGATTGCTGTGCTCTTTGTAGTGATAGCCGGCATGACCTATACAGGCGTGACGCAATGGATCGTGAAGAATCTGATGGGTTCGCCTAAAGGATTGTCTGGTGCTATCGTCAGAGTGATGACTCCTGTTGCCATACTGAGTGCTTTCTTAAGCAACACAACTGTGGTGGCGTTGTTTATCGGCATTGTGAAGGACTGGAGTAATAAGCTTGGCATTGCACCCTCTAAACTGCTTATCCCGCTGAGTTATGCATCGGGCATGGGTGGAATCTGTACATTGATTGGAACGCCTCCCAACCTGATTATCTCAGGCATGTACATGGAGGAGTTTCCTGGAACCCACCTCAGTATCTTTGCCACTACGGGCGTAGGTCTGTTCTGTCTGGCTGTGGGCATCTTGTCGATGCTTGCTATGCAGAAGTTGTTGCCTACACGTGTCTCTGCCGATGAGAAGCTGAACGTGCAGGGCGTTTCTACCGAACTGAAGGTGCCGGCGAAGAGCCATCTTGTGGGGCAAACCATTGGTGACCTGCAGACCGATCTGCCTATATTAGGTGTTATCAGTTTTGATGGCGAGATAAATAATCAGATTACGAAGGACGACTTTCTGTTAGGAGGCGACACGCTGGTCTTTGGGGGCCAACGCAAGGATGTTATAGCACTGGCAAATAGAACGGGTCTTGAGCCTTCGATTATGGATATGGAGATCACTCCCGAGCAGGGAAAGAAGACTGTGCTTTCTTCTATTATCATGGTGGGTATGGTGCTGTTGTCTGCTTTCAACATCCTTTCGCTGTTCGAGTCTGCATTGATAGCAGCAGGAGCTATGTTGCTTTGTCGTTGCTGTACCGTTGAACAGGCTTTCAAAAGCATAGACCTTCGCGTGATTATCATCTTTGCCTGCAGTATGGCGTTTGGTAAGGCTATTGAGAATAGCGGATTGGCTTCGCTGTTGTCAGAAGGACTGCTGAGCGTATGTGGAACCAATCCTTATGTGGTGCTGACGGCAATATGCCTGGTTGGTACGTTTGCCACAGAGTTTATCTCTAACACAGCTTGTGGAGCGATGTTCTATCCCATTGCAGTGGCGGCTGCCACATCAATCGGAGTGAATCCTCTTACCTTCATCATTGCTCTGATGATTAGTGTCAGCTCAAGTTTTGCCACTCCGATTGGCTCACCTACACACATGTTGGTGTATGTGCCAGGCGGTTATCGCTTCACAGACTTCATGCGTATAGGAGTGCTTATGAATGTTATAATTCTTATAGCGAATATATTCATTACAACATTGTTGTTCCCGTTGTAGGATTTACTGATTCTGAAACTGCTTCCTCTTTGGGGAGAAAGCAGTTTTCAATTATCGCGAAGGCATTTCCCGAATGTCACTTTGAAAGTGGTACCGGTTTTGACATGCGAATCAACGGAGATATTGGCGCCCATGCGTTTCAAGATGCTTTGGGAGAGAGCCAGACCTACGCCTTTGCCTGAAACTGAGCCCACGTTTGAAGCACGGTAGAAGGGTTGGAAAATGTGGCTGAGTTCAGATTCCGGAATACCAATGCCTCGATCCTCGATCGTGAGGTTGGGTTTGTTGATCGTGACAGCCACGGCATTACTGTTAGAATATTTCACTGCGTTGCCCACCAGATTATGGATGGCTATGCGAAGTAATTCAGAATCGGCATTTACATTGAAGTCGTTGATGATGTTCAGCTTCACGTTGCCTTTGCATTCCGGAGCAACGACGGAAGAAAGGCTCAGAGTTTGCATCTTCGACTTGTCCAAGCGTCCATCGCGAGCATGTGAGAATTGTAACAGTTCTCGCATGATCGTGATGATGCGGTTGGTTTCCTTGGATATGCGTCCCAAGATATCTCGATATTCAGCAGGCTGATGGTCCATCATAAGCCCTATCTCGCATTCGCCCTGAATGGCAGTGAGCGGATTGTTGATCTCATGCGAGGCATTATTTACAAACATCTTTTCCGCTTGATAGTCCATGTCTATCCTGTTGAGCATACGCAGGGCATACAAGCGGCTGATAAGATAAAGAACACCGGCAGACAAGAACACAAGCGCGAGCAATCCCCACAGCAACATGCGGTTGATGTCGTCGATAAACGGATTACGACTCAGCACTACTACGGCAAAAGTCCCGGTGTTGTCGTAGTAGATGAAAGCCGTTCCCACCTCTTGCTTTTCCTCGAAATTCACAATTTGGTTGGCAAACAGCTTCTCTATTTCTCCTTTGTCGAGATATTGTCGCAGTTGTCTTTCAGCCAAGGCTCGGTCGGCAAGGTTGATAAACAGCTCTTTGGATGTGGGAATAGAGTTTTGTCGGCGAATCACCACATTGCGATATTTCACCGGGTCGAGTTCGTCTTCCGAGAATTTCTCTTCAGCCACGGCATGTGCTTTTTCTTCCAGATAGTTGAAATAGATGTTCCGGGTATAATTTGACGCGATGATGAAGAAAATGAGAGCCGTAATGATCACCAGTCCAATCGTTATACCCGAGTATAGCAGCGATATTTTGTTTCCTATCTTCATTTCTTCAAGCAATATCCGGTGCCTACCACTGTCTGAATTATCTTATGGTCGAAGCCATCATCAATCTTCTGGCGCAGGTAGCGCACATATACGTCAATAACGTTGGTGTTGGTATCAAAATCCTTGTCCCACACATCCTTCAGCAGTTGGCGGCGTGATAGAATCTCACCCTCGTGCTCCATCATATATTGTAGTAGCCGATATTCCTTGACACTTAGATCCCATTCTTTGTCTTCCCGATACACTTTGTGTGAAGATGCGTCGAGTCGCAGTTCGCCACAAACAAGGTCAGTTCCCTTGCGGGAATGTTCGGCCCGGCGTAGTAGCGCCTGGATGCGGGCCAGCAGCTCAACGAACTTGAATGGTTTGGCGATGTATTCATCTGCTCCATTCTGTAGTCCCATCACCACATCGTCTGTTGTGTCGAGAGCTGTGAGCATAAGTACAGGAGTCATGTAGCCGAAGGTGTCACGAATCCTTCTACACACCTCCAGCCCGTTCATTCCCGGCATGCGTATGTCGAGCATCACAAGGTCATAGCGATAGCCTTCCTCAAGCAATCGCCATGCCTCTGTGCCGTTATCTACCACCGTAACATCGTAGTCGAAGTTTCTCAGTCCGCGGCTCACGAAGTCTGAGATGTTCTCTTCGTCTTCAGCCATCAATATCTTCTTCATGATGCAAAGATATTATATTTTCCTGATGTTCACGTGTCTATATACAGATTCTACTATCAGTGGGAAGATAAAGAGCGTAAACACCGTTGCGCCCGTAAGTCCGCCAATGATGACGATGGCCAATGGTCGCTGGCTTTCAGATCCGATGCCATTGCTAAGAGCTGCAGGCAACAATCCGAGAGTGGCCATCATGGCTGTCATGAGAACAGAGCGGATACGCGAGTGCATACCTTTCTCCACGGCCTCTGCCAACGGATGGCGATGACGGATAAAATGCTTGATATCCATAATCATGATTACTCCATTCTGGATACAGATACCAAAAAGACAGATGAATCCGATGCCGGCCGAGATGGAGAAGTTGAAACCGGTGAGGAGCAGGATCAACACGCCGCCTACGGCAGCAAAAGGCACATTGCTCAATACGAGTGCAGCATCTCGTGCATTGCCGAACAGTACGTATAAGATTCCAAATATCAGCAGGATGCTGATAGGAACAACCTGGGCCAGCCTGTTGGTAGCACGCTTCTGATTCTCGAAGTCGCCGCTCCACTCTATCTTGTAGCCGGCGGGCAACTTCACCGCCTTTTCCACTTTGGCACGACTCTCATCCACAGCACTGCCCATATCGCGGTCGCGCACGGAGAATTTTACGGCACAGTAGCGCACGTGATTCTCACGATAAATGATTAGCGGTCCCGTGATTGTCTTGATCGTTGCCAGTTCGCTGATGGGAATCATCTGTCCATCATCGGTGGGCACTTTTATCTTTCCGATGGCCTCGGCGTTGTCGCGAAACGGTTTGTCATAGCGCACGATGAGATTGAATTTACGTTCTTCTTCATACACTTGTGATGCAGCCTTTCCTCCAATTGCCATCTCGATGATGCTCTGCACATTGTCTTTGCTCACACCATAGCGAGCCAATCGGCCTTCGTCGATGTTGATCTGCAACTCGGGTTGCCCCATGTTGCGAATTACGCCCAAGTCGGCAATGCCACGTATGGGTTTCATCGTCTTATATATCTGATCGGCAATGCGCTCTGTCTCGCGCAGGTCTTTGCCATACACTTTGGCTACGATAGCACCTTTTACTCCCGACACGGCCTCTTCTACATTGTCGGAGATAGGTTGTGAGAAGTTGAAGTCGATACCCGGATACACGTTCAGTCGCTTGTTCATATCATCCACGAGTTGCTCTTTGGTGCGTCCTGTCTTCCATTCACTTTCGGGATGCATCTTCACGAAAAGCTCGATGTTGTAGAAGCCTGTGGCGTCGGTGCCATCGTTGGGTCTGCCGGTCTGTGTCATTACCTGACTCACCTCCGGGAACGAGCGCAATATCGTGCGGAAACGGTTGGCAAGCTTCACACTCTCCTTCAGCGACACGCTTTGTGGCAAGGTGGCACGTGCATAGATGCTACCTTCGTTCATCTGAGGAAGAAACTCCGAGCCCAGCAACATAAAAGATGATAGTCCAGCCACCATGCATATAGCCGCAATGGAGATGGCCTTCTTACTGTTACGATGGCAGATGAGAAAGAACCTGTCGAAATGGCGATATACGAAATCCAGGAAGATATTCTTTTTCTCGTAGATATTCTTCCGGAGCATCATCGATGAGAGTACGGGCACCAACGTCAGTGTGAATATCAGTGCACCGAGAAGGGCAAAGCCCAGCGTGAAGGCCAACGGAGAGAACATCTTTCCTTCCACTTTCTGGAATGAAAAGATCGGTAACAGGGCCGTGATGATGACCAATTTAGAGAAGAACACCGACTTCGCCTTGCTGCGTGCCGTGATGCGTATCATTCCCAGTTTGCTACGCTTGTTGAAAGCCACCATTCCTATGGCGCGTGCTTCTGAAGATAAAGCCACGAACAGAGCCTCTACCATCACTACAGCTCCGTCGATGATGATACCAAAGTCGATGGCTCCCATAGACAGCAGGTTGGCACTCATGTCATTCAGGTGGAGACAGATAAAGGCAAAGAGCAGGGCCAGCGGTATGACGCTCGCCACGATGATTGTGCTACGCCAGTCGCGCATAAAGAGAAACACCACCAATGTAACCAACAATATACCCTCAAGCACATTGTGGAAAACGGTGTTTACGCTTAGGTTTACCAGATCTTCACGGTCGTAGAATGCCTTAATCTTTACATCTTCAGGCAGATCCTCTTCTTGAATCTCTGCGATTTTATCCTTCAACGCAGCAATCACCTTCTCGGGGTTTTCTCCTTTACGCATCACAACGATGCCTTCTACTACGTCGTTCTCATCATCTCGTCCTACTTGTCCCAAACGCGGTTGGTAAGACTCGCACACCTTGGCAAGGTTGCGCACGAGAATGGGTGTGCCATTCACGTTCTTCACGACAATATTGCCTATCTCCTGGATATTGTTTATCAGGCCAATGCCTCTGACAACATACGCTTGAGAGTTTCGCTCGATGACATCTCCACCCACATTCACATTGGAGTTGGCGATGGCTTGGTATAATTCTAAGCTACTGATGCCATAGGTGGCAAGCTGGTTGGGATTGACACTTACCTCAAAGGTCTTTACCTCTCCGCCGAAACTCACTATGTCGGCAATGCCCGGCACACTGCGTAGCTTGCGTTCTATCACCCAGTCTTGTAGCGTTTTCAGCTCTCTCACGCTATGCTGTGTGCTCGATAGCGTATAGCGGAATATCTCGCCCGTGGGACCGCTCAACGGCTGCACCTCCGGATCTGCTCCCTCTGGCAGATCGGCGTCATTAATCATGTTGTACACCTGTTGCCGGGCGAACTCGTCATCCACATGGTCATCGAATACCACGGTAACTACCGACAGACCGAATAGCGTTGTGCTTCGTATGTCAGTCTTCTTCTGCACCGAGTTCATCGCTATCTCGATAGGGATAGTGACAAACTTCTCTATTTCTTCGGCCGAGCGGCCGGTCCATTGCGTGATAATTGTTACTTTGGTGTTGGTCACGTCGGGAAACGCATCGACCGGCGTATCCTTGAAGCTCATTACTCCCACTGCCACGGTGAGAAGTGTCAGGCAGATGATGAGATACTTGCGTTTGAGCGAGAATGATAGGATGAAATCGATAAACTTATTCATTGCCAAAAGCATTAAAGTGTAACAATGCGTTCTTTGTGACCACCTCTTCGCCTGCCTTCACACCCGAAGTGATGAAGCTGTATTCAGCCGAGGCATGGGCCACACTCACTTCTCTGCGTTCGTATCTTCCTTCAGAAGTCACCATCACGTAGTCTTTGCCATTGTCGAATATTACGGCCGATGATGGTACAGCGGGCATACACTTACCGTTGGGTGAAAGACTTACGCCCACGCTGGCAAACATTCCCGGCCTTAGCATTCCTTCGGGATTGTCGAGATTTATGCGCACCTTCATGGTCTTGCTTTCGCTGTCGAGTACGCTATACACCTTGTCAATCTTTCCTCGGAAGACGACGTCGGGATAAGCCATGGTGGTAACGGCCGTTTCTGCACCTTGTTTTATTTTGGCGATGTCGCTCTCATACACGTCGGCAATCACCCATACTCGGCTCAGATCGACAATCTCGATGGCTGCTTCGTCGTTGTTGTCTTCGCTTACGTAAGAATCGTTGTAGAAGCGTTTAGCTATTACATATCCCGAGATGGGTGCTATGAGAGTTGCATTGGCCTTATTGTTATATCCGTTGATATTAGCTATATCGCACAGCCGTTGGCGTTCAGCTTGAGCTATGACTACGCGTTCACGTGCTTCCTCCACATCCTTGTCTGAGGCCATTCCGGATGTATGCAGGTCTTGTTGCATAGTATATTGTCTCTGTGCCATACGTATTTCTGCATCCGCATCATCCATCGATTTGCGGAAGTCGGCGGCGCCCTCGCTATGGATTGTTGCCAATTGCTGACCACGAGTCACCTTGTCACCGATCTCAACGGCGAGATCCGACACTTTACCGGTGCAAGGCACAAACACTTTGCGCAGCAGTGCTTCGTCGCATGCCACATCGCCATTCAACATCAGTTCGTCGTCGATACTTCTCATCTGCACGATCTCAGTGGCAGTTACCATACCTTTTTCTATCGCAGTGAGCTGCTTTTCGGCATTGGCCTGCTGGTTCTTGTTGTTGCAGGCGGTCAATAATGACAAGCCTGTCAATATTGTTGTAATTGTATATGTTCTCATCGTGTGTATTTTTTTAGTTCTTCATTGCTTTTTAAGAGTTGCGCCTTGGCATCCTCCATTTGGAATTTGGTGTCGCGATAGCTGCTATACAAATCGACAAACTCTATCACCGATATGTTTCGCTTTATGAATTGCTGCTCTGCGGCCTCGAGAAGCATCTCTAAGTCGGTTGACATTTGTTGCTTTTGTTCTTCTACGAGCTTCAAGTTCAGTATGGTGGCACGATAATGGGTCAACAACGATGCCTGTAACTCGTTTTCCTTCTGTTGTCGCTCTATGGCAGCCTGTTTATGTTTGGCTTTAGCAGAACGGATGTTTCCCTTGTTGCGATTCCAAAGAGGCACAGACAATGTTGCACCCACGGCAAAGAAGTTGTGTCCGATGCTACCATTTTTGTCCCATTCGCCGTTCAGAGCGATGCGAGGAAGAGCCTCCGATTTTTCTGCTTTGATGGCATGAATGGCACTATCTTCTTGATACTTAGCCTGGATTATCTCAGGGTGATTCTGTACGATGTCTTGAAGAATATCTGTGTTTCCCGGAGCCACCAGAGACTGGAGTTTGGCGAGATTGTCGATGATAGAACGGATTTCGGTTTCCTCATCCATTAGAGTCTCAATGGGTTCTACACCGGGAATGTCGAGCAGCAGACACAACTGCATTTGTAGTTCATTTATATAAAGCTGTAGCTTGGCCTTCTCCGCGCGAAGCTGGTTGAGCATCGCTGCAATGCGAAACGTCTCCATCTTGGACACATTCCCTTTGTCTGTTTGATCACTGTATGTATCGTAAATCTTTTTTGTGGATGTTATCTCCTTGTCATACACTTTCAGCTTTTGTTGTGCATTGTAAAGTTCGATAAATGTTGTGCGAGCTTCACATCTAACGTCCAACATCGCTGCATCGTGAGCTGCCTTACTGGCTTTTAGTGTTGCCTCGGCCAATCTCACCTTGTTTTTGTGTTGTCCACCAATGGCGATCGGTTGCGACACTTGAATATCGGTCTGCCCGTCATGTCCGGTATCGAACCATTTACGATTGGTGGGGTTCTGCACGTTGTGTGTCAGTTGCACCTCCGGATTTTCATACGCCTTTGCTTGTTTTAGCTGACCTTTTGCCGCATCTATCTCCAGTAGCGAGGCCTTAAGCCGCAGACTTTGGTGAGCAGTAATGCTATCTACCTCATCAATCGTCATCCTTCTGCTTTGTGCGCCAGCAGAAGTCAAAGACATGCAGATGAGTGCCAATAAAAAATATCTGTTTGTTTTCATGGCTACAAAAGTATAGCGAAAGAACAGCGGCATGAAGCAAAGACAATTAGAAGGCTTTCATGTCAGATTAGAGATTTCTAATGAGTCATCTATTAACCCTCAAATAGGTCATTAGAACGAAAAAAGTAAAAACAGCTGAATGTTTTTATTCTTTCCAACTCTTGTCAGCACTTCTTTCGGCTAAAGCTTCTCAGGTGAATAAACATCAACTTACCTGTTTATATAAATGAATAATCTATTGTCAGAATCAAATATGCGCTGAGGGATAGTTATTGTATTTTTATCTGGATTATTGTTTGCTAAAAGCGGTAACGGATCCGGCAGAAATGATGGGCGATTTCGCCGGATTTGACAGATGAATCTGTCTCGACTCAAACACCCTGAAAAAAGGGGTTATAGACTATCTTTCAATAGTCTATAGAGTTTTTGAAAAAAGGGTATAGGCTTTTTCAAAAAAGGGTATAGACTTTTTTGAAAATGGGTAGGCACTCCGTTGGAACGGAATAACTACTCCGTTTGGATTGGGTAGGCACTCCGTTCGGACGGAATAACTACTCCGTTTTGACCGGATTGGTAGTCTCTTGTCCGCCTGTTGACTTATTGTATTTTCATGGTTGATAAATGTGCCTTCAACGCAGCCATTGCAATCTGCTCAAAACAAGCACTAACAAGAATCGTAATCAAATGACCGATTTGGGGATAAAACAGTTAACCCATTGGCGGAATTGCAATAACGGGTTCAAAAAACGGAGTAACTATCCTTTCCAAACGGAGTAGTTATTTCGTTCAAAGTGGATGCTTACCCAATCTGAATAGCGACCGCTATATGGACTTCATCAACAAGGCAAAACTCTTTGAAAGTTCAAGGGTTGATGGAATTCGAGATTTGACATTCTTTGAATTGATAAAAATGATGAAGGATTTAATAATGGAACATTAGAGCAATGCTAATTAAACTCTGATAATGAGAAAAAAAAGAAACACTATCAGAAAAGTAAGCATGTAACAGCAGTACATATATTATAATTATACGAGCTGCAGTTTTTTCAGTGCAGCAACAAAAAAACTCGGTGCAACTCTATTCGAGCCACCCGAGTTTTCTATTTATCTATCAGTGATTACTTACTTCACCTCCTCGAAAATAAACTATATTGATAATCAATAAATTAGCATTTCTTGGTACAAATATGAATGCATTTTAATTAAGCAAAAAACAAGAAACACATGCTTAATAATAGCATTTAATTCATTTTGTTGCAAATAAGCTAGGGATAGTCATTTAATTCCTTCAATCTGAGTTAACCGGCAGACGTTCCCGTATTTTCCCGATTAAACTCATCGT
>CAKVBA010000031.1 GCA_934725305.1 uncultured Parabacteroides sp. | reverse complement strand
ATCATAAGTCTTATTTTTGGGTACAAAGATACTGGACGAAGAGATTGCAGAAAATACGTACTTTACCGGAGGCTTACAAACTTCTCCCTTATATCCGTCATAACGCTCCACGGCAATGGCCACATGGTTCGGATAATACAGGATCAACACATTGTTTGTTATATACCGTCGTACCAGCCACGACAAAAATACGGATAAATCTTCACAATCTGCATAGGGATAGAAAGCAGTTTCCTCGGGGAAATAATAAACTTCCGATTTATGCACCTCTATATCGGGTTTGTGCGTAAATGTTTGCTGAACAAAGTCCAACAACCAGGCCATCTGTTCGGAGCATTTTTTCCCCTTCAACGGAGGCTTCACCAGCTCGTCCATCTGACGTTTAAACCCGTCGGAGAGCGATGCACCGAAATAGACCGACAAGTCACAGAGAGGGAAGGAGGCATAGAAATTGAGCAGATTGCTGTTCAACTGCAACGAACAAGGGTATTTGCCTGTGAAATCGCGCTTAACCTTATCAACAGGAAAATCCAAAGCCATAGGAATTTGCAGAGAAATGGTCCTATCAGACTTTGGATAATCGGGAACAATGGAATAGAGTTTCTTCAACTGTGGGGAAGAGAGGTCCATGATATAATACTTTCTCCCGCCCACCCGAATAAAGGGTATCTTATAAATCTCTTCTTGAAACGGGATGAGCAAGACCAACCTGTCGGTGCCCACCCGCCCAATCTTGGCCTTATAGCCTGCCAGATTCAACAGGTAGAACAGAAACAACGTCTGTTCATGAGAAGAGAGGGAGGCATATCGCTGCTGCGTTGCATATTTGAGCAGCAGAAAGTTTCCCCAATCATTCAGACAAAACTGCCGGGAATAATGCGTATAGGCCTTGAAGAAAGCGGAGAAATCTTCTGCCCCAAGTTTCCGCCAGCCATCGGCCACCACCTTTTCAGACAAATCGGGCAGCGAAAGCATGCCGCCTATGGGGAAAGGAAACTGCAACGAGCTGCCAAAAAAGGAACCGTCAGACGGCAGAGGTGCAGACTCTTTGGCCTCTAAACAGGTTGCTCCGGCGGCATAAACGGGAGGCTCTGTTCCCTCATACACCGTAAACTCTTGCCAGGCCTGCTCCAGATAGTTGGCAAAATCCCTGTTGATACTGTCCTCAAAAGCATAGAATTCGGTCTGTATAGAAGAGAGGAAATCTTTGTACTCATCGTCACGCACCTGCGCTTCTGCCGACTCCGCACATCCACACCAAAGAGAGACCAGCCACAAACAAGTCCATATCATTCCACATTTTCTCATAGACCTACTTATTCAGAAAGGAAAGAATAATAATGATCACTGCGTAAATCTTCCGGAATGCTGCGCATCCATTCCAACACTTTGCTAACAGATTCCTCGCCTTTGAAAGGTATCTCTTTGCGAGTGGCTACCACTAACAATATATTCTGTTCATAGCGAGTTGAACGATTCCCCTTCTCGATGCTATAGGCAACCCATTGATTGCGGGGAAATGTATATTTCTGTCCCTTTTTATAACAGACACTCGGCTCATATTCTCCGGGATAGAGATGCTTAACGCCATCTGCATCAAAAACAAACAGATGATAATAACAATCCTGATCGGCCTGCAGCGAAAAGTTCAACGCCTCGCCACTGCGGTAAGCCTGTTTCAGTCCCTCCAACGAAAAGGAGAACGACTGAGGACGGTCGGTGTTCTGTGCGGCCTCGGCCGAAATAACGGCCCACGCAATTTCTCTAGCCCATCGGCGGTCGCATCCCATCACAAGCTGCACCTCTATCTTGCCATCCGGACACTCTTTATAGACCTCTAATAAAGGATACACATTAGAGAGACGGGTCGTAACCAGGTTCTTGCTGCTGGCCACTGTTTTCATCAGTGTGTTGCCGTCAGACGATTCTAATCTATTGGTCACAAGCTGCCCGATGCGCGTCTCCATCAATCCGGCCAACTGCACCTTTGCCAAGCTCTCGGCCTGCAGACGGGCGGCATCAAAGGTGTCTCCCTTCGATTTAGCAGAAACAACAAAATAGCGAGCTTCGCCCCCTTCGTCTTTCTCTCGCTGATAGCGCCAAGACTCGGCAAGCTGCTCTTCCAACGGTAATTTTCCGGCAAGCGTATGATAACCCTCAGCATACAGGCGTTGCACCTCATGCTGTAACGGTCCCTTCTTCTCTATCTGCACCGATGAAACATTTCGCTTAGGCGCACTACAGGAAAGCAGACCTAAAAAAAGCAACAGACCAATCCATTTATTCCTCATCGCCAGTCTCCTCTTTTTTTAACTCTACTGCTGTACTATCCGCTTCGACCCGTACGGAATCACCCGAATGAAGAACCGGCATCTCGTTCATCTCTATTTGCCATTCTTCCTCCACCGGCGAAGAGAAGTAATAGTAACCGCCTCCGACTAACACACACAATAAACCGGCAACCGCTGCTACACGCATCCATGTAGAGAACAGGAGCAACGGCTTCGCGCTGTCACGCTCCGTCCGATCAGGCAGGGGAATTGTCTGCTCCTCCTCACCACGGGCCAACCGACGCATACGCTTCAAATTATTCTGACAACTTGTACAATGAAACAGATGAAACTGAAAAGCCTCCATCTCTTCAGGCGACAACCTGTTCAACAAATAATCACGTAATTGTTTTTCTTTATGTTCACTACATGTATCCATATCACTTACCTAATTTCTTTTCTATCATGCCATCAAAACGTTGTTTTAACACACGCCGTGTACGGACCACTTCCTGCCTCAACTTTCCGGCAAGCCTTGATAACCCCTCTCCCGACGCCTTGGCATCTTTCAAAACTGCAATCTTCTCATACGACAAACCCTCGACATAGTGCAAAAAGATCAGTTCTACTTTATCCTCGATTCCCCGCGTCAAATCAGAGTACCAAGGTTCCTGTTTATCCCAAAGAATAACAGAAAAATATCGCTCCAACTCTGCTTTATTGTCAAAATCAATACCCTCAAAAAGCGTATTGTGAAAATCTACTGTTTCCATCTCTTCGTTAAAGCCCGATAGGTCTAAAGAAACATCTCCTGTCATCGTCAACATACTATCTGGCAGATTATATCTTCGTACGGCCTCTCTACATTTATTCAAACATATACGAGCTATATAATTACGAAAATGCAAAGAGGTTTCAAAAGCAGGAACGGCCTCCTGCAAAACCTTATCATGCAACAACAGAGAGGATTCGGACCATACCTCCTGCAAAACCTCGTCTTTATATTGTATTGAAACTAATTGACCGTATGTGACAGTTTGAGCTAATTTTTTTACCGTTAAATATAGTTCATTCCAAAACTCAGAATCATCTTTCTTCAACTGCATCATCAAACGCTCCAGGTCGATCGGGAAAAACTGCCGGCAGTTATCCCTACAAAATCCTTCCAAACGTATCGGTGTCTCTGTCGCTAACAGGGATGTGCGCTCCAGACGAAACAGCTCCTCCTCCAGCAGCACGGACAATTTGAAAGCCAATGTCTTGGCTGACACAACCAGTTCCTTATCAATAGTTGCTTCTTTACACTGTGCGTACAAAGAAGCGACTATCCGCCTTTTCAGCATCAACAGGAAACGCCTAAACGTAGGGGTATCAATAACTCTCTGAATAAAACCGGCATAATTTAATTGCTTATAGAAGAAGTGCAACACCTCTTTTCGCCACTCGCGGAAACAAGAAAAATCGTCTAAGACAGAGGCATCAATAGAAGGATATACGGCCGTCAACAACGCTACTCCTTCTTCAACAGAAGAGAGCAACCCCATTTCAATCAATTGATAAGACTCGCATTCTTTACAGACCAATTCTGTTAAAATATCTCGAACCATCTCTTCCTGTTGTCTTAAAAAAACAGCCCAATGGCAACATTCAACTCCACAAATGAGAAATCAATACTATTGACACCCAAAGAGAGAGCCCATTTCTTATATCTGACAATTCCTCCTAATTCCGCTTCTACGCCTTCGGCACTGCTACCAGTATTGACAGCCCACATATCACCCTCGCTCTGCCCGCTCTGATTGTTATATTTTTCTGCATGCCACATCAAACGACGAAAGCCATAACCAGCACCGCCATATAGATAAAGCCAATCTATAGGTCTGAACAATACACCACCCGTTACACCGAACCGACTACGCTTAGACTTTCCATCCAACACATAATAATTGTCGTTACTCGTATAGTTAAATGCTCCTGATTTATTGCATGTATAAGGCGCATCCGCAAAGGAGAAATTACTCTTTGCCCTCACATAGCCACCCCAACGGCCCACTATTCCATACATCAGACCAAAACCCGACGATCCGGATAAATTATACATAACAACATGCTCCGACCGAACTTTTTCTTTCACCACATCGCCTCGCAACTCAAAGACAACCTCACCATCCAGCTGCTTCATCTCTTCCATGGCCTGCCAGATGACATATTTATCACCATTACCGGTCACTTTTCCAATATCTCCTTGCACCCGAACCAGAGGTCCAATAAAATTTTCTCCTCCATCCGTACTGACAAACAGATTTAAGGTTGCATACGAATCAAATGGTAAACGATTCAACGTATAACGTACCCGTATGGCTTGCCCAAAGGGTTCGAATCGTACATCCGTTATGTGTTGGGCAAACAATGGCAATCCAAACACAAATAATAATATTGATATAAAAAAAGTTCTTTTCATCTTTATCATTTATCTTTTTCAGGTGAATAACTGTCAGGATTATCAGAATCTATGTCTGAATAAACACACAACTCCTATAATACAGACAAAAAAGAGAACTCTATTCCATATATTTCCAAACGCCATATTGTGTACTTCCTATATAAACATTATCATTCAACACAAAAGCAAAAGAGGGATGTTGTCCAATCCATTCTGTCAACACACTTCGCTGTCTCCATTGATCCTGTTCGGGATTATAGACCCACCAATCAACCGTGTAAATTTGGTAGGTTTCCGTTACAGGCTGTATTCCAAATCCGGCAAAACCATTCCCCTCACAAGAGACGGCAACCATCGATTCACGTCCGCCCCCTTTAAAATCTTTCTTCTGATGCCAAGTATCTGAAGCTACATCATAGGCCCACATACATGACATATACTCCACTTTACTCTCTGCTATATTACCTCCTTCCTTCAGGCGGTTTGTTGTTCCGGTAAACACGTATGGCTGCCCATCAATAACAAAAGAAGAAGCATGTTGCAGTTTGTCTCCCGGAAAATCTCGCCTTCGACTCCAAACATCGGTACGTGTATCATACACCCACATTCGCATAGGAGTAATATTCCAAAAATCCGATGAAGTAAGTACATATATTTTGTCATCTACTCCAAATGTGGCCATCATGCCAGTTGTACTGGAGGGAATATCCGCTTTACGCTCCCATTCATTCGTTGCAGGATCATAACACCACCAATCTTGCTGAAAGAAATATTGATATTGTCCCTGGTCATTGACAACCTCTATATTGCCCAAACCGGCATATCCCTTACCTCCAGCAACAGCTGTTACCAAGTTCACTCGACAACCCATTGGCAAGATAGAACGTTTCACCCACTCATCTGTGTCAGGCAAATACTCAATAAGGGAATTTTCCCCTTCAACCAGACGACGAGAGGAGAGTGCAAAAAAACGATCCTTAAAATTAAAGCCACAAGTAAAATGTTCTTCCTGCCAAGGAATAGAAGCCATCTGTTTCCATGAAGTATCATCACTTGGCACTTTAGTTGTAAAGACAACACTATTAGTATAACTGTCACAATCTGCATTTGCCAAATAGAGGCGACAATAATAATTGGTAGCAGGTTCCAACTCCATAAGAGAGATAGATTGTTCTTCCAGTCCCGGTTTATACTGAGAAAAAACATCCTGAACACAATCTGTCGTATCCGGAAGCTGATTCGTCTCACTATAACAAATGCGGAAATCAGTCAGCTTCCTGTCTCCTGTTGTAGCAATATCCGTTTTAAGAGCCACGCCAAAGGAGAAAAGATCTTTCACACGAATATAAGCACTCGGTTGTCCTCCCTTTTCATAAGAACTATAGCCTTTTGGTATTTCAGGATCTAACTCCGAACAGCCACATAGTATAAAGCTACAAAGGAGAAAAACCAACTGCAATAAATTCATATTCTGTTTTCCAAGATTTATTTTACGGCAAGAGTAACATAAATAAACAAGAAAAGGTAAACGATTTAGCGTATAGCGTACCCGCATGACTTGCCCAAAAGGTTCGAATCGCACATCCGTTATGCGCTGGGCAAACAATGGCAATCCAAACACGAATAATAATATCGATATAAAAAAGGTTCTTTCCATCTTTATTATTTATCTTTTTCAGGTGAATCACTGTCAGGATTATCAAGATCTATGACTGAACAAGCATACAACTCCTTATAAAAACAGATAAAAAGGGCTTTATTCCACATATTTCCAAACCCCAAAATCTGAATTTCCTATATAAATATTTCCTCTTAAAACAAACGCAAAAGAGGGAATATAATTTACCCATTCCGTCAACACACACCGCTGCTTCCATTGATTTTTTTCCGGATCATAAACCCACCAATCTACGGAATCGTACAGATAAGAATTTCCTACCGAATAGCGACCAAATCCGGCATAGCCAAGACCATTACAAGCAACAGCAACCATGCATTCACGTCCGCCACCCTTAAAGTCTGCCACCCGGTACCAGGCATCTGCTGCCTCTTCATACTTCCACATATCTGGAGTAAATACATACTCGCTATCTTCTTTCTTTCCGCCCACAGGCAAACGGTTTGTTGTTCCGGTAAACACATAAGGAGTTCCGTCAATCACAAAAGATGCGGCATGCTGCAATTTTTCGCCCGGGAAATTTCTTCGCTGACTCCAAACATCAGTTCGTGTATCATATACCCAGACCTGCATGGGAGTTATATTCCAAAAATCCACAGATGAAACCACATAAATTTTCTCTTCGATCGCAAAAGCAGCCATCACGGCGATTGAACTGGCAGGAACATCGGCCTTACGCTCCCATTTATTCGTTTCAGGATCATAGCACCACCAGTCTTGTTTACAGGCATAAAGCTCTCTTCCCTCTTCATCAAAAAACAACTCTTCGCCCATACCGACATATCCCTTTCCTGCAGCAACAACGGTCAACGGATTAAACCGACAACCCATGGGAACAATAGAGCGCTTTACCCACTCATCTGTGTCTGGCAAATACTCAATCAAGGGGTTTCCTCCTTCAACAGGAAGATCGGTAGAGATAGTAAAAAAACGATCTGCAAAGTTAAGTCCACGAGAATAAAATTCTCCCGGCCAAGGAATAGAGGCCACCCGTTCCCACGAAGTATCATTATTGGCCACTTTGGTCGTAAAGGCAATACTATTGGAATAACTACAGGTATCAGCATTGGCCAAATAGAGGCGACAATAATATTTTGTAAAAGGGTCCAGATCCGAAAGAGAAAGATATAACTCATTTTGTCCCGGCTTATACTGAAAAAAAACATCCTGAACATAATCTGTAGTATCCGGAAGCTGATTCGTCTCACTATAACAAATTCGGAAATCAGTCAGCTTCCTGTCTCCTGTTGTAGCAATATTCGTTTTAAGAGCCACACCAAAGGAGAAAAGATCTTTCACACGAATATAAGCACTCGGTTGTCCTCCCTTTTCATAAGAACTATAGTCTTTCGGTATTTCAGGATCTAACACTGAACACCCACATATTGTAAAGCCACAAAGGAGTAACCCTAAATGTAATAATTTCATATTCTGTCTTTCAAGATTTATTTTACGGCAAAAGTAACATAAATAAACAAGATTAACAACCCATTAACGGAATTGTCCTAATAACTCAAAAACAGAGTTTTCCCAAAGTCCCGTTTTTGAAAGCTATTTAAACAGTGTTTAAACGCTATTTAAATACCATTCAAAAGCCGTTAAAAAAGACAATCGTGAACGGTTACACTTATGTGAACCGTCTCAGTTGGGATGCCGGAAACAGTAGCTGAATATTGCAGTTCTCTTTTGTAGGAAAACAGATTCATAAGGAAACAGGTTATTGTATTTTACCCAAGGTGTTTATTCGCTAAAGATGAGGGACAAAACCACCTGAAACAATGAACAAACCCGTTAGATCCAATAGGCAAATCCACATCGAACCAAACGCTGTTTTAGAAGAGGTTACAGCTTGTATTTCAACAACCTATGGAATTGTAGGAATTAGTCTATAGCGTTTACGAAAAACGGGTAAGGACTTTTTTGAAATTGAGTAGGCACTCCGTTCGGATTGGATAGGCACTCCGTTGAAAATGGATAACTACTCAATTCCCAAAAATAGACTACTCCATTCTGACGAAGTTAATGGTTTCCCGGATCTTCGTTGACTTATTGTATTTTTTATAGTTGTCATCCATGAGCTTACATGACGTTGCCATTGAATGATCATTACTCAAATGAGCGTCTTCATATAGTTTTTTGCTCTAATGTCATTAGAGCTCTGTCAGAAAGGCTGTTACAAAACCTTTTAAATCTGTTAAAAAAAAGCTGCCGACCTTTTCTTAAAAAGGGTGCGCCCTTTTCCCAAAAAGCTGCCGACCTTTTTCCAACAACGATACGATCTTTCCCCAAAGGTGTCGCTAATCAACAGAAATTTTAGACAATTCGGCAACAGATTCTACGAGAAACTGACCACTTACTTCTTGTCTATTCTGCAACCTTTCTCACAGAAGGCATGTGTTACAAAAAAAGAGTGCATCGGTTTCACGACACACTCTCTTTCTATATACAATTAAATTTGCTTACCCTTTACTTCGCATAACTTACAGCACGAGTTTCACGGATAACAGTGATCTTCACCTGACCCGGATAGGTCATCTCATCCTGAATCTTCTTAGCTATTTCGTTTGACAGATTTTCTGTCTCTTTATCATCAATCTTATCTGCACCTACAATAACGCGTAACTCACGACCAGCCTGAATAGCATAAGTCTTCACAACGCCCGGATAAGAAAGTGCCAACTGCTCCAGATCGTTCAAGCGCTTGATATAAGCCTCAACAATCTCACGGCGTGCACCCGGACGAGCTCCAGAGATAGCGTCACAAACCTGTACAATCGGAGCTAACAAGGTCTGCATTTCCACCTCATCATGGTGAGCACCTACGGCATTACAGATATCTGGCTTTTCCTTATACTTTTCACAAAGCTTCATACCCAAGATTGCGTGTGGCAATTCCGGTTCATCATCAGGCACCTTACCTATATCATGCAACAGACCTGCACGTTTTGCCTTCTTCGGATTCAAGCCCAATTCAGAAGCCATCACAGCACATAAGTTGGCTGTTTCACGGGCATGCTGTAATAAGTTCTGTCCATAAGATGAACGATACTTCATCTTACCAATCATACGGATCAATTCAGGATGCAAACCATGTACACCCAAATCGATTGCCGTACGCTTACCTGTTTCAACCACCTCTTCTTCAACCTGCTTTCTCACCTTAGTCACTACCTCTTCGATACGAGCCGGATGGATTCGGCCATCTTGTACCAGCTGATGCAATGCCAAACGAGCAATCTCACGGCGAACCGGATCAAAGCCGGAAAGGACAATGGCTTCCGGAGTATCATCCACAATGATTTCAATACCGGTTGCAGCCTCCAACGCACGGATATTGCGACCTTCACGACCAATGATACGTCCTTTTATTTCATCAGATTCAATATGGAAGACTGTAATTGAGTTTTCAATAGCAGTTTCAGTAGCTACACGCTGGATAGACTGGATAACGATTTTCTTAGCCTCCTTGTTGGCTGTCATTTTTGCCTCTTCAACGATATCATTGATATAAGAAGCAGCCTGAGTCTTGGCCTCATCCTTCAACGACTCGATCAAACGCTCTTTAGCCTCTTCGGCTGACAAACCGGAAAGGGTTTCGAGATGTTCAATCTCTTTCTGGTGCAACTTTTCCAGATCCTGTTTTTTCTTCTCAATCAAATCTAACTGATTAGACAGGTTTTCTTTCACTGCCTCCACTTCATTGTTTTTACGCTGCAACTCTTCCTGACGCTGAGAGATTGAAAGCTCTTTCTGCTTCAGCTTTGCCTCAACAGATTGGATCTTGGCATTACGCTGCGATACCTGCTTTTCTAAGTCTGCCTTCAGATGAAGGAATTTCTCCTTCACCTCCAACATCTTGTTTTTCTTTATAACCTCTGCCTCCTTTTCGGCTTCCTGAAGTACGGAATCATACTTTGACTTCAAAAGGAAACGTACTGTCAACCATGTCAATGCACCTCCGGCTAAGAATGTGATTATCGGTATTATTATATACATGCCTCCCATTTAATTAATAATTTAAATTCATTTATATTGATACATAAAAAAAGCACCACATCACACGAACCCATGTTCATGCAAAGCAGTGCGGAAACCATCCTACAGCAATGAAATAATTTATTTTAGATACTGCTCCAACTCTACAGTCAGCTGCTGTATCTTTTCCGTAAAAGGACCTGTATCATTTCTACTCTCCAATTGCAGGTTATTCATTGACAACTGAAAAGCAACCATGGCTAACAAATCTCTCGTATCCACCTCTCCATGCGAAAAATGTTCTCTATACTGAAGAATCTTACTATTCACCTGTCGGGCTGCTTTTCGCATCAATTCTTCATCCTTTCGCTCTATCGTGAGTGAATATTTCTTTCCGGCTATATCTATATTTATAACAAACTGTTCGTCCATCGCTCTATTCATTTAATAGTGCAATGCACTTTTCTACTTCCCGCACTAATTTAGACAACCTCAGACGCGCACTTCTCACATCTCCCTCATCAACAGAAACCACACGTGCTGTCAACATGTTGTCACATTTGGTGTTTAACCGTGCTATCTCTTCTTTTGCCTGCTGCAATTCTTCCGTTTTTTGATTCAAAGCATCCGTGAGTTCGTCAATCTGACATTTTTGCTTATCGCACAACGCCATCAAATCACGAACACGAACCTCAAATACAGCCAACAATCTTTTATGATCTTCGGTCATTTTCACACCAAATTCTATACAAAAGTAGAATTTAGAATCGAATAAAGCAACTGTTAAGTCAATTATTTTTAACAGAAAATCAGATAAACAAAAGGCCGTTCCAGATAACTGAACAGCCCTCATTTCATACTATTAGTTGTTTCCCTTAAACCAGAGAAACAAACCATTCGTCGTTGTTCTCTTCAAATGAAAGTTTGCCTTCTTTGGCCAACCAGCCCAAAGCTGCATACAAATCTTTCTCAGCTCTAATCTTAGTGGCCTTTTTTACAGCTTTTAAACTCATCTTACCACCTTCGTTCAATGCACACCAAACCAAGCCTGCATTACTTCCAATCTTTTCTATCATTATTATATAACCTTTTTTGTTTTCGAGGACAAATTTAAAGATTAATCAAATAAAACAAAAACGTATATATGTTTTTTAGCAGAAAGTATCTGGTTTCTTATCCAAATAAGTATATTTAACACACTTATAGACTAATGGATTCTCTTTTCTCACATGAGATCAACTCGGCCATAACGTTTGTTGCTGAAACATATTTCCTTAATAGTCCGGCGGCATATCTGCCGGCTTCATCCAATCCGTCTGCTCCCGAATATCCGTTTATAATCATTAACAAATGTGTTGTCTGCAGGCCAATCTTGGTACGCTCTTCGTCACTGGTAGGAGTACCAACTCCGCCCACTGAATCGCGATAAACCGGAAGTCCGGCAATATTCAATTCACCACGACCAATGCCATGATACAATTCGCCCTCATGACCAACACCCAACTGCAAATCGCCTTGGATCTTATCCGCATCAAATCCGCCAATAGAGTGGCCACAGCGTATAGAAACCAAATTGATAATATCGACCAACGTATCAACTTTATATAAGGGAAGTTCACGCATAATACGCCGGCGCAGAGCTTCTGCCGATGGACGATAGCGGTTAGGATCTTTTCCCAATCGTTTATAGGCCTGACGTGTGGCCTGAATCGGCAGCCATTTATTCACCTCTTCCAACTTACAAGAAGCACGAACTGCCTGCTCTTCCCGGGCAATCTCTTCCCACAGCTCTGGCGAAGAGGCTGTATTCTTCAATTCACAACGCAAGACCAACAGATATAGCTCCGGACATTTTCCAGCCACCTCTTCCGATATAGAAACCTGTATCATAATCCTCTATTTCACACTATAGATTAAACGTTCACAAGAAAATCTCTCAGGATAGTTGCTCCTTATCGTCACATATAAAAATGCCCGACAAGATTCTTCCACTCTGCACACCCAACCGACGAGCTGAGAATAGGTATTCATAATTAAAATAGGTGCAAATATTGGCTGTTTCGACATGCGAGTCTATCAATCCCGATTCAAGCAGCAGGAAACGATTGGCCTCCCACAGATCAATATGCGCCTTTCCTGTCTCACTGTTTCGGCAACAGATCGTATCCATCGGGAATCCGGCCTCCGAAAATGCCAACACCACCTCATCGCCCACCTCAAAGGCGCTACAGCTGATAGAGGGTCCGATACCGGCCATCATAAGAGCAGGATCACAATCATAGACTTCCTTCATAATCTGTACGCTCTTCTGGACAATACGCTGCACCGTTCCTCGCCATCCGGCATGCACAGCTGCAACCACCTGCTTATCGGGTGCATATAACAACACCGGCACACAGTCGGCCGTTGCTACGGCTACACACAAACCGGGGACTTGAGTCACCAATGCATCCAATCCTTCCAAAAAGACCCTGCGGTCCGATTCACTCATCTGCAGGAATGTCTCGTCCAAAACACCTACATTATCTTTGTGTACCTGATGCGGAGCAATAATCCGATCGGCCGGAAGTTCAATAAAACGAGACAATCGTTTCATATTTTCCTCCACAGCCTCCTTATCATCCACTGTATAAACAGACGGATTCATCGAAGCAAAGTTACCCTGACTTACTCCTCCTATACGCGTAGTTATAAAATGAGAAATGTTGCAGCAATCAGCCAAAGCCGGGAACTGCAACATTTCCATCATATCATTTTTCAGGATCCTCATCCTCATCGTCGCCCCAATACTCTTCATATTCTTCATCATCCAACTCCTCGTCTTCATCCACCGGAATAATGAAATCTTCATCCATATCATCCATGGGGAAATCGTCAAAGTCAAGATTCTTATGAACAATCCGTTCCACTTCATGGAAGGTCTCTTTATTCAACTCCGTCCACAAAAGGTCTTTCAACTCCATAAGACCCAATTGTGCCACCGAAGAGATAAACACAGAAGGAACATCTTCCGGAAGCTCAGCCTTCATCTCCTCAATCAGCTCATCGTCCAGCATATCACACTTTGTGATAGCCAACACGCGACGCTTGTCGAGCAGTTCAGGATTATACTTCACTAACTCATTATGCAAAATACCGTATTCCTTACGGATATCATCCGAGTCTGCCGGAATCATAAAAAGGAGCAACGAGTTTCGCTCGATATGACGCAAGAAACGCAATCCCAATCCTTTACCTTCACTAGCGCCTTCAATAATACCCGGAATATCCGCCATCACAAACGAACGGTTGTCTCGATAGCTTACGATACCCAAGTTTGGCTCCAAGGTGGTAAAAGGATAATTGGCGATTTTAGGCTTTGCTGCCGATACAACCGACAACAGAGTGGACTTACCGGCATTGGGGAAACCTACCAATCCCACATCTGCCAACAGCTTCAGTTGCAAAATCACCATACGCTCCTGAAACGGTTCGCCGGGTTGTGAGTAGCGAGGTGCCTGATTGGTTGCCGTCTTGAAATGACAATTACCCAAACCACCACGTCCACCTTTCAGCAACATCACCTGCTGACCATCTTCAGTCACATCACAGATATATTCGCCTGTCTCAGCATCATATACCACAGTACCACACGGGACCTCAATCACGCGGTCTTCGCCATCTTTTCCCGTGCTTCGCTTAGCACTACCACTCTCTCCGTTGGTTGCCATGATATGACGTTCATACTTCAAGTGAAGCAACGTCCAATAGTTACGGTTACCACGAAGATAGACATGACCTCCACGCCCTCCGTCGCCTCCGTCGGGTCCTCCTTTAGGAATATACTTCTCGCGGCGGAAGTGAGAAGATCCTCGTCCACCCTTACCAGAGCGGCAATAGATCTTTACATAATCTACAAAGTTCGATTCAGCCATATATTATATAATTGTCTAAACGGCGGTGTGTCACAATCTGTTCATTTACAGTTATGACGCACTCTCGTATTCTATTATTTTACCTGATTAATAGCTTCTTTGATACGGCCGAAGATCTCTTCGATTGTGCCCATACCTTTAATAGCCACATGCTTGCCTTCACCTACATAGAAGTCTGCCAAAGGAGCAGTCTGTGTATGATAAACTTCAAGTCTTGATTTGATAGTTTCCAGGTTGTCATCAGAACGGCCAGAAACCTTACCACGTTCCAACAGACGTTTGATCAACTCATCTTCATCTACCTGCAAGTTCAACATGACAGAAACGTCAGTACCACGATCGTTCAACATCTTCTTCAATGCCTTAGCCTGCGGGATAGTACGTGGAAAACCGTCAAAGATTACACCTTTAGAATTTTCTTTGCTATCCAACACCTTTGCCAGCATATTAACGATCAACTCATCCGGAACCAACTGACCTTTTTCGATATAATCTTTTGCGATCTTACCCAGTTCAGTTTCGTTCTTCATTTCTGAACGCAACACGTCACCTGTTGAAATATGATCCAATGCATATTCCTTAATAATCAATTCGCTCTGTGTTCCCTTACCAGAACCAGGAGCACCAAAAATAACTACATTCAACATATCTACTTTCCTTTTTTTAAACGGACAACAGGTGCGACCTGCTCTCCTTATACATTATTATATATATGCCATATATTGAAAATGTGCTTATGCCACATACTCATCATCTTCTCTTACTCAACCACCTTATAGATGTCACGGTAAGCACGTCCCACTTCATCGTAGTCAAGACCATGACCCACAATAAAGTCTGCCGGTATCTGAATACCCACATAGTCGGGAGTCAAGTCAACCCGTAAAGATTCCGGCTTAAAGAGCATTGTTGCCAAGCGAACATCCGTAGCTCCCTGTTCACGAAGTTTGGCCATCACATAGCTCATGGTAAAACCTGAATCGATGATATCTTCAAGCAAAACCACTGTGCGCCCTTTGACATCAGCCTTAATAGGCATTATCTCTTTTACAACACCTGTGGTAGAAGTACCACGATACGATGAATAACGTGCAAATGCCACTTCATACTCTGCATCAAATGCACGCATCAGCTCGGCAGCAAACATAAAAGCACCGTTCAAAACAACCACAAACAGTGGATTCGTGCCTTTCATGTCTGCTTCGATACGCTTTGCCATATCAAGAATGGCCTCCTGGATTTTCTGATCCGGGATAAAGAGTTCAAATTCTTTGTCTTTGAGACGGATTCTGTCCATATAGTGTTCGGATTATGAGGAGACAAATGTACTACTTTTTCAGAGAAGCACAAAAAAAGAGTAGCAACATAGCAAAGTTTGTTATACATTTGTTGCGTGAAATTTTACCCGATATACAAGTAGTATGATTAAGATATTTGCAACTGAAAAAGTTAAGGAGCTCGACCAATATACAATACAACACGAGCCTATCAGTTCTATTGATCTGGTAGAACGTGCAGCGACCGCATTCACTCGCGAATTCTGTCGTCATTATTCCAAGCAATCACGCATCATTGTCTTTGCCGGACAGGGAAACAATGGAGCGGATGCGTTGGCTGTGGCCCGCATGCTGACCGACGAGGCTTATCATGTAGAGACCTATCTGTTCAATCCGACCAACCATCTTTCTCCCGACTGTGAGACTAATAAGCACAGACTGCTTAGCATGGAACGTGTGGAGTTTTTCGAGATCACCAACGACTTCTTCCCGCCTCAGCTGACCGACCGCGACCTTGTCATCGACGGTCTGTTCGGATCGGGCTTGAATCGCCCGCTGACAGGTGGTTTTGCTGCAGTTGTCAACTATATCAACCAGTCTGACGCAACTATCGTTTCTATCGACATTCCTTCAGGCTTGTTTGGTGAAGATAACCGCCACAATAATATGGAGGTAGTTATCAAAGCACACCAAACCTTTACATTCGGTTTCCCCAAGCTGGCCTTTCTGTTCCCCGAAAACGATGCCTATGTAGGCGAATGGAAAGTGCTCGACATCGGTTTGCATCCCGAAATCATTGAGGCAACTCCTTCTCTCTACACCATGGTGATGGAAGAAGATATCTCTTATGCTCTGAAGAGCCGCAACCGTTTTGCCCACAAAGGTAATTTCGGCCATGCTTTGCTAATTGCAGGAAGCAAAGGCAAATTAGGTGCCGCTCTGTTGGCTGCCAAAGCCTGTTTACGCAGTGGTGCCGGATTGCTGACTGTGCACGTTCCGCATCGAGCAGAGATTATTTTCCAAACGGCTCTACCTGAAGCCATGCTCAGCTTTGAACCGCATGACGAGTATTTCACACATGTGCCTGAGACCGGAATCTATAATGCAATAGGTATCGGACCGGGATTAGGACAGCATCTGGAATCAGCAGCTGCCTTGGAGCGTCTGTTGCAACCCAACGGCAAACCGGTTGTTCTGGATGCCGATGCCATTAATTTGATTGCTTCAAACCGCGACTTGATCAACCGTATTCCGATGCGTAGCATTCTTACACCGCATCCGAAAGAGTTTGACCGCATCGTAGGCGAAAGCTCTTCTACCTATGAACGTCTGCAGAAAGCTCAGTCGTTTGCTGCCGAACACAAGCTGTGTGTAGTGCTGAAAGGTGCCTACACCGCTATCTGCATGCCAAGCGGAAACGTATTCTTCAACAGCTGTGGTAATCCGGGTATGGCTACAGCCGGTAGCGGTGATGTACTGACCGGTATCATATTAGGATTGATGGCACAAGGATACGAACCGGAAAATGCAGCAGTCATTGGTGTATTCCTACATGGTACGGCCGGCGACCTGGCATCAACGTTCCTCTCAGAAGAGAGCATGATTGCCAGCGACATCATCGACATGCTGGGCAAAGCATACAAACAAATCAGATAATAATTAACGGCTTTCCTCCAAAGGGAAAAGCCACATTGTATAACACAAACAAACTAATACAAACATGAAAATCAACAAGCTTATTGTTACTGCCGCTATCGGCCTGTTTTGTGCCAGTTTATCGTTCGCGCAAAAACCGTTAGTGCTAGAAGACGTTGTTAGTGGATCGCTCATCCACACAAAAGGCATCGGCTCTATGAGTTGGCTAAAAGATGGCGAACGCTATAGCCGTCTGGAATGGAATCAATCAACCAGTGGCGTAGATGTAGTGGCTTATCGTGCAAAAGACAATGCTCGCGAAGTGATCATTCCTTCTTCAATGCTTGTCAACAAAGCTACAGGTAAACCTATCTCTGTAAGCAGTCTTATCTGGAGTGCCGACAACCAGAAAGTTCTTATCTTCAACAACACAGCACGTGTATGGCGTTATAACACACGTGGTGATTATTGGTTGCTTTCTTTGGCCGATGGCAGCTTGAAGCAGCTGGGTAAAGGTATGCCCGAATCATCTATGATGTTTGCCAAATTCTCTCCGGATGCAAGCAAAGTGGCTTATGTCTCTAACAATAATATCTATGTAGAAGATTTGGCAAGTGGCCAGATCAAGCAGATTACTAACGACGGTAGCCAAACAATCGTCAACGGTACGTTCGACTGGGTATATGAAGAAGAATTCAAATGTCTCGACGGTTTCCGCTGGAGCCCTGACGGACAGACCATCGCTTACTGGCAGAGCGATACAGAAGGAACAGGTGTATTCGACATCATCAACAACGTAGATGCTCTGTATCCGACTATCCTGCATTTCCCCTATCCGAAAGCTGGTACAACCAACTCTGCAGTAAAGGTAGGTTATGTTTCTGCCAATGGTGGAGCAACTACATGGATCAACATTCCGGGCGATCCGCGCAACAACTATCTTCCTCGCATGGAATTCATCCCTGAAAGCAACGAACTGTTCATTCAGCAGATGAACCGTCAGCAGAACACCAACAAAATTTGGATTGCCAAGATTGGTGAGTCTGAAGCTAACAATATCTTCACAGACAAGGATGCTGCATGGCTGGATACTAACGACAACATTTTGTGGTTGAAAAACAATCAGTATTTTACATGGGAAAGCGAACGTAGCGGATGGCGTCATCTCTATCGCATCAGCCGTGACGGTAAAGACATTCAGCCGATCACAAAGGGTGATTTCGACTTCATCTATGCAGTAGGAACAGACCTGAAGAATGGTTTGATCTATTTCACTGCTTCTCCCGACAACTTCACTCAGCGCTATCTCTACAGTGCCAAACTGTTAGGCAACGGTGAAGTTAAACGTTTGAGCCCGATGGATCAGAGCGGTCAGCACAGATATAACATGTCTCCGACCGGCAAATGGGCTGTTCACACATTCAGCAATGCTTCAACTCCATCTAAGATTGAAATGGTTTCTTTCCCGAAACATCAGACCATACGTATGATTGAAGATAATGCAGAAGCTAAGAAACAGTATGACGACCTGAAGCTGAACCCGAAAGAGTTCTTGAAGGTTAAATCTGGCGACTTGATGTTGGATGCTTGGATGATCAAACCGAGAAACTTTGATCCGAACAAAAAATATCCGGTTATCATGGAAGTTTACGGTGAACCGGCTAACGCAACTGTACAAGATGTTTGGGGCGGAGGTGACTTGTGGCAGCAATATATGGCTAACAAGGGTTACATCGTTGTCAGCATTGAAAACAGAGGTGCTAATACTCCGCGCGGACGCGAATGGAGAAAATGTATCTATGGCGAAGTAGGTACTTTCGCTTCTCAAGACCAGGCTCGTGGTATTCAGGACATGGCTCGCCAGTTCTCATTCATCGACGCTACTCGTATCGGTATCACAGGTTGGAGCGGTGGCGGTAGCCAGACTCTGAACTGTATGTTCCGCTATCCGGAAGTGTTTGCTACAGGTATTGCTATCGCTGCTGTTGCTGACCAGCGTACTTACGATACAATTTACCAGGAACGTTATATGGATACTCCTCAGAACAATCCCGAAGGCTATCGCAAGGGTTCTCCTATCTCATGGGCAAACGGTCTGAAGGGTAACTTGCTGATCATCCACGGTACAGGTGACGATAACGTACACTATCAGAACTGTGAAATGTTGATCAACAAATTGATCGAAGCCGGTAAAGTATTCTCTATGTTGAGCTATCCGATGCGTAGCCACGGTATCTACGAAAGAAAAGGTACAACTCTTCACTTGCGTAGAAGCATGGAAGATTATTGGTTGAAGAATCTGCCTGCTGGTGCCAGATAATGGATCCTCGAAACAGAGATAAAACAAATATGGGGCTGTGTCAAAATGGTTGTTTTGATGCAGCCCTTTTTATTATGTCAAAATTAATATGAGACTGAAAACCCTTTTTCTATAATAGGGATTGTCATTCTGATAGCAACGCTGTCGTTTGCAATTTATACGCACCGTCTTAAAACACTATTAGAACACTGTTTATTAAATGAATAGTCTATCCTCTCTGAATTAAATATGCGCTGAGAGATAGTTATTGTATTTTTCTTCGGATTATTATTTACTAAAAGCGGTAACGGATTCGGCAGAAACAACGGGCAACTTCGCCAGACCTGACAGACGAATCTATCTCGGCCCAAACACCCTCAAAAAAGAGGCTATAGCCTATCTTTCAATAGTCTATAGAGTTTTTGAAAAAAGGGTATAGACTTTTTCAAAAAAGGGTAGGGACTTTTTTGAAAATGGGTAGGCACTCCGTTCGAACGGAATAACTACTCCGTCGGAACGGAGTAGTTACCCAATTTCCGGAAATAAACGACTCCATTTTGACCGGATTAGTAGTCTCTTGCCCGCCTGTTGACTTATTGTATTTTTATATCCATTACCAACAAGAATCGTAATCTAATGACCGAATTGGATTATAAAGAATTATAGTCTTATATTAATTTTGACATAATAAAAGGGCTGCATCAAAACAACCGTTCCGACACAGCCCCTTATTAGCTATTTTAATTGAATGATGTCCGATTAACGGATACCCAATTTATCCTTTGTCGCCTTAGGAAGAGCATCCTTATGAACAACAATGTTCATAGTTTTGTATCTTACATATGCTTCAGAAGCATACCACAAACCTTTATATTTGCTGCTTGTACCCCAAGAGTTCTTAACCATATAATATTTTTTACCAGTCTGGTCCTTAGCGATACCGAAGATCTGCATACCATGGTCATCAGTTGTCTGATAGTTGTCATAAGCAATCTGACGCATTTCCTGAGTAATAGTCAACTCTTTACAAGGTTTGCTCATCATCTTCTTGATTTCAGCATCTTTTTCAGATTTAGAAAGACCCAACCAACGATCCTGATCAGAACCACTGCGTTCCATTGATTCAATATCCGGAACAATAGCAACACCCTGGCCAGTGAAACCCTTTTCACTAACGTCAGAAGCCCAAGCCAATGAATAACCATTATTCAAAGCATTGTCAAACACTTCCATAAATTCATCCAACGGCAAGTTGTAAGAATCAGCCCACAACCAGTTGTCTTGTACCTCGATAGGGAATGCAGTATAGAATGGTTTGTGAGTATAAGATGTTAAAGAAACATAATCATCCGGATTCAAGCCCAATTCTGCAGCGTATGACTTCGGAGTATATTCTTTTCCGTTATAAGTAAACTTTTCAGGAACTTCGCCCAGATAAGCATCGATAATACCATCAAAACCTTTCTTCCAAGCGGTTGACAATTTACGGTTCGGGTTCTTAGTGATTGCTTCAACATAAGCTCTGGCAGCAGCTTCCATTTCACCGTGAGCATGCATCTCTTCACCATAGTTCAAACCTCTCATTACCTCTTCCGGAACCATACCGTATTTCTTCCATACATACAGAGGATCCATGAATCCACCACCCTGAGCGAAATTCAACAATCCGTGCAAACGAACGAACTTTTCAGCTTTTTCTTTATATGTATGGCTAACCACGAACATTTCAGAAAGATCCTGTTCGCCCTTACCCATACGAATCAACTCTGATTCCAAAAAGCCCAGTGTAGAGAAACACCAGCAAGTACCCGTACGGTTCTGATTCTTAACCGGAGTGATCTTACATTCCTTTACCGGAGTAAATACATAACCCTCTTCGGCTGCTTTTTTTACTTTATCTTTAGGACCTGCAAAAGCAGACATAGCCAGTACTAAACCAGCTGCAACAAGTGTTTTTTTCATTGCCATTATCTTTTTTACATTAACAATCACTGCAAAGATAATAGAATTATTCAGCAAACCATCATACAGAAAAATATAAATGAAATTTCTATACAAATCCTCCCTTAAGTTTACTATCTTTGCCGAAGAAGAAGAATAAAACAAATAATCAAATTTAAACGATATGAAAATTACTATCATTGGCGTTGGAAACATAGGTGGAGCCATCGCCAGAGGTCTTTCACAAGGATCCATTTTTAAAGCATCAGACATCTCTTGTGCAGATATGTCTGAAGAGTTATTGAAAAGAATGACAGACTTCAACCCCGATTTCAAGGTAACAACAAAAGCAGAAGAGGTGGTTGCAGGTGCCGACATCCTGATCGTAGCTGTTAAACCGTGGCGTGTCGAATCTGTATTTGATCAGATCAAAGATTATCTGAATCTTGAAAAACAGATTATCATTTCTATTGCTGCCGGTGTTACTTTCCAGGATCTTCAAAGAATCCTTTCTAAAGGACACGACTGTATGGCCAGACCGAGCATCTTCCGCGTTATGCCTAACACTGCCATTGAAAAGAAAAGCAGTATGACATTCGTTGCTTCTCACAACGCAACAGCAGAACAGGAACAGCTTGTTGTCAACATCTTCAATGAATTAGGAAATGCCATGTTGATCGAAGAACGTCTGATGGGCGCAGGTACTGCATTGGCATCAAGTGGTATTGCTTTCGCTCTGCGTTATATCCGTGCTGCCATGGAAGGCGGTGTTGAATTGGGATTCTATCCGAAACAGGCACAAGAGGCTGTTGCTTACACAGTAAAAGGTGCTGTAGATTTGCTGTTGGCAAACCAGAGCAACCCGGAAACAGAAATTGACAAGGTAACAACTCCGGGCGGAACCACCATCAAAGGTCTGAACGAGATGGAACATGCAGGCTTCACTTCTGCGGTTATCCGTGGCTTGAAAGCTTGTAAATAACAGAACTTCTTTTCACAGCTTGTTTATTTAGCGCTTTTTCATAACTTTGTGATAGTAACGTTGACTTAAATTATTATATAATGAAAACGAACACTCCTGAACGCATTGCCGCTCTTCGCGAAGCAATGAAACAACATAAGTTGGATGCCTATATCATCCCAACTACCGATCCACATATGAGCGAATACCCGGCCTCTTGCTGGAAATATCGCGAATGGATTTCCGGCTTTACCGGTTCTGCCGGAACAGTTGTGGTTACTGCTGATAAAGCTGGATTATGGACCGACTCACGCTATTTCTTACAAGCTGGAATTCAATTAGAGGGCAGTGGCATCGACTTATATAAGATGATGCTTCCTGAAACTCCGTCTATACCAGATTTTCTATTACACGAATTGGGCGAAGGTGCAACAGTGGGGCTTAACGGAGAGACCTATAGTGTTGCCGATGCTCATGCGTTGATGAATAGATTGTCAAAAAAACATATCAATCTGAATACAGAAGTTTCTTTAATTGACCCGATATGGAAAGAGCGTCCGGCTATTCCGGATGCTCCTCTATTCGAAATGCCGATAGAGCTGAGCGGTAAGTTTGTTAAAGAAAAGATTGCCGAGATTAATGCAATGCTGAAAAAGGCTGATGCAGACTGTACTATTTTGTCCGCCTTAGACGAAGTGGCTTGGACGTTCAATATCCGTGGCACGGATGTTACCTTCAACCCGGTAGTGATCAGCTATGCTTTCATCTCAGAAAAAGAGAGCGTTCTCTTTATTAACCCTAAGAAACTACCAGAAGATACTGCTAAACGCCTCAAGGAAGAGGGAGTCGTTTTAGCCGATTATGGCATGTTGCAGACCTATCTGTCTCGTCTGCCGAAAGACATCCGTGTCTATATCGACAGCAAACGAACAAACGTTGCCATCTACAATGCTTTTCCTAAAACAGCTTCATTTATTGAAGGTATCTCTCCGGCCAACCACTTGAAGAGTATCAAGAACCCGACCGAAATTGAAGGATTCCGCAAGGTGGTTGAAAAAGACGGTATCGCGATGACCAAGTTCTTCTACTGGTTAGAGAAGAAGATGGCAGCCGGCGAAAAGGTGACAGAGCTGAGTGCTTGCAAAAAGCTGGATGCTTTGCGTGCCGAACAGCCGGGCTATATCATGAACAGCTTCGAGACTATTTCAAGCTATGGTCCTCACGGTGCTATCGTCCACTATGCTCCATCACCCGAAACAGATGTTGAGCTGAAACCGGACAATCTGTATCTGCTCGATAGCGGTGCACAGTATCTCGATGGTACAACCGATATCACTCGTACCATTACTTTGTGCGAACCGACTGAACAGATGAAAAAAGACTTCACCCGTGCTCTGAAGGGAACTATCAGCATGGCTAAATGTAAATTCCCGGCCGGTATCCGTGGCTGCCTGATTGATGCTTTTGCCCGCAAGGCTTTGTGGGATGCCGGCATCAACTATCTGCACGGAACCTGTCATGGTATCGGCCATTGTCTGAATGTACACGAAGGTCCGCAGAGCATCCGCATGGAAGAAAATCCTGTTATTCTCGAAGCCGGCATGGTTATGAGTGACGAACCGGCTCTGTATCGTACAGGTGAATATGGTATCCGCACAGAAAACATGATTCTTATCCGCGAAGATAGCGAAACTGAATATGGCAAATTCCTCAGCTTCGAAACACTGACATTGTGCTATATCGACACACGTTTAATTGTTGTTCCGATGCTGTCAGCTCGCGAACGTGCATGGTTAAACAAATATCATCAAATGGTTTATGATAAACTGAGCCCGCTTCTGTCAGCAGAAGAGAGTGCTTGGTTGAAAGAAAAAACAGCAGAAATTTAATGGCACTTATTAAATCCGTACGTGGCTTCACCCCTAAAATTGGGGCAGACACCTTTTTAGCAGAGAACGCAACAATCATCGGAGATGTAGAGATTGGCGAAGGATGCAGTATTTGGTTCGGAACCGTGTTACGTGGTGATGTTAACTCCATTCGCATTGGGAATGGAGTTAATATCCAAGACGGTTCGGTCTTACATACACTCTATGAGAAATCAATCATCGAAATTGGCGATGATGTATCGATTGGACACAATGTAACTATTCATGGCGCCAAGATTTGTAACGGTGCTTTGGTCGGCATGGGATCAGTCGTATTAGACCATGCTGTCATCGGTGAAGGGGCAATCATTGCAGCCGGATCAGTTGTGTTGAGCAAGACAATCGTTGAACCGGGAAGTATCTATGCCGGTGTTCCCGCAAAATTCGTCAAGAAAGTTGATCCGGAGCAGGCCAAAGAGATCAACCAGAAAATAGCCAAGAACTATCACATGTATTCTTCTTGGTACAAGGAAGAAGGAAACGACTAAGTCTCACACAAAAAACAATACATAATGAAAAAAAGATTCATTCCTTTTGCTTCTTTGGCAACGTTGTTAATAATGTCTTGTGCGGAACAAGCACCTAAGACAAACGACATGACTTACACTCAGCCGGTAGCGTTTAATCCGCCGACCTATGTCTGTTACAAAGCACCGGGATCTATCAAGATCGATGGCAAACTGTCAGCCGGAGAATGGGATGCTGTTCCTTGGACAGATGAGTTTGTAGATATCGAAGGCGATAAACGCCCGAAACCAACCATGTCAACACGTGCCAAGATGGCGTATGACGAGAAAGGTATGTATTTCGCAGCATTACTGGAAGAACCACATGTTTGGGGCACACTGACCGAGCATGATGCGGTGATCTTTCAAGACAATGACTTCGAGATCTTCCTGAACCCGACTAACGATACTCACAACTATATGGAGTATGAAGTGAATGCGTTGGGCACTGTTTGGGATCTTTATCTGACTCGCCCTTATAGGGATGATCCTGCTGTATTGAATAACTTCGAATTTGCCGGCATGCAATCAGCTGTTTATGTAGATGGCACTGTCAACAATCCAAAGGATGAAGATAAGTCTTGGAGCGTTGAGGTATTCATTCCATGGAAGAGCATGTTGGAAATGTCAAGAGGCAAAGCAATGCCCGAAGTTGGTGAACAGTTCCGTGTGAACTTCTCGCGCGTTGAATGGGCAAGCGAAGTAACAACAGATGGATCCTATAAAAAGGTTCCTCTGGAGGGTGAAGACAAGATTCGTGAAAACAACTGGGTGTGGGCTCCGACAGGAGTTATTAATATTCACATGCCCGAACATTGGGGCTTTGTTCAATTCTCAGACAAGGTGGCAGGTACAGAAGAGACTCCGTTTGTGATGAATCCTGCAGAAGAGACCAAATGGATCTTACGCAATCTGTACTATCGCCAGAATGAGTATGTAGCTGCTTTCGGGCACTATGCTACGCAGGCAGTAGAACTGAAGCCGGAAGAACTTTGTGCCAAGGAGTTGGCAGCAAAACTAACATTGGCAACTACTCCTTCTATGTATGAAATGACATTGCCTGCCCAGGATGGCAGCGTATGGCATATCAATCACGAAGGACGCGTTTGGAAGAAGTAAGCTTGAAGAATTATTAATATTTAATTATAACTATATTATCATGAAACACAAAAACATGTGGATTGCAGCATTGGCTTTAGGTATGGCCTTTTCTGCACATGCTCAGCAAAAAGGAGGAATCTCTCCCAGTATGTTGGAGCAAATAAAAAAATCATATCAAGGCACACCGTCTGACATCGCTATCCGCAATGCTATTTGCAATAACGATATCAACTTGTTGGCCATCAACTACGATGAGAAGAATCATTTGGATACCTATTTCTCTCACAAAGTGAATAGCAAAGGTATCTCTAATCAGAAATCTTCTGGCAGATGCTGGTTGTTCACCGGCTTGAACGTTATGCGCTCAAAAATCATTGCCAAATATGATATGGGTGAGTTCTTCTTGTCACAAAACTACTCTTTCTTCTGGGACCAGTTGGAAAAGGCTAACCTTTTCTTGCAGGGCATCATTGATACAAAAGATAAGGCTTTCGACGACAAGATGGTAGAATGGCTGTTCAAGAATGCCATTGGTGACGGTGGACAATATACCGGTATTTCAGAGAACTTGATGAAATATGGTGTGGTTCCTTCTGATGTAATGGCTGAGACATATAGCAGTGAACATACAAGCCGCATGAGTGGTTTGATCCGCCTGAAACTGAAAGAATATGGTTTGCAGTTGCGCGAAGAGGCTGCCAAGGGAGCTAAAGAGGCAGCTTTGGAAAAGACAAAGACTCAGATGCTGGGCGAAGTGTATCGCATGTTGGTACTGAACTTAGGTGAACCACCTACCAAATTTACTTGGACTCGCAAAGATTCTAAAGGCAGACCGGTAGAGACAAAAGAATATACTCCGCAGTCTTTCTATCAGGAATATATCGGCGATGATTTGAGAAACAACTATGTGATGTTGATGAATGACCCGAGCCGTGAATACTATAAGCTGTATGAAATCGATTATGACCGTCACGTGTATGATGGTGCTAACTGGACATACGTAAACTTGCCGATCGAAGATATCAAAGAAATGGCTATTGCTTCTATCAAAGACAGTACAATGATGTACTTCTCTTGCGACGTGGGCAAATTCTGCGACCGCGAAAAAGGCTTGTTGGATATCAATATGTTCGACTTCGGTTCTTTATTTGGTACTACATTCAACATGAACAAGAAAGAACGTATCCAGACATTTGCCAGTGGTTCTTCTCACGCCATGACTTTGATGGCTGTCGATTTGGATGCTAATGGCAAGCCTAAGAAATGGATGGTTGAAAACAGCTGGGGACCGGGTGCAAATAATGGTCACTTGATTATGACTGACGAATGGTTCAACGAATATATGTTCCGTCTGGTTGTGAACAAGAAATATATCACAAACAAGGTAAAAGAGGTGATGAAACAGAAACCGACTCGTTTGCCGGCTTGGGACCCGATGTTTGCTGAAGAAGATTAATCAGTTTGACTGAGATTAATTCAAGACATAATAGATAAAGAGGAAGCGGTGTGCAGCAATGTACATCGCTTCATTGCTTTTGGGGTTTCTCCTCAGTGTCTTACACTCACCAATAACAGTTCTGAGGAGGAAATCAGCAGGAAGTTACAGAAAGCAAAAGGCGGTAATCGAATTCCGAAAGCAACGAAGCTGTTCGCAATTACGATCACCGCCTTTTATTTTACTCCAAATCTATATCATTTGGCCACTTCTGGCAAATTAGAAGTTCCATCGACTGGAATCATCAGGAATGAATATTCACGGGCAACCGGAGTAATCGTATATTCAGAATGAGTTTGTGCGCCCCAAGTAGTATCACCGCCCACGCCCATCTGACAGTTGTCAATATTCAACCAAACCATGTCTTTCTTCTCAATGCTGCCACCATGAATATGCTTAGTCATGGATGGAATATAATAAAGATCTTCTATCGGGAAATTCCAAGCACTCACCTGCAATGGTTCCTGAGAAGTGCGGATCAACAAGCCTTCGCCTGAAGTATTCTGAAGAGCCACCCAACGGACATCGGTCTTGTTAGCTGTTTCCTGCGCACGCACATAAGGATGATATTGTTCCCATACGCTAGCCTTATAAAGATCAATATCGGCAGATGTCTTACGATCCCAATAGTTCTCGTGCGGGCCACGTCCAAACCAAGTCATCTGGTCGTATTCGCCGGCAAGAATCATACGCATACCAAAACGAGGCATTTCAGGCAAATCCTTCTGCCCCGGCGTAAAGCCCATTGTAGTCTGAACAGAACCATCTGAATGAACCAGATACGTTACCGAGCAAGCCGATTCCTGCTTAGGCATTGTATAAGAGACTCGAATAGTAACAGTTTCTCCACCCGCAGCAGGTTCAATGTTCATTCCGGCCAACTGCATTTCATCACCGGCCAACTTCCATGTTTCACAACGCTGCGGTGCACCATTGGCAACATCATTGTCTGTCAATGGACGCCAGAAGTTCGGACGTAAACCGGCTTTCAAATATTCTTTTCCTTTCACCTTCAGACTGGTCATCTCGCCGTTCTGCCTTGAAAAGGTGAGAACAGAAGAAGAGGTTGTCACCGTATAGAGATCTGCAGTTTCCTCTACCCGAACCAAACCCATGGCCTTTCTCGGCTGAAAAGTCAAAGATGAAACAGGCAGTCTCCATTGTTCAGAGGCACTCACATATCCTTGCGGAACCATAGGAGTTGCTTCCTTCGTTGTGGCAGAGAGATGTAAGAAATATTCTGTTCCCGGTTTACCCTCGATAGCCGGAAGTGGTAAAGTCACAATAGCAGAACCATGCGGAGCTATCTCCGGAACATCCAGCTTGCCTTCATACAAGGTTTGTCCATCGGCCTTCACCTTCCAACTATAGTCATAGACAGCCGAAGAGAGGAAATCATGACGGTTAGTCACCTTTATCTGATTCAGAGAAAAGGGAACACCCTCGAAATGCATATACTGATAAACCTTCTTCACCTCATAAATATGTGGATGCAATGCACGATTTGCAGCCACCAAACCATTCGCACAGAAATTGGAATCATTGACAATGCCTACAAAGCCCATATCGCCTCCATAAGCCCAAATGTCTTTACCCTTTTGATCCTTAATGGCAAAGGTCTGATCTACCCAGTCCCAAATAAAACCACCCTGAAGGTTGTCATATTTATAAATCAAGTCCCAATAGTCTTTCAAGTTACCCACACTATTTCCCATGGCATGAGCATATTCACAAAGAATCAACGGACGTTCACGACGCTGATTGGCCCACTGACGAAGAGCCCAAATACGTCCATACATCGGACAATAGATATCGGACAAACCGCGCACGCCGCCTCCTTCATATTGAACCGGACGACTTGTATCACGTTTCTTTGCCCACTGATAGATGGTCTTGAAATGTTCTCCGTAACCAGACTCGTTACCCAAACTCCAGGTGATGATTGCTGTCACATTCTTGTCGCGCTCTATCATTCGCTCCATTCGTTCCATGAAAGGAATATCCCATCCATCCATATTGGCCAATGTTCCATCCGGATGCGCCTCCATACCATGTGATTCCAGATTGGCTTCGTCAACCAGATAAAGTCCATACTCATTGCAAAGTTCATACCATTCCTCGAAGTTCGGATAGTGACAACAACGAACAGCATTAATGTTGAACCGCTTCATCAGACGGATATCTTCAACCATACTCTCGACAGAGATGGAACGTCCACGATGCATATCATGTTCATGTCGGTTTACTCCTTTGATTAAGATGGGCGTACCATTGACCAACAGCATACCATTCTTTATCTCTACCTTTCGGAAGCCAAAACGCTGCGTGAATGATTCGGTGACACGACCTTTACTATCCACTGTATTCACCACCAAGGTGTAAAGATTAGGCGTCTCGGCAGTCCAACGCTTTACAGCCGGGAACTTTTCGGAAAAGGACAGTTCTGTATCTGTAGCACTCTTGACGGTCAGTGTGCCTGATGTCAACTCCTTCTTTCCATCCAGGACCTTCAAACGGACCGATGTTCCTTTTTCCAACGAACGGCTATCCATCGTAAAACGGATATCAAGCAGACCATCGCGATACTGATTGTCGAGATCGGCCTTGACCTCAAAATCTTGGATACGAGACTTCGGACGAGCTATCAACATAACATTTCTCTCTATGCCACTGTATTTCCAATAGTCTTGTCCCTCCAGATAAGAGCCGTCGCTATAGCGATACACCTCAACAGCCAACTTGTTCTTACCGGCTTTCAGATATTTACTGATCAGGAATTCCGACGGAAGACGACTATCTTCACTATAGCCTACAAACTGACCATTCACCCAACAATAATAGGCTGATTCAACTCCCCCAAAATGAAGCAATACATCCTTGCCCTTGAAATCTTCCGGCACAGTAAAGGTCGTCACATAAGAACCCACCGGATTGTAATCATGAGGTACATAAGGAGGATTGGCCGGGAATAGATAACGGGTATCGGTATAGATCGGTGCATCAAAGCCTTGTAGTTCCCAACTGCCCGGTACTTCAATATCTTTCCAACCGGAAACATCGAAATTCTCTTTGTAGAATGTAACAGGACGAGAATCGGGATTTTTGGCATAATGAAACTTCCATGTACCGTTAAGCGATTCACGACGCTCATGCTTCGCATCCTTCTGCAAAGCCGCTTTTTCCGAAGCATACGGAACAAAATGAGCATGGATAGTCTCCCGATTAATCTGATTTATACGTTGATTTTCCCACTCTTTATGTTGGGCACGGACAAATAGGGTCGATAAAAGCATGGCCCCAATGACAAATAGTTTATACTTCATGATAAAAATCTAAGTGTTTTGGGGCGAAGGTACTAAATAATAATCAATCTTTTCCAATCTGTTGGCCTTAATCACATTTTATCCCTATCCAAACGGTATGCCCAGCTGATTTTCCACTCGTTTGGAACATTAGCCCAAGAAAATAGTGACAATAACATTTAATTAAAGCAACAACTGTCCAATGGCAACGCCTTGGAAACTGGCGGATAGCAACTATAAAAAAAAAAACACAATAAGCCAATGAGAATCCGAGAAGCCATTAACCTTGTCAAAATGGAGCGGTCTATTTCCGGAAATTGGGTGCCTATCCATTTCCAACGGAGAGCCCCCCTACCCAATCCGAACGGAATGCCTACCCAATTTCAACAAAGTCCCTACCCATTTTCACAAAGTCTATAGATTAATTCCAGAAAGACCATATATCACTGAAAATCAGACTAAAATCTCTTCCAAAAGTAGGCTTGGAGCGAGGCGGATCTGCCTGCCTATTCCGGAGAATTTGCCCATCACTTCAGATGAATTTGTTATCCGCTTTTAGCGAATATTAGCACTATAAAAATACAATAACCTTTTGAAGAAAAACCATTACCTGTGGTGTTTGCCACGGGTATCGTTACTATGTTGTACGAATAGCTGCTTGACAAATGTGCAACCGCACCATTTTGATCATTCGTCAAATTATTCTATGCTCCACCTTTTTCCTGACTTCGTCATTGCGTCACCCAAAAATCTTCATCAAATAGTTTAGCTATTTTCTGATGCCTTGTCATC
>CAKVBA010000030.1 GCA_934725305.1 uncultured Parabacteroides sp. | reverse complement strand
TAAGCCTCGTCACGCCGATGGTACTGCGTAACAGTGGAAGAGTAGGTAGCCGCCGTTTTAGTTAGAAGGAGTCAGTCTGAAAGGGTTGACTCCTTTTTGTGTGTATATTGTTTGTCTCCTTATGGGGTGTTTCTACATGAATTGAGGAATTATTCTACATAAAAAATTTACGTACTATAAATACTTTCCTTTTGAAAATCATATATTCATTTGATGATTAGCCGAATAACACATATTAATATATATATGATAACTAATGGAATGATTATTTCATTTATCTAATTGATAGAATTGATTAAATAAATAGTAACTCTTAGATATAAAGATAGAATGGTTAAAGGATTAGTTAAGGCGCAAGTTGTGTTTATTGCTCTCTTATTGCTGTTGACAGGTTGTCGTGATAAAAAAGAGCCCCAACTGCCGATTGTTGTAGTGGATAAACCTGCCAAAGAAGATGTGAAGATCTTTGGTGAATATGTAGGTCGCATCAGAGCTGCTCGCTTTGTAGAGTTACATGCTCGGGTTGAAGGTTATCTGGAGCGAATGCTTTTTGAAGAAGGCAAGCAGGTGAAACAGGGCGAACCTCTTTTCATCATCAATGCGGCTCCTTATAAAGCCCGTGTTGAGAAGGCAAAGGCTCAGTTGAAGAAAGATGAAGCACAGGCAGCCAAAGCTCGTCGTGATGTTGAGCGTCTGAAACCTCTGTATGAACAGCACGCAGCGAGTCAGCTTGACTTGGATAATGCGATTGCTGCATTAGAGAATGCCGAGGCTAATATTGCCATTAGCAAGGCCGATTTGGATAATGCTCAGCTGGAGTTGAGCTATACTGTCGTAACATCTCCGTTAGATGGACGCATCAGTGAGCGCTTTGTCGATGTTGGTGCATTGATTGGACCGGGTGCTCGTTCAAAGTTGGCAGCCGTTGTGAAGAGCGATACGGTATTGGTGAACTTTAATATGACAGCTTTGGACTATTTGCGTGCAGAGCGTAGAAATGTCAAGTTTGGTGAGCGTGACTCTACACGTTCTTGGCAGCCGACTGTAACTGTAACATTGGCCGATAATTCTGAATATCCTATCAAGGGTATTGTTGACTTTGCCGATCCATTGGTAGATCCTAATACGGGTACTTTCAGTGTGCGTGCAGAGTTGCCTAATCCCAATCAGAAGTTGTTGCCCGGTCAGTTTACACGTGTAAAACTATTATTGGATGTACGTGAGAGATCGATTGTCGTTCCGCGTAAAGCCATTTCCATTGAAAAGGGCGGTGCTTTCCTCTATATTATCCGTCGGGATGATATTGCTGAGAAGCGTTTCGTACAGACCGGTCCAGAGATCGGAAACAATATAGTTATCGAACGTGGTCTGGGCGAGAATGAGCGAGTCGTTATAGAGGGATATCACAAGCTGGTGCCGGGTGAAAAGGTTCACGCTATCCATGCCGATGATGAAAAAGCTATGCAAAAACTTAGAGAGGAGGAAAACGAATGAAACCAGGATTCTTTATCGATCGCCCGGTCTTTTCTACTGTTCTTTCACTGTTAATCATTATTGTGGGTTTGATTGGTCTGGTTATGTTGCCGGTCGATCAATATCCGCAGATTACTCCACCTGTGGTAAAAATCAATGCCTCTTATCCAGGTGCCAGTGCATTGACAGTGTCGCAGGCCGTGGCCACAACCATTGAGCAGGAGCTGAATGGTACTCCGGGGATGATCTATATGCAGAGTAGCAGTTTAAACTCGGGGAGCTTGAATATTACCGTAACATTTGACGTGTCGGCCGATCCTGATCTGGCTGCAGTAGAGATACAAAACCGAATCAAGTTGGCCGAGAGTCGTCTGCCTGCCGAAGTAGTTCAGAATGGTATTACTGTAGAGAAGCAGGCTCCCAGTCAGCTGATGACTCTAAGTTTGATGTCTGACGATCCCAAATTTGATGAGATCTATTTGAGTAACTTCGCTACCATTAACGTGCTGGACGTGCTACGTCGTATTCCCGGTGTCGGTCGAGTATCCAATATCGGTAGCCGTTATTATGGCATGCAGATCTGGGTATATCCCGACCGTCTGGCAAATATGGGATTGACCGTTAAAGACCTACAGGATGCGTTGAAAGATCAGAATCGTGAGTCGGCAGCCGGAGAATTGGGTAAACAGCCGGTATTAGATGTGGATATTACTCTACCTATTACCGCCCAAGGACGTCTTTCCTCTGTCGAGGAGTTTGAGGATATCGTTGTACGTGCCAATCCCGATGGTTCTATCGTTAGAATGCGTGATGTGGCCCGTGTATCTTTGGAAGCCTCTTCTTATTCTACGGAGAGTGGAATCAATGGAAAGAATGCGGCTATCTTAGGTATTTATATGTTGCCGGGAGCCAATGCGCTGGAGGTTGCACAGCATGTCAAGGATGCCATGAAAGATATTAGCAAGAACTTTCCCGAAGGATTGGAATATAATTTCCCCTTTGATATGACGGAATATATTTCACAATCGGTCAACGAGGTGTATAAAACCCTGTTTGAAGCCTTGTTCTTGGTTGTATTGGTTGTCTTCCTTTCATTGCAGAACTGGCGTGCCGCTTTGATACCGACCATTGCTGTTCCTATTTCGTTGATTGGAACTTTTGGATTTATGTTGATTCTGGGTTTCTCTTTGAACATGTTGACACTGCTGGGTCTGATTTTGGCCATCGGTATTGTGGTGGATGATGCGATTGTTGTGGTTGAGAATGTCGAACGAATCATGGCCGAAGAGCATTTGACTGCTCGTGAGGCTACACACAAAGCGATGAGAGAATTGACCGGAGCTTTGATTGCCACCTCTTTGGTGTTGGCTGCCGTGTTTGTTCCTGTCAGTTTCTTGGGCGGCATCACGGGTCAGTTATACCGTCAGTTCTCTGTAACCATTGTTGTGTCTGTATTGTTGTCAACCGTGGTTGCTTTGACGCTGAGTCCGGCCATGTGTGCAATCATCTTGCGTCCGTCACATAAGAAGAAACATATCATCTTCCGTAAGATCAACCTGTGGTTGGCCTTGGGAAATAAGCGATACACAAAGATTCTACAGAAAGCTATTCAGAGTCCGCGTCGTATCTTGGCCGGTTTTGGTATGGTGTTGGTTGCCATCTTTGTCTTGAACAGAACATTGCCCACCAGTTTTATTCCGGAAGAAGATCAGGGATTCTTCACGGTTGAGTTGGAAATGCCCGAAGGAGCTACGTTGGAGCGTATGCGTAAAGTGACCGACCGTGCCGTGGCCTTTTTGGAGAAGTTGCCGGCTGTTGCTTATGTGCAGAATGTAACCGGTAGCAGTGCTCGTGTAGGTACAAACCAGAGCCGTTCGCTGTTGACGGTTATCCTGAAGCCATGGGAAGACCGCAAAGGAGCAGGTATGAAGGTTGAAGATGTGATGGACGAGGTTCGTAAGGAGTTTTACTATTATCCGGAAGTCAAATTCTATCTAAGTCGTCCGCCGGTGATTCCAGGTTTGGGCGAGAGTGGTGGTTTGGAGATGCAGTTAGAGGCTCGTGGTGATGCCAACTGGAATAATCTGGTAGCCGCAACCGATACTTTCCTCTATTATGCGTCGAAGGCTCCAGAACTGGAAGGAGTGTCTTCTGCCTTGCAGTCTGAGATTCCGCAGCTCTATTTCGATGTCAACCGAGATCGTGCCAAGTTGTTAGGTATTCCGTTGTCGGACATCTTCTCAACCATGAAGGCCTATTTAGGTTCGGTTTATGTGAATGACTTCAATATGTTCAACCGTATCTATCGTGTCTATATCCAGGCAGAGGCTCCTTATCGAGCCACACAAGATAACATCGGTCTCTTCTTTGTGCGTGCCAAGAATGGATCAATGGTGCCGTTGACTGCTTTGGGTACAACAGAATATACAACCGGACCGGGAACAATCAAGCGCTTCAACATGTTTGCCACCGCATCTATCAACGCTGTGGCTGCATCGGGTTATAGTACAGGTGAAGCGATGGCTGCTATGGAACGTATTGCCAAAGAACATCTGCCCGACAACATTGCTTTGGAATGGAGCGGTTTGTCTTATCAGGAAAAACAGGCTGGCGGACAGACCGGATTTGTTCTGGCTTTGGTATTCTTGTTTGTGTTCCTCTTCCTTGCGGCACAATATGAGAGTTGGATTGTTCCTATCGCTGTTTTGTTGTCGTTGCCGGTAGCAACCTTGGGTGCTTATTTGGGTGTTTGGGCAACCGGATTGGAGAATGACGTCTATTTCCAGATTGGTCTGGTTACCTTGATTGGTCTGGCTGCCAAGAATGCAATCTTGATTGTTGAGTTTGCCAAGGTGCAGGTTGATTCCGGAATCGATGTAGTAAAGGCAGCTATCCATGCAGCACAGATGCGTTTCCGTCCCATCTTAATGACCTCGTTGGCCTTCGTATTGGGTATGTTGCCGATGGTATTGGCCAGCGGACCGGGTTCGGCATCACGTCATAGCATCGGTACAGGTGTGTTCTTTGGTATGTTGGTGGCTATCACCGTAGGTATCGTATTGGTTCCCTTCTTCTTTGTATTGATTTATAAGATCAAGGAAAAGATGAGATTGGAGCGTATCAGTACAAAAAGGATTATTAAAATAAGACGATAATGAGACAGAGAAGATATATGATTGTATGGCTGGTCTTTATAGGGATCGCCTTAACATCTTGTAAGTTGGGACAGAAATATGTCCGTCCCGACTTGAATATGCCCCATCAGCTTGAGTCTTCTCTTACGGAAGACTCGGCATCGGTAGCCGATCTGCCTTGGGAAAGCTTGTATGTAGATGAGATTTTGCGTAATCTGATCAGCAAGGCCTTGGAGAACAACAAGGATATGAAGATTACCGCAGCTAAGATTAAGGAGATGATTGCCGCCAAGCGAATCTCTTTTGCCAATATGCTGCCTGAGGTTGGTGTCAATGTCTATGCTCAGAAAGAGCGACTTAATTATGGTGGAGATGCTCCCAAGCCTCGTCCGGAGTTTGGTGCCAAGCTGACGTTGGCATGGGAATTAGACTTGTGGGGCAACTTGCGTTGGGCCAATGAGGCAGCTATCGCCTCTTATATGCAATCGGTAGAGGGACAGCGTGCTTTGCAGATGACGATTGTGGCCGAGGTGGCTGCCAATTATTATCAGCTCTGTGCACTCGATCGTGAACTGGCCATTGTGCAGCAGACATTAGAGGCTCGTCGCGAAGGTGTACGTTTGGCTCGGTTACGTTTCGAAGGTGGTTTGACCTCTGAGACGGCATACAACCAGGCACAAGTGGAGTTGGCGCGTACCGAGACATTGATTCCTTCGTTGGAGCGACAGATCAAGATCAAAGAGAGCGACCTGAGTCTGTTATTGGGAGAATATACCAATACGATTCCCCGAGGACTTTCTTTGGATAAACAGCCATTGCCCGGTGTGCTTCCGGTGGGCATCTCTTCGGCCTTGTTGGAGCGGCGTCCCGATATGCGTCAGGCCGAAATGAAACTTCGTGCCGCCAATGCTATGGTGGGTGTTGCCCAGACCGATCTGTTCCCGAAGATTCGTCTGACCAGCAATTATGGCTTCGAAAGTGATGAATTAGGTAATTTGCTGAAGAGTCCGGCCGGATTTATTATGGGAAATTTGGTGCAACCTCTCTTTGCCATGGGTAAGAATCGTGCCAAGGTAAAAGTTGCCAAGGCTCGTTATGAACAAGAGGTGTATAGCTATGAGAAGAGTGTGCTGACAGCCTTTAAGGAGGCCAATAATGCCATCGTAACCTTCCGCAAGGTGAAGGAGGTGCGTAATTCTCGCTCTAAGTTGGAAGAGTCGGCGCGTAATTATCTGGAATTAGCCCAACTGCAATATATCAATGGAGTAACAAGTTATATGGATGTATTGGATGCTCAGCGTGGATTGTTGGATGCTCAGATTGGGTTGAACAATGCGGTTTTGGATGAATTGCTTTCGGTGGTTTATCTGTATAAAGCATTGGGAGGAGGATTCAGTCAGGTTACTGCATCGAGATAGAGTACGTTGTGTCAGAATAGCAAACTGTCGGAGATAGCGTTCGGTGTTTTATTACATAAAGAGGCTGCATCAAAAGATTCTTTTGGCAGCCTCTTTATGTGTTATCAGAAGGAATAAACCAAAACACCTAAGATGCGGTGATTGGTAATGGAATGTGTCTGACTAATCTTGCCTCCATCCGCCATATCGGCTTTACCATACCAAGCGATAGAAGGAGAATATTCCATACCCAGTTTCCAATTGGGCAGATTATACGAAAGCTGTAGGTTGGTTGTGAACAGCTGAGCCACGTCCAAACCAACACCATAAGTCTGACCTATGATCGGATCTTTGGCTCCCAGGTTTTTCGAGTAACCCATAAAGATACCCGGTTTCCACACTTTGCCATAGACAATGTTTAACCAGGTTGAAGAGAAACGATAGGGCGAATACTTCTGTTCTCCGGTGCGCTTGTCGATGCTTGTTACACCGTAGCCGCCCAAAGTACAAGTCTGTGTCAGGTTTGAAGTCAACAAACTCTTGGCCATAACCAATAAGTTGTCTTGTTTATATCTTAGATGCACTTCGGTTGAAAGTGATGTGATACGTTCGTTCAGCTTGAAGATGTTTCCGTTCACTTCGTTCTGTGTGCGTGGTACCAATGAAAGAACCTCCAATCCGCCACCTACAGTCCAGTTGGAAGTCTTATAGTCGATACCGGCAAAGAATTCAGGAACACAGCTGTTTTTGATATAATCTTCGCTTTTACCTTTAGGACCAGCCGACAGATATTGCAATTGCCACAGAGCGGCTGTTGTCAGTTGCCATCCATTGTTGTTGTAGCGGTAACGGATTTGCGGACTGCGGTTAAAGGGCTGGAATGGTGCTCCGGTTGACAGATTCAGCATCTGTGGAAATATCTCGCCGAACAGCGGATGCCAGGTTTGTCCTACCAATACGGATGATTTGCCCCAGTCCAAATTGACGTAAGCATGGCGGATACGCATAACAGCCCAGTCGCTGCCCGATCCGCGGAAGTCGCATTCCAGTTTCAAGGTAGATTGAGCCGAGCCGATAGTGGGTCCGGTTACATCAATACCCAAGCGAGAATAGAGCAGATAGAAGCTGCCATTAGCCTTTGCATTCAGATCGTTGCCATCGGCATCGGGCAATCGGTCTTTGGGATAAAGGTGAAACAGACCGTCAACGATTTCACCATTCGCACGTGAATTGTAGAAGAGATCGCCACGCACCTGACCATAGAATTTGTAAGATAGGTTTTTCTGTTGTGCAAATACTCCGAAAAGGCTGCTCCAACAGAGACAAGCACAGAGGAGTTGTCTGATTAATTTCATGTTTATTTGGATTTTAAAGGCGGTGTATCATAACTGCAAACTGTTGCGCTACTTTCGGAATCCAACCTCGGCCATTAACCCCGATTTAGTCTCATCCTCAGTATCTTACATTTTGCGGATTCTGACGCACCTAAAGTGACTACATTAAAAATGATAGGTTTGATATAGCTACTTATGCTTATTTAACTCTATTTAGGGTGCAAAGGTATATTTTTTCATTTATTTGAGGCTAATGAGCAAATATAATTTGTTCCTTTGCTTCCAAGGTTAGATAAACGATACAATTTATAGGGTTATCATTATATCAACAATATTATTAATAATTATGATGAACACTAAAAAGTTTTTGTTGCAAGAAAAGGATATACCTACAGCATGGTATAATATTGTGGTTGATATGAAGAACAAGCCTCTACCACTATTGAATCCTATGACGAAAGAGGCCATAAAAGAAGATGATTTGTGTGCGCTGTTTTCAAGAGGCGCAGCCCAACAAGAATTGAATACAACCGATACATGGATTGAGATTCCGGAAGAGGTGCGTGATTTGTATAAAGTATGGCGTCCTACACCATTGGTACGTGCCTATGGATTGGAAAAGATGTTGGACACACCGGCGCATATTTATTTCAAGAATGAAAGCGTTAGCCCTATAGGTTCTCATAAATTGAACTCAGCATTGGCTCAGGCTTATTATTGCAAGAAGGAAGGAGTAACCAATATTACCACTGAAACAGGTGCGGGTCAGTGGGGTGCTGCTTTGTCGTATGCTGCAAAGGCATTCGGTTTGGAACTGGCAGTCTATATGGTAAAGGTCAGCTATCATCAGAAACCTTACCGCCGTTCTATTATGCAGACTTTTGGTGCACAGGTGATAGCTTCGCCCAGTATGAGTACCAAAGCCGGACGTAAAATCTTGACAGACAATCCTAATTATCAGGGTAGTTTGGGTACAGCTATCTCTGAGGCTGTGGAATTAGCTCGTCAGACACCTAATTGTAAATATGCATTGGGTAGCGTGTTGAATCATGTGATGTTGCATCAGACAGTAATCGGTCTTGAAGCTGAAAAGCAGATGGAAATGGCTGGTGAATATCCGGATGTTGTGATCGGTTGTTTTGGTGGTGGATCAAACTTCTCAGGTATTGCTTTCCCCTTCTTACGTCATAAGCTGGTCGAAGGTAAAGATATACGCATTGTTGCAGCTGAGCCGGCCTCATGTCCGAAGTTGACACGTGGACAATATCAGTATGACTTTGGTGATGAAGCAGGTTATACTCCGTTGATTCCGATGTTTACATTGGGTCACACTTTTGCTCCTGCCAATATTCATGCCGGTGGTTTGCGTTACCACGGTGCAGGTGCTATCGTTAGTCAGTTGTTGAAAGACAATTTGATGAGTGCCGTCGATATCAAACAGTTGGATACCTTTAAGGCTGCTACTATGTTTGCTCAGGCTGAAGGCATCATTCCGGCTCCGGAATCATCTCATGCCATTGCTGCTGCTATCCGCGAGGCTGAGCAGGCTAAGCTGGAAGGAAAATCTCGTACCATCTTGTTCAACCTGTCTGGTCATGGCCTGATTGATATGGCTGCTTATGATCAGTATCTGACGGGTGACTTGACCAATTATGAGGTGACTGATGCCGATGTGGCTAAGACTCTGAATGATTTGGAGAAGATCATCTAAGATTAGATAGATTAGGCTATTTACTAATTACATTACACATATTAAAGGGGCTGTGTCGAACGTATATCGACATGGCCCTTTGTTTTTACTAATTCTGATGCACTTTTAGTTGTGAAAGGGTTGGCAGAGACATCTTTTCCGCAATAGATAAATGAATAGTCTATTGTCAGAATCAAATATGCGCCAAGAGATAGTTATTGTATTTTATCTGGATTATTGTTTGCTAAAAGCGGCAACGGATCCGGCAGAAACGACGGGTAACTTCGCCGGACTTGACAGACGAATCTGTCTCGGCCCAAACACCCTGAAAAAAGGGGTTATAGCCTATCTTTCAATGGTCTATAGAGTTTTTGGAAAAAGGGTATAGACTTTTTCAAAAAAGGGTAGGGATTTTTTTGAAATTGGGTAGGCACTCCGTTCGGACGGAATAACTACTCCGTCGGAAAGGAGTAGGCACCCAATTTCCGCAAATAAACGACTCCTTTTTGACCGGATTAGTAGTCTCTTGTCTGCCTGTTGGCTTATTGTATTTTTTAGATAGAAAAAGGGCTGTGTCGATATGCTCACGTTCGACACAGCCCCTTCACGAGTGATACTGTTGTATTTTATTTCTGGAATACCTTTGTTGATTTGATCATTACATCCTTCAACGGACGATCATATTTGTTGGTTTCAACCAAAGACATCTTTTCTACGATATCCAATCCGTCAACCACTTCACCAAAGATTGTTACAGAGTTGTCAAGGTGAGGAGTTCCACCGATAGTCTTATATACTTCACGGTGTTCGGCCGGAATCTTCAGCGGTTCCAATGTGGCTAAAGTATCTTCCAACATGACAGAAACCTTGTTGTGTAATTCCTCTTTAGCAGATTCTTCTGCTAAAGCTGGTTCTGCTTCAATTACTTGTTTGCGGATTTTGTGATATAACCAGTTGCGGCGAATTTCATTGATGCGCACTTCTGTACGGTCCAAACCTTCGTCATCAAAGATCTTTCCTTGTACAAAGCAGAAATGAGTACCTGCTGATGCACGTTCGGGGTTTACATCGTCTGTCTCTTTCGCATCGATTAAGGCACCACGTTTGTTGAAGTGGTTAGGCAAAATCTCTGCTGGAACAGTAAAGCCGCCGTCGCCTTCGCCATAGACAACATCCGGTTCATGATTTATACTGGCCGGATCGCCACCCTGAACTACAAATTCTTTGATGATGCGGTGGAACAGCAAGCCATCATACGTGTTGTTCTGACAGAGCTTGATGAAGTTGTCACGATGCAATGGAGTGTCGTCATAGAGCACAACGGTTACATCACCCATAGTGGTTTCGATGGTTACATAGACCGGTTTGTTGGGGTCTAACGTCTTCTCTGCACAAGCTGTTAATAACAACAGTGCACTGCAGATAGCAAAAAATAACTGTTTCATAATGTAGTAGTTTGATTTAAGATTAACATTTGACAATGAGCACAATCGAATTTAAGTTGCAGACGTGTTTCTTTATAAAGAAGATAATAGGGCTCTTTATAAGGAGACTTCTGCTTTTGATGTACCGGACACCAGCCCATGCTATAGCGAAGGCAATGTTTGGTAAACATCAAAGGTACAATTTCTTTTGGTTCTAACTCAAAAGCTTTATCAATTTTTTCAACTCCATGTTGCTTATAAAAGGCCGCAGCCAGACTATTGGCCACATTTCCCAAGTAAGTCAGCTGTTTTTCGGGGAATGGAACGCTATTATTCTCATCGGTATGCTTCACGGTCTCACGTTGATAGTGGATCTTTTTAGCCACCAAAAGCTTCTCGACGGCCTGACGCCGCATATCGGTCAATACCGAAGAAGGGACAAACCAGTTTTTCTTCATCGAAACGATTACTTCCGTAGCTTCGAAAGGTGTGCCTCCCAGTTTGGATAGCTGTGTTCGGATGTTGTCTTGTTGATCGCGTCGGGCCAGCTCCTTCTCAAACGGCAGAGTTATCAGGATGTGCGCATTCGTTTCGTCTTTCATTCCTAATGTGAAGCCAAATTCGTTGTCGCTCCACTCGATAGAGACGGCCAATTTGCGTTCAGCCGATGGCTTGGCCAGCTCTTTCTCGAACACCTGGTCGTAGTTTCTGTATAGTTTCATCTTCGGATGCAAAGAACGAGGCAAATCTAATGGGAATACACGGTTGGCTTCTACGCGGTTGACACGGAATCCTTCCAGTTCGCCCTGTGCATTGAAGAAGGTGAGCCCGTCGCCATTGTTAAGCTGCTTTAATCCGGCAATGGTGAAGGAGTTACCCTTCATCTCCTTGACTGTTCCCACGGGTTCGCCCAACGATTTAGGCGTATCAAAGGCGGTAATATCGGCCGTTCGTCCCTTCAGAAAGAAAGGAGTGAATCCTCGATTGAAGCTCTTTTCGGCAACCGGTTCAAAGGTGTATTGATGGCTTCCGGCTGAAGCACGTTCATATTCGGGACGACGTTTCAAGATGGCATCCAGCTTCTTGCGATAATAGGCTGTGATGTTCTTTACGTATGTGATATCTTTCAGACGACCTTCGATCTTGAGCGAAGAGACACCGGCATCCAGCAGGGATTCCAGTTCGTTTGAACGGTTCATATCTTTCAGTGAAAGCAGATGCTTTGAGGCTGCAATCACTTTATCATCAGCATCTACCATGGTGTAGGGCAGGCGGCAATACTGGGCACATTCGCCTCGGTTGGCACTGCGTCCACAAAGGGCTGCACTCAGATAGCATTGTCCGCTGAAGCTGACGCACAAGGCTCCATGCACAAACACCTCGAGCGGCACGGTTGTGGCTTGAGAGATGGCTTTGATCTGCTGCAACGAGAGCTCACGCGCCAACACAACCTGAGAAAATCCGCAATCTTGCAGGAACTTCACCTTTTCGGGCGTACGGTTGTCGGTCTGGGTGCTGGCATGCAGAGGAATAGGAGGAAGGTTCATCTTCGTAATACCCATATCTTGCACAATCAGAGCATCCACGCCGATACGGTAGAGATCGTGAATCAGCTTTTCGGCCTCTTTCAACTCCTCTTCTTTCAAGATTGTATTGAGTGCCACATAGATGCGGACATTATATTGATGAGCAAAGTCGCAAAGAGTCTGAATATCTTCCAGTGTGTTGCCGGCAGCCGCACGTGCACCGAACTTGGGAGCACCGATATAAACGGCATCTGCTCCATGTCGTATGGCTTCCATGCCGCAGGCTAAATCTTTAGCCGGTGATAGCAATTCTATTTTGCGAGGTTTTGTCTGTTGCATAATGATGTATATAATTAGAGCGGAGCCAATCAGTTGTTGATTGATTCCAAATATTTGATATCTGAGATGTTATACGGAGTCTCTTGATATACATAATAGTTGAGCCAGTTTGTAAACAAGAGATTGGCATGTCCTCTCCAGCGGACAATAGGTCCTTGAGCCGGATCGTTGTTGCGGTAATAGTTGTAGGGCAGCGAAATAGGCAACCCTTTGTTGAGGTCTCTCACATACTCGTCATTCAGTGTGTAAGGAGAATATTCGGAATGTCCTGTGATGAAGAACTCACGTCCGCCACGTGCCATTGTCATATAGACGCCCGACTCTTCGCTTTCCGATAGCAGAGTCAGTGCGGGCACCTTCATGATATCTTCGCGTCGCACCTCGGTGTGTCGGCTGTGTGGCACATAAAACTCATCATCAAATCCACGGAAGATGGGATGATTGGGTTCGCGTAGCGTATGGCGGAACACACCAAACAGCTTGGTGGGCAAAGAATGCTTGGGAACACCATAGAAATGATAAAGTCCGGCCTGTGCTGCCCAGCAGATATAGAGTGTCGAGGTTACATGTTGGCGAGCCCAGTCGAAGATGCGAGTGATTTCGTCCCAATAGGAAACCTCTTCAAACGGCATCTGTTCCACCGGTGCGCCGGTCACAATCATGCCGTCGTAATAGTCGTCTGCCATCTCGTCAAAGTCTTTGTAAAACTTCTGCATGTGCTCAATGGGAGTGTTTTTGGGTGTATGCCCTTTGATCTTCATAAATTCCAGTTCAACCTGCAGAGGCGTATTACTTAAAAGGCGCACCAGATCTGTCTCAGTTGTAATCTTCAGCGGCATCAGGTTCAGTACGACCACACGCAGCGGACGTATATCCTGTTTGGCCGCTCGCAGAGAATCCATCACGAAGATATGCTCTTTCTTCAACAGCTCTATGGCCGGCAAGTTCTTTTGTAAATTTAAAGGCATCTTACTTGTATCAGTATATGTTGAACCGCAAAGATACATTTTTTCTGTTTGTATGTCTCTTTTTGAAGGCTTTGTTACAGATTAAATTACGCTTCAATAGGAGGTTGAAACCGGTAAATATGAATATTTTCCTCTATCTTTGCATCTTCACATCGAATAATGATAAGGCATGGATGGGTTTGAAGGATATGTAGGGATTCGCTTATGGGACGGACAGGTTGTAGATGACATTATCTTCTTTTTGCTGATGATATTGTTTATCACTTTTGCCCTGGTCTATCGCACTAACTATCAACTGTTTCTGAAGATGCTGCACGATGTCGTGTTTATAAAAGAACGATCCAATCTGTTTGAGAAGAAGAAGGTGGGCAACGAATGGCTGTTTCATAACTTCATGAACTTTCAGGCGCTGTTTCTCTGTAGTGTCGGCTTGTTTTCCATTGCTCGTATCTATGGCTATGTCGATCATCTGAAAGAGTCGGCCATTTGGTTCTTTGTCGGCATGCTGATGTTGTTGGTGCTGCTCTTTTATTGCTTGAAGCAATGCTTCTATGTTGTGTTCGGCTGTGTGTTTGTCGATAAAGAGCGGTATAAATTCTGGAAGAGTAATTATAATGCCGTCATTGGCACATGGGGCGTTGTGCAATATATTCCGGTGTTGTGGATGGCATTTGTCGGTACGCATCCCTTTATACCGATAGCTATGTTTGTATTTCTTTATCTTTTATGTCGTTTTGCAATAATTTATAAGACGATGCGTATATTTTACAAGAATAATGCCAGTTTATTATATATTAGTTTGTATCTTTGCAGCCAAGAAATAATACCTTTGCTCTTCATGTATAAAGGCATTATTTATTTGTATAACTTTATTGGGAATAGTGCTATATGGCATTGAATATCAAAAAACTATTAGTATCTCAACCGAAACCTGCATCTGAGAAATCGCCGTATTTCGATATTGCAGAAAAATATGGGGTAGAGATAGATTTTCGTCCATTTATCAAAGTGGAGCCTCTCTCATCTAAAGAATTTAGACAACAAAGAATTTCGATTCTTGATCATACAGCTGTAATTTTCACGGCTCGTACGGCTATTGATCATTTCTTTCATTTGTGTGAAGAATTGCGTGTAACTATTCCAGAGACCATGAAGTATTTTTGTATGACAGAGGCTATTGCTGTATATCTTCAGAAATATATTGTGTACCGTAAGCGTAAAATATTCTATGGCGTAGGTAAGGCCGAGGATTTGGTTACAATCATAGCAAAGCATCCGAAGGAGAAATATCTGGTGCCTGTGTCTGATGTGCATAAAGAAGATCTGTTTTCTTTGTTAGAGGCTAAGAAGATTAGCTACACCAAAGCGGTCATGTATCGTACAGTAAGTAACGATTTCACGAAAGAAGAGAAGTTCGACTATGATATGTTGGTTTTCTTCAGCCCTTCTGGAATTTCATCACTGTTGAAGAACTTCCCTAATTTTAAGCAAGAGGATATTAAGATTGGCTGTTTCGGTCCAACCACAGCCAAGGCAGTGAAAGAGGCAGGTTTGCGTTTGGATGTAGAAGCTCCTACACCAGAAGCTCCGTCTATGACGGCTGCCCTTGAGATGTTCTTGAAAAAAGAGTCTGGTAAATAAGAATGGCAATCCGGAAATATACTCTTTCAAAAGATGAACGCCTGTCGTGGAAACGATACATTGATCTGTTGTTCGAGAAAGGACAATCGTTTGTAGCGTTTCCACTACGGGTCGTTTATTTATTGGTAGAAGAGGAAATGCCGGCTCCGGTCTCTATCTTGGTGAGTGTATCCAAGAAGAAATTCAAGCGTGCTGTGAAGCGCAACCACATTAAACGTCAGGTGCGCGAGGCTTATCGTGTACGTAAATACGATTGGATCGATCCGCTTACGGGTACGAAGCGACACCTGTTGGTGGCTTTCCTCTATTTGGATAAAGAGATTCATCCCTTTGCCGTTATAGAAAAGGCGATGGACAAGGCTGTTCGTGTAATAGCAACCAAAGAGCTATGAGACAGTTTTTTACCCAACTACTTTTGATACCTGTCTATTTCTATAAGTACTGCATTTCTCCTATGACGCCGGCTTCGTGTCGGTTTACACCAACCTGTTCTGAATATGCCGTACAGGCGTTGAAGAAGCATGGTCCTATTAAAGGTCTTTATCTGACTATCCGTCGTTTGCTCCGTTGTCACCCTTGGGGTGGAAGCGGCTACGATCCGGTGCCATAACTGTTGTCGGTAGCGTATGCTCTATATGGATATTCATACTCATCAGTCTTCGGAGTTTCCCGAAGAAGAGGCAATTGTCAATACGATTGTCGATGAGAGAGAATATGCCCTGCTTCAGCAAGAGATGCAACGACAGCAAGGATGGCAATCGGCCGGCATTCATCCATGGTATATATATAATGTACGCGCGCAATTGGAGAAGTTGCAAATGTTGGTAGAAACTCTACCGATAGTGGCTATCGGAGAGGCCGGATTAGACAAGCTGTGTGATACGCCGATGGATTGGCAGCAAGAAGCATTCAGGCAACAGGTGCAAATGGCAGAAGACTATCAGAAGCCTCTGATTGTGCATTGTGTCAAGGCCTGGCCGGAACTGATAGCTGTGAAGAAGCAGTTGCGACCCGTGCAACCTTGGATTATTCATGGATTCCGTGGTAATGGCGTGTTGGCATCCCAGCTGATTGCACAGGGATGTTTTCTGTCGTTTGGCGCGAAGTATAATCCATTGGCCCTTCAGGCAGCCTGGCCGTTACATCTGTTGGCCGAGACAGACGAAAGTCCGATCAATATCCGCATGGTATATGACTCAATAGCCAAATCTCTGCATATCACCCTTGAAGAATTGGCCCAACAAATAGAAAGTCAATTAAAAAGTCGTATCTTTGCCCGCATGCTTTGAAAGAGTAATAATTTTAATACGATATTATTTAATACGATGAATTTTGTAGAAGAATTAAGATGGAGAGGCATGATCTCTGATATGATGCCTGGAACAGAAGAACAGTTGCAGAAAGAGTTGACCTCGGCTTATGTAGGTATCGACCCTACAGCCGACTCATTACACATCGGTCACCTGGTAGGTGTTATGATGTTGAAACATTTCCAGCGTGCTGGCCATCGTCCCATTGCTTTGATTGGTGGTGCTACCGGTATGATTGGTGATCCGTCAATGAAATCTGCAGAACGTAACTTGCTCGATGAAGCAACACTTCGTCACAATCAAGACTGCATCAAGAAGCAGCTTGCTAAATTCCTCGATTTTGATTCAGATGCGCCCAATGCTGCCAAGTTGGTAAACAACTATGACTGGATGAAGGATTATTCATTCCTTAATTTTATCCGTGATATTGGTAAGCACATTACTGTCAACTATATGATGGCCAAAGATTCTGTAAAGAAGCGTTTGAGCCGCGACTCAAGTGTGGGCATGTCTTTCACTGAGTTTTCTTACCAGTTGTTGCAGGGCTATGACTATATGTTCTTGTATGAACATGAAGGTTGCCGCTTGCAGATGGGTGGTAGCGACCAGTGGGGAAACATCACTACAGGTACTGAGTTGATCCGCCGTAAGTTGGGTGGCGAAGCATTTGCTTTGACTTGCCCGTTGATTACCAAGGCCGATGGTGGTAAGTTTGGTAAGACAGAGTCTGGCAACGTGTGGTTGGATCGCCGTTATACTTCTCCTTATAAGTTCTATCAGTTCTGGTTGAACGTAAGTGATGCCGATGCTGCTAAATATATCAAGATTTTCACCGACTTGAGCCAGGAAGAGATTGCACAGTTGACTGCAGAACAGGAAGCTGCTCCGCACTTGCGCCCGTTGCAGAAGCGTTTGGCTAAAGAGGTGACTGTTATGGTTCACTCAGAAGAAGATTATAATGCAGCTGTTGAGGCTTCAAATATCTTGTTTGGTAACTCCACTTCAGAATCACTGAAGCAGTTAGACGAACAGACACTGTTGGATGTGTTCAGTGGTGTGCCTCAGTTTGAGGTTTCTCGTGATGAACTGACTGCTGGCGTAAAGCTGATCGATCTGTGTACAGAAAAGGCGGCTATCTTCTCTTCAAAAGGTGAGATGCGTAAGCTGATCCAGAGCGGTGGCGTTAGTGTAAACAAAGAGAAAGTTACAGAAGTTGAAGCAATGGTAGATGCTTCTTTGCTGTTGGACGACAAGTATTTGTTGATTCAGCGAGGTAAGAAGAACTACTATCTGTTGATTGCGAAATAAATTATAAAAAATATTTAAAGCGTTTGCGGGGTAAAAAATTAATCTTTACCTTTGCAACGCTTTTGATAAAGCACCGGATTGTCTCATGGTGTAATGGTAGCACTACAGTTTTTGGTTCTGTCTGTCGAGGTTCGAATCCTCGTGAGACAACTCAACAATCCTAAGCCTTTATTCATGTTTAGTGAATAGAGGCTTTTTTATGGCGGTACGTCACAATGGCAAACTGTTGAGCCCACTTTCTTTATTGATTTCCCTATTAATTTCTTCTTTAATTTATGCCCGAACGGAATGCCTACCCGATTTTAGCGAAGTGATATCCTGTTTTCCGTAGTCCGTCAGTCATGGTTGAACACACACTTTGGCGATAGAAGATAGAGGAGAAAAGAAAATCCGAATCATTTTAACTAAAGAAAGCACAAAGAGAAATAGAGGAACCATAAAGAGGTTCAATTCTATTGAGAAAACTTAATTATAATGAACATAAGATTTGAAATATAAAAATATTAGTATTACTTTTAGGGATTTTAAAGGATGTATATGTGGTTTGAATCCGGCGAAAACGCTGTTTTTGAATTGGCGAAATATTTCTTTAATCGTTTGCGTGATATGGGTATTTAGCATACCTTTGCGTGAGCAATTGTTAATGTAGAGAAATCTCTAAACACAATTAAATAACTTAAATTATTATCTTATGTGGTTACTTAATTCTTCTATCGGGAGGAAGCTGATTATGAGTGTATCAGGCCTCTTCCTTATTCTGTTTCTGGTGTTCCACCTTTGTATGAATGTGGCAGCAGTATTTTCTGGTGAAGCTTACAACATAATTTGTGGCTTGCTGGGCTCTAACTGGTATGCCTTGTTGGGTACAATGGTGTTGGCTGCAGGTGTTGTTGTTCACTTTGTGTATGCAATCATGCTGACCATGCAGAATCTTAAAGCACGTGGTAACGATCGTTACGCAATCAACGCTCGTCCGAAAGGTGTAGAATGGGCATCTCAGAACATGTTGGTTTTGGGTGTGATCGTTATTTTGGGTATGGTTTTGCACTTTACTCATTTCTGGTACAACATGATGTTTGCCGAATTGATGGGTCATCATGAAGTTACATTGGGTGGCGCTGCTATTGCAACAACACACGGCGCTGAGTTTATCAACTACTTCTTCCAGGGTAATGTTGTAAATACAGCATTGTATTTGGTATGGTTTGTTGCATTGTGGTTCCATTTGACTCACGGTTTCTGGTCAGCAATTCACACATTAGGTTGGAACAACAACGTATGGATGAGCCGTTGGGAATGTATCTCTAAGTGGGTAGCTACTATTATCTGTGGCTTATTTGCAATCATAACTATCATATTCTACCTGAATGGTGTAGGTGCTTGATTTGGGTTTAATCTCTTCAATTGAAAATATAATATTATGGCTGAAATAAATTCAAAAATACCTCAAGGCCCGTTGGCTGAGAAGTGGACAAATTATAAAGCTCACCAGAAATTGGTGAACCCCGCCAATAAACGTCGTCTGGATATCATTGTTGTCGGTACAGGTTTGGCTGGTGCATCAGCAGCAGCTTCATTGGCCGAAATGGGATTCAACGTATTGAACTTCTGTATTCAGGACTCTCCTCGTCGTGCTCACTCTATTGCAGCACAGGGTGGTATCAATGCTGCTAAGAACTATCAGAATGATGGTGACTCTATCTATCGTTTGTTCTATGATACTATCAAGGGTGGTGACTACCGTGCTCGTGAGGCTAACGTTTACCGTTTGGCTGAAGTATCAAACGCTATCATCGACCAGTGTGTAGCTCAGGGTGTTCCTTTTGCTCGTGAATATGGTGGTTTGTTGGATAACCGTTCATTCGGTGGTGCTCAGGTATCCCGTACATTCTATGCCCGCGGTCAGACCGGTCAGCAGTTGTTGTTAGGTGCATACTCTGCATTGAGCCGTCAGATTGGTTTGGGTAAGGTTAAAATGTACACTCGCCATGAAATGCTTGACGTAGTTAAGGTAGATGGCCGTGCACGTGGTATCATTGCTCGTAACTTGGTAACTGGTAAGATCGAACGTTTTGCTGCTCACGCAGTAGTTGTTGCAACAGGTGGTTATGTAAATACCTTCTTCTTGTCAACTAACGCTATGGCTTCAAACGGTTCTGCTGCTTGGCAGTGCTACAAGAAGGGTGCTTATTTCGCAAACCCATGTATGGTTCAGATTCACCCGACTTGTGTACCTGTAAAGGGCGACTTCCAGTCTAAATTGACTTTGATGTCTGAGTCATTGCGTAACGATGGTCGTATCTGGGTTCCGAAGAAACTGGAAGATGCCAAGGCATTGCAGGCAGGAACTAAGAAGGGTAGAGATATTCCTGAAGCTGACCGTGACTACTATTTGGAACGTCGTTATCCGGCATTCGGTAACTTGGTTCCTCGTGACGTGGCTTCTCGTGCTGCTAAAGAACGTTGCGACGCTGGTTTTGGTGTAAACGCTACTGGTTTGGCTGTATTCTTGGACTTCTCAGATGCTATCAACCGTTTGGGTAAAGAGGTAGTTAAGCAGAAATATGGTAACTTGTTCGATATGTACGAAGAAATTACCAACGACGATCCATACGAAACACCGATGATGATCTATCCGGCATTGCACTACTCAATGGGTGGTCTGTGGGTTGACTATGAATTGATGACTTCTGTTCCTGGTTTGTTCGCTATTGGTGAGGCTAACTTCTCTGATCACGGTGCTAACCGTTTGGGTGCTTCTGCTTTGATGCAGGGTTTGGCCGATGGTTACTTCGTATTGCCTTATACTATCCAGAACTATTTGTCTGACCAGATTCAGGTTCCGCGCTTCAGCACAGAGTTGCCTGAGTTTGCAGAAGCAGAAAAAGCAATCAAGGCTCGTATCACTAAATTGATGAATATCAAGGGTAAGGAAACTGTTGATTCTATCCACCGCAAGTTAGGTCATATCATGTGGGAACATGTAGGTATGGCTCGTGACGCAGAAGGATTGAAGGAAGGTATCCAGATGCTGAAAGACTTGAAGAAGGAATTCTGGACAAATGTATTTATTCCGGGAGCTACAGACGATTTGAATACAGAATTGGAAAAGGCTCTTCGTGTAGCCGACTTTATCGAAATTGGTACGTTGATGGCACACGACGCTTTGGATCGTGCAGAGTCTTGTGGTGGTCACTTCCGTACGGAACATCAGACAGAAGAGGGTGAAGCTCTTCGTCACGATGATAAGTTCATGTATGTATCTTGCTGGGAATACCAGGGTGAAGATAAAGACCCGGTTATGTTGAAGGAAGATTTGAACTATCAGTTCGTTGTTCCTCAAACACGTAACTACAAGAAGTAATAATCATCAATCTCAGAAAAAATTAGAATCATGGATAAAGATATAAGTGTAACACTTAAGGTTTGGCGTCAAAGAGGTCCGAAAGAAAAAGGACAGTTCGAGACATACAAGATCGATAAGATCAATCAGAGTGTATCTTTTTTGGAAATGTTGGATATCTTGAACGAAAAGTTGGTTAACGAAGGCAAGGAACCGATCGTATTTGACCATGACTGTCGTGAAGGTATCTGTGGTATGTGTTCATTGTATGTGAACGGACATCCTCACGGACCGGCAACAGGTGCAACAACTTGTCAGCTGTATATGCGTCGTTTCCACGATGGTGAAACTATTACTATCGAACCGTGGCGTTCTGCTGGTTTCCCGGTAATCCGCGACTTGATGGTTGACCGTTATGCATATGATAAGATCATGCAGGCTGGTGGTTTCGTTTCTGTTAATACAGGTGGTGTGCCTGATGCTAATGCAATCGCTATCTCTAAGAGGGATGCTGAATTGGCAATGGACGCTGCTGCTTGTATTGGTTGCGGTGCTTGTGCTGCTGCTTGTAAGAACGGTTCTGCCATGTTGTTCGTTTCTGCTAAGGTTAGCCAGTTGGCTCTGTTGCCTCAGGGTAAAGTTGAGGCTGCTCGCCGTGCTAAGGCTATGGTGGCTAAAATGGACGAACTGGGCTTCGGTAACTGTACAAACACTCGTGCTTGCGAAATGGAATGTCCGAAGAATATTTCTGTTAGCAACATCGCTCGCTTGAACCGCGAATATATTTGTGCAAAGTTGGAAGACTAATTCCATACGATAAATGATAAAATAGGGTGCAACTGATTCAGTTTGCGCCCTATTTTGCTTTTATTACATGTTTAACAACATATTTTAGCTGTTTTACTATTGACAAAAGGTCCAAACAGCTGTATCTTTGCACCGTGGTTTTTTCATAATAGTATTAGATTTAAGGTTAACAAAGTTTGGTTAGGGCTTGTCGTGAGACAGGCTTTAATTGTTTATACACGGCTCTTTCATTTATCCCAATTCGTTCTAACGACCGATTTGGATTTCAAAGCCAGTCTTGTGTGTGTATTTTGGTACACCAACAGCAGTCGTAGCGAGTAGTTATTGTACTTATCGGGATTACTATTCACTGGAAACAGGTGACAAATCCGTCTGAAGCGACGGGCGATTCTGCTGGAATTATCGAATGAGTCGGTCTCGGTGCAAACAGCCTCTCGGTGGAAGTTATATGCTGTATTCCAGGCATCTATGGGCTTCACGGGATTAGTCTATAGACTTCCCCAAAAAAGGGTAGGGACTTTTTTGAAATTGGGTAGGCACTCCGTTTGGATTGAATGCCTACTCCGTTTGAATTGGGTAGGCACCCAATTTCCGTAGATAAACGACTCCGTTTTGGCTGAGTTAATAGCTTCCCGACTACTCGTTGGCTTATTGTGTTTTTTAGGAAATCGCCTCGTGAATGATAAATGAAAGAGTCGTGTTGTTTATAGGGGTTTCTTCTCTTTTATATCCCTTTTCCTCTTGGATATTTTTATCTTTGCGCTATGAAACAGAATGAGCAATTCCGTCAGTTTATCAGAGAACATGCCTCAGACGATCCGATGCGTCTGTTGTTGAGTGCATCCAAATATCCCGATGTTGATGTCCCATTTGCCGTGGAGCAGCTGTTGGCTCGCCGGCAGATTAAAGATAAGCTTCCCACTTGGTATCAGAATGATGCTTTGGTCTTTCCGGCTAAGATCACGGCTGAACAATCCTCGTCAGAGCAGACGGCTTTATATAAACAACGTTTGATAAATGCCGAGGATGCCTTGTGTGATCTTACCGGCGGATTGGGAATTGATAGTTATTACTTCTCAAGAAAGGCGAAAAGTGTGACCTATATAGAGCGTTTCCCGGCCTATTGTGAGGCGGCAGTTGCTAATTTTGAGGTGTTGGGAGCCGATAACATCACGGTGTTGCAGGGCGACTCTACGGAGTTGGCCGGACAGATTGAAGGAATAGATCTTTTTTATATTGATCCGGCACGACGAGGCGATGGTAATCGCCGTGTGTTTGCTTTGCAGGATTGTGAGCCAGATCTGCCCAAACTGTTGCCCAAGCTGTTGCAACGTGCACCAAAAGTGATAGCCAAACTTTCTCCGATGGCCGATATTCAGATGACGCTTGATCTGCTTCCGGGAACCCAAGAGATTCATGTCTTATCTGTGCGTAATGAGTGCAAGGAGCTGTTATTTGTCATGGGGCGTGGCGAAACAATGGCGGATTTGCCGCTACATTGTGTCCATTTTGATGCCAGTGGAGAGGAGCAGTCGTTTACTTTTACCTTGACCGAAGAGCAGCAGATATGCGTATCATTGGCCGATAAAGTGGGTTCTTATCTTTATGAGCCCAATGCGTCGTTGCTGAAAGCCGGCGCATTCAAGAGTATTGCCGCCCGTTTACAGCTGTATAAATTACATGTCAGTAGTCATTTATATACCTCGGATCAGCCGGTGATGGATTTTCCCGGTCGCATCTTCCTGATAGATGAGGTAATACCTTTCCATAGCAAGTTGTGCAAGCAGTTGGCCAAGTTAGTGCCACAAGCCAATATCACGGTGCGCAATTTCCCGCTTTCGGTCGATGAGTTACGTAAAAAGACACGCATACGTGAGGGCGGATCGGTCTATCTGTTTGCAACTACTTTGGCTTCAGGTGAGAAGGTGCTGATTAAGGGAACCAAATGCAAATGAAGCTCTTTGCGGTGACGATATTGCCGGTGTGTCATAATTGCAATCTGCTCGAAACAAACACTAACAAGAATTAAAATCGAACGACCGAATGAGGGTTAATAGACATATGTAGGGAATTTTTGTATCTTTGTCTCAATCAAGTATAGAACGTATGGAAGTAAAAATTATCAATAAATCCCATCATCCGCTGCCGGCTTATGCAACTCCTTTTTCGGCAGGCATGGATATCCGAGCTAATCTGAATGAACCTGTTGTCTTGAAACCTATGGAGCGGAAGCTGATTCCGACAGGATTGCATATTGCTTTGCCCGAAGGATATGAGGCACAGATGCGTCCGCGTAGTGGTTTGGCCTTGAAGCATGGCATTACTCTGCTGAATACACCAGGCACTATTGACGCCGATTACCGAGGCGAGATTGGCATTATCCTGATTAATCTGTCTGCAGAACCATTTACTGTTCAGGATGGCGAACGCATCTGTCAGATGGTGATCACTACTCATAGTCAGGTTACATGGAAGCCTGTTGAGCTGTTGGACGAGACCGAACGTGGAGAAGGTGGTTTCGGACACACAGGAAAAAAATAATCCATTGTCATAATAGTAGAGATATGAGTTTGAAACGATTCTTGTTATTCATAATCTGTTATGTTTTTGTTGTAGCTCCGTTGAGTGTTATGGCGGCTGATTCGCAGGCTACTGATTCAACCCAGCTGGTCATGCAGCAGAAACGTAAGTTCGATTATTTCTTTTATGAAGGATTGAAGCTGAAGGCTGCCGGAAAGTATGATGCTGCCTATGACGCATTTAACCATTGTTTGAATATAGACTCAACCGCATCGTCGGTGTTGTATGAGTTGTCTTCGTTTTATGTGCAGTTGCAGCGTCCCGACAAGGCTGTAGAGATGTTGAAGCGAGCTGTCGAGAATAGCAAGGATAACTTTACTTACCGTATGGCTTTGGCATCTGTCTCACGCAATTTAGGAATGTATGGCGAGGCCGCCGAGGAGTTTGAGAAGCTGGCAAAAGCCTATCCCGAAAAGGCAGAGCTGAACTATTATCTGGCGGATGCTTTGACTCAGCAGGGCGAATTTGGGAAAGCCATTGATGCCTATGATGCTTTGGAGCTGAACATTGGCATGAGCGAGGCACTTTCGATGCAGAAGTATAAGTTGTATATGCAACTTGAGCAGCCCGACAATGCCTTTATGGAGCTGGAGAAGTTGGCGGCTAAATATCCGATGGAGGCTCGCTATCAGATTTTGTTAGGTGATTTGCATCTGGAGAAGGGCGAGACCGAAAAGGCGTTGGCTTGCTATGAGAAGGCGCATGAAGTGGATCCCGGAAATCCCTATTATATTGTCTCTATGGCCAATTACTATGAGGTGAAGGGCGATAAAGAGGCTGCTGAAACACAGATTCACAATGCGTTGGTCAATGATATGTTGGATGTGGATACCAAAGTGAGTATATTGTCTCGGTATATCTTGCGATTACAGCAGACCGAGAAGGGCATAGAGCGTGCGAATGTCTTGTTTAAGACGCTCTTGGAGCAGCATCCCGAAGACACCGATCTGAAGCTGATGTATGGTGGATTGCTCTTGGCAGAGAAAAAGCCGGAAGAGGCGAAGTTCCAGTTTCAGTTGGTCACAGAGATGGAGCCGGGCAATGCCGGAGCTTGGCAGCAGCTGCTGAATATGGCGTTGAAGGCAGAAGATATAGAAGAGGTTTCTCGCATCTGTCAGAAATGTATGGAGCTGTTCCCTAATGCGCCGGAATACTATTTCTATCAAGGTATTGCCTATTTCCAGCAGGGAAAATTCCAGGAGGCGTTGAATGTCTATTATGCCGGAGTGAAGATTATCCCGAAGGAAAATCTTCCGTTGAAGTCCGACTTCTATGGACAGATAGGAGATATTTATCATGAGCTGAAGCGGCAGGAACAGGCCTATCGTGCCTATGAAGAGGCATTGAAGTATAATGAAAATAATGTGGCTGTCTTGAACAATTATAGCTATTTCCTCTGTTTAGAGAAGAAAGATCTGAAGAAGGCCGAACGCATGTGCGCCCAGTGCATCAAGTTGGAGCCTGACAATGCGACCTATTTAGACACTTATGCCTGGATCTTCTTTATGCAGGGCAATTACACCTTGGCCAAGATCTATAGCGAGAGTGCTTTGGAAAAGGACAAGACTCAGAGCTTTGAACTGGTAGATCACTATGGTGATATCCTTTTCATGACGGGAGAAAAGAACAAGGCTGTCGAGCAATGGAAAAAGGCCAAAGAGATGGGAAAAGTGAGCGAAGTATTGGATCGCAAGATTGCTGAAGAAAAATATATAGAAGATGAAAATGCTCAATAAGAAGCGCACACAAGGATGGCTTGTTGTTGTTGGTCTGTTCGTGCTCTGTCTGAGTGGATGTAAATCGACCAAGAAGGCAGGAACAACTGGCACTACTGGTGCGAAATCGGGACGTGAATATCTGGAATGGGTCGAAGAGCAGTCGTTTAGCTATGCATCGTTGTCGGCTCGCCTGCATGTGGATGTGGTGTTGCCCGATAAGGAGGTCAGTTCGCGTGTCGATATGAAGATGGTCAAAGACAGTGCACTGATGTTGTCGGTGCAGCCCTTCTTGGGCATTGAGGTGTTTCGTCTGATGTTGACGACCGACAGCATCAAAGTGCTCGACCGGATGAATAAACGCTATATGGCAGAAAACTATGAGAATCTGCGTGGAAAGACTCCGATAGAATTCAACTACTATAATCTGCAGGCACTGTTTACCAATCATCTCTTTTTACCCGGTTATAAAGAGATAACTCCGAAGCATTACAACCGTTTTCAGGTGAAGCAGGCGGATGGAGCGGCCGAGTTTAAGGCCAAGGATTCGATGGGATTGAATTATAGCTTTCAGACGGATGAAGAGGGACGATTACTTTTGACTCGTGTCACAGAGGCCGTGTCACAATATGCACTGTCGTGGAGCTATGCCAACTTCGGCTCGGTAGCGGGTCAGACATTCCCCAATCAGATGAAGGCAGAGCTGTTCAAGAAGGGTGTTTCATCCGGAATGATGCAGTTTCAGTATTCACGCATTCGACTGGATGCTGCGTTGAACATGGACTTCTCGATTCCATCCAAATATAAGCGGATCACATTTGAGCAGATTATAAAATCAGTCACTAAATAGAAAGGAGAGAGATGAGGTCGTTTTGGATTGTCTTATTCTTAGGAATGTCGGTTGCTCTTTGGGGACAAAGTTCAGCCAAGGTGAAGCAGCTGGAGAAGCAGCGCAAGGCCGCTTTGGCCGAGATTGAACAGACTTCTCAGCTGTTGAAAGAGACACAGAAAACGACGAAGAACTCGTTACATCGGTTGAATCTGATCTCTCAGCAGATTCTTTCCCGCAAGAAGGTGATCAGTCTGTTGAATCAAGAAATGGCCGAGATTGATGGCTCGATGGCTAAGATGAAGTGCGAGATTGTGGTGTTGAATCGCGAGCTGGACGAGAAACGCGCCAATTATAGCAAGTCTGCACAGAGCCTTTATAAACGTCACAGTTCACAAGACAAGCTGCTCTTTATTCTTTCGGCCGAGAATTTTACTCAGTCGATGCGTCGCATGCGCTATCTGCGCGAGTATGCCGACTGGCAGAAACGTCAGGCTGCTGATATTAAAGACAAGCAGAACGAGATTGCTGCCAAGCAGCAGGCTTTGGAAAAGACTCGCGAGGAGAAACAGCAGCTGTTGGGAGCACGACAAGACGAGCATAAGAAGCTGGAACAGGAAGAGGCAACTCAGAAGCTGGAGGTGCAGCAGCTCAATAAGAAGCAGAAAGATCTGCAGGCCCAGCTGAAGGAGAAACGTCGTCAGGCAGAGGCATTGAACCGACAGATTGAGAAGCAGATTGCCGAAGAGATTGCCCGTGCCGAGGCCGAAGCTCGTGCAGCACGGGAAAGACTGGCTGCTTCTGGCAAGAAGTCGGACAAGGTGGCCGGCAAAAAGAGCCCGGTGCGCGAAGAGCGTGTGGCCGAGACGAAAGGCGGCTATGCCATGACGAAAGAGGAGAAGAAACTGTCGGACAACTTTGCCGGAAATCGAGGACGTTTGCCCTATCCGGTGAGCGGTCGGCATACAGTGATCACCAGCTTTGGTGAACAGCCTCATCAAGAGCTTAAGCATGTGCGAATCAGTAATAATGGCATCGATATCCAGACCTCTGCAGGAGCAGATGCCCGTGCTGTCTTTAATGGCGTAGTCACTCGTGTCTTTGTGGTGCCGGGTTATAGCAACTCCATCATTGTGCGCCACGGTAATTACCTCACGGTTTATAGTAACCTAAGTCAAGTCTATGTGAAGGCTGGCGACCGTGTTTCTACGCGTCAGGCCTTGGGCAAGATCTTTACCGACACCGAAAATGGCAATGCCACCATCCTCCATTTCCAGCTATGGAAAGAGAAGACCAAGCTCAATCCGCGTCCTTGGTTGGACAACTAAGGATGGATTTTCCTCCATATCATCTTGAAATCTCTTTTGTTGGGGAAGAGTTCCGACAGGCGTGTGTGAGTCTGCCTCATGAAGAGCGTCAGCGAAAAGATAAGCATGGCGGTGAAGGCGATGCTGGTGCTGATGGCCGAGCCCACTACGCCGGCATAAGGAATCAAGACAGAGCCGGAAAGAGCCAGTGTGACCAATCCCACCATCGAGCTGAAGGCACTATAGCGAATCTTTCCACTGCCAATGAAATAGTGACCGATGATGCTGTTGCATCCCAAGGTGATGATACCGACAGAAAGACCCAAGATGACCCGACGCATTCCTTTGAATTCGGCATTGAACAGATAATCCGTATAAACCCATTCCGGAATGCAGGCGATACAAAGCATCACCAGACTCATGGCACACAGGGTCAGCTTGAACAGCTTCAGTGTGATTTGCCGTTGTTCTTCCTGTTGAGGCGTGCGAGCGATGCTGCTATATTCGATATAGCTGACACTTCGGCTGATGTGCCATACACTCTCTGATATCTTGGTGCCGGCATCCAGCAGACCCACGCTGCCCATTCCTGCCAGTCGTTGGATCAGGAAATAGTTGAGGCGGGTTGTACAGACTTCCGCCAAGTTGTCGGCTCCGCTCCATAATCCATAGCCGAACATCTCTTTCAGCAGTGCCATCAAAGGCTTGTCCGGTCTGGCCGGGCGATTTCTGCCTTCCTCCTTCAGATAGGGAATCAGCAGAAACAGGCTGACGGCAAAGGCGATGCCGTTGGTGATATAGAGAGCCGATACATAAGACTGCACCTCTTGCTGCTCTGCCACATAATAGAGATAGACCAATACAAAGAAGAGCAATCCGCCCTGAAAGATATGAGTCAGGTTGAATCCCTTGATATGATCTTTGCCCAGCAGAAAGCGTGCATTGGCGGTGACCAATGAATTGAGGATCGAGAGCAGATAGATGTCCCAGGCATAGACGTGTGGCAACAGTCCGGTCAAATACATAAAGAGACAAGCCAGTGCCGATCCGATGAAGGTCCATAGATAAGAAGGGGCAAAGATGGCCCGCATGGAGTAGCGGTTCATGAAATAGACAATGGTGTTGCCACACAAGATACTGTTGAAGATGACTGCTATATTGATAGAGGCCACAATGATGCCAACCCATCCCACGCCTTCGATACCCAATACTTTCGCATTGATGAAGATAAGCGCCAGGTTGAGCAACGCTATCAGATAGCGTGTGCTGATGGTGCTCAGTATCTTTCTTAGCATATCAGTTGATCCAAAAGTCTGACGTATGTATCAATCGCCTCCCTTATCTCAATCAGCTCGATATATTCATCGGCACTGTGGGAACGGCTCGACTGTCCCGGACCCATCTTGACCGAGGGAAACGGCATAAGTGCCTGATCGCTGAGTGTGGGCGATCCGAAGGGAATCTTTCCCATCATCAAGGCACGTTGCACAAAAGGATGATCGAGTTCGGTGCGGGAAGAGTTGAGGCGGAAGCTGCGTGCTTTGATGTCGCAATGCACCTGCTCACGGATTAGCTCAAACAGCTTCTCGTTGGGATAGAACTCGTTGGAACGGATGTCAACGGTGAACTGGCAGCGGTCGGGCACCACATTGTGTTGCGTCCCTGCCTGAATGATGCTGACCGTCATCTTCACCGGACCCAAGAATTCGCTCTGCTCCGGGAACTGATAGGTGCGGAACCATTCTATTTCTTGCATTGCCAGATAGATGGCATTGATTCCCTCGTTGCGGGCGGCATGACCTGCTTTGCCGATGCAGGTGCAGTCGAGCACCATCAACCCCTTTTCGGCCACAGCCGGCTGCATGCCGGTGGGCTCGCCCACGATGGCAAAATGGATGGGCGGCAGATAAGGGAGAACACTTTCCAGTCCCTCTTTTCCGGAAACCTCCTCTTCCGAAGAGGCGAGAAAGATCAGGTTATAGGGTTGCTCCTTCTGCGTCAGCAGGCAGAAGGCCGCATAGAGCGACACCACGCTGGCGCCGGCATCATTGCTTCCCAAGCCATAGAGTCTCTCTTCGTCGGTCTCGTCGGGCGAGAACGGATCATGTGTCCAGCCGGCAGCCGGCTTCACGGTGTCGATGTGTGAGTTGAGCAGCAGTGTCGGCTTGGCAGGATCGATAAGTGTGCTCATCCATAGATTGTTTCCTTTGCGGAAAGGCGCATGGCCGGCCCTTTTCCACGTCTCTTCCAAGTAGTCTGCCACCTCTTTCTCGTCGCGGCTGAATGAGGGACGGGCAATCATCCCTTTCAATAGATCTATGGCTTCGTAATACATGATGCTTTCTCCTCTATGATTTGTTGAACGGCGATACGGTCTTTTTGCAGCTGTTCCTTCAGTTCATCCAGGGAGTTGAACTTGATGTCTCCGCGGATAAAGTGGAGGAATGAGATTCGGATGGTATCGTTATAGATATTGTCGGAAAAGTCGAACAGATTCACTTCCATCGAGATGTCGTTGCCATTGTTCAGGGTCGGGCGGTTTCCGATATAGAGCATGCCGCTATACCATTTGCCTCTGATCTGGGCTTTGACGGCATAGACACCAATGCCCGGAACAATCTTTCCCGGCTCATCCGTCTGAATATTGGCTGTGGGAAAACCCAATGTGCGGCCAATCTGATAGCCACTCACAATGTGTCCTTGCAGCTGATAGGGACAAGTCAGCAGATAAGCCGCCTGTTCTACATCTCCCTCTTTCAGCAGCTTGCGCACTTCCGACGAGCTGACGGCCGTGTGCCCTTCGTCATACTCCGAAGCTTTCCGCACAGTCATGCCGCAGTTGGCACCATAGGCAACATACTGCTCGAATCCATCCGTGCGGTCGTGGCCGAAGCGATGGTCATAGCCAATCAGCAGCTGTTTCACGTGTAGCCGGTCGCATAGCACCGTCTCGATAAATTCCCGTGCCGTCAGCTTCGATAGTTCCAGTGTAAAGTCGAGGACAATGCAATAATCGATGCCGGTTGTGGCCAGCTGCTCTATCTTCTCTTCATACGAGTTGAGCAGTTTCGGCTGATAGCCGGTATGCAATACGCTGCGCGGATGGGCCGAGAAGGTGATGACGGCCGATGGCAGTTGAGCCTCTTGTGCTTCGCGTTTCAACTCATCAATCAAGAAACGGTGACCGCGGTGTACGCCGTCGAAGAAGCCGATGGTGGCAACCAGTTCTTTCCCCTCCAATGCATCTGTGTCTGTGATTACTATCATGTTGTCTCTTCCTTTTCCTATTTATGATGGGCAAAAGTACACAAAACTACTGAGCTTTGGTCAATCCCTCTTGGGGAAAATCAGAAACAGTAGCCGACGTTGAGGTAGAATTGCAGGTTCGTGTTTCGGTTGGACAATCCCACTTGGGCATTGACAGGACCGGCGATGCTGTTGTAGGCATAGCCGAAACTTCCGCCCCAGACATGTTGTCCGTTGAACAGATTGAAGAAGTCATTGTCGTGAACCGCATAGTTGCCGATCAGCGAGAGATAGTGTCGTCCGCCAATATACGCTGTCGCAGATGTAGGCGAGCCAACGCCTAATACAACGTCAAACCTCATGCAACATTCAAAAAGATAAGAAAATGTGCGTAAATGCTAATATACACAGCATATAGCAGGTGTTTGGCATGATGTGTATTTTGTTATTTATTTGTTACTTTACCATTTGATTTTATAATTTATCATAGTTAATGGTTCGTAATTGGTTC